>NZ_QUFZ01000013.1:0-88630 GCF_003478725.1 Clostridium sp. AF22-10
CGCCGTCCCGGCTGCCGTCTCTGCTTTTCCTTGTGCTGTGGCGGCTGCTGCCTTAGCGTTCTCTGCCGCTCCCCTGGCTGTCTCAGCTTTTCCCTTGGCTGTTTCTGCCGCCGTTCGGGCTGTGGTGGCTGCCTGGCTGCCTGGCTGCCGTCCCCGCTGCCGCTTCCGCTTTTCCCTGGGCTGTTTCCGCTGCCCTCCTGGCTGTGGTAGCTTTACCTTCGGCTGCTTCTGCTTTCCCCTTGGCGCTTTCTGCTGCCGCCTGGGCTGCTTCTGCTTTCCCTTGGGCGCTTTCTGCCGCTGTCTGGGCTACTTCCGCTTTTCCTTGGGCTGTGGCGGCTGCCGCCTTAGCGTTGGCTGCTGCCTGGGCTTCTTTCCTTGCCGCGTCTGCATGTTCTCCCGCTGCTGTTGCCTGTGTTGTTGCTACTCCGGCTGCTCCTTGGGCTTCCTTCGCCTTACTTTCTGCCTGGGCTGCATATTCTCCGGCTGCTGTCTTTTCCTTTTCGCTTTCGGTCTTTGCCGCTTCTGCTGCCGCCGCGTATTCCTTAGCCGCTGTCGCCTGGGCTGCCGCTAAAGATACCTGGTTACTTGCCGCTTCCGCCGCTGCCTTGGCTTCCTGTGCCTTCGTACTGGCTGTCCCGGCTGCCGTTTCCGCTTTTCCCTTGGCTGTTTCCGCCGCCGTCTGAGCGCTGGTTGCTTCTTTCGCCGCCTTTTCCGCTACTTCCTTCGCTGCTAAAGCCTGGCTGTTTGCCCCTTCTATAGAAGCCGTCGCCCGCTGTATGCTGTTGCTTGTCTTATCAAAATAGTTTTCTAAGAAGTTCCCTAACTCTACTTCCTCGTTTTCTTTTGTTATACAATTCCATTTTATACGGATACAGCGCGCTTTTATCTCTATCTTTATTCCTTTGTGTCTACAGGTTATCGTATCGCCTACTTCTACGCTTTCCAGTTGCTTATACTCCGCATACTCTACCGTATTTGCCAATTCCACCATATTAACTGTGTAATTAACCGTAGGGTCGTCGATTCCTTTTTTATATTCCTCGTTACAGGCTTTTACAAGCGCTGCCCTTAATGCTGTTAAATTAGCGTAGCCCGTTTCCCCTTCGCTACAATCTTCCTGTAGCTTAATATCGTCAAAGTTTATTACAGCACCTTTTACCTCTGCATAGCTTCCTATTTTGGGGCTGTCTACCCACGGTTTCGCCCCTTCCAGGACATACCCGTTATAAGCCACTGGAATAATTCTTGTTACTACGTCTTCGTCGCTTACGCTTTCTTCTATCGCTTCCAGATTATGCCCGAACTCTGCTCTTACGCCTTTGTCGCTTCCAATCTGTCGCATAATATATACGTCGTAATTATCGTACAGCCGTTCCCCGCCCCAGCGGTTTATAAAGCTGTTTTCGTCGTCGCCCGCTATTGCTTCTACTATGTTCTTCCGTACATAATAAGCCGTATTCGCTGTCGTTATATCACTGTGGGGCGTAAACTTCGTCCCGCTAAATATAATATCAAGCGCCTGTTGTCCGTTTTTGTTTGTTGGGCGTACATCAACCAGGTAGTTTCCTAAGTTGTCGTAGTATATATGCCTTGCGTATACTGTTACTTCGTCGTCGCTCTTTTCTCTTTTGTAGATTCTGAATAGCTGTTTATCTGAATACGGCGTAGGTGCTGCTATAACATTATCATTAACCAGGTATTCCCAGCGCCCCAGGTCGTCGTATTCGTGGGTTAGTTCTATCTGGCAGATTCCGTCTAACCCCCATTCAAAGATACATTCTAAGGGCGTAAGCGTTATATCTCCGTTCTTCTGGTAATTTGTATTAGTACTTCTATATACTTCTATCATAATTCCCGCCAGTTAGGGACTAACACCACCTTAAAGCCCTCTGTATATTTAAAATTATTATCCCCTTCCTGTAAGTAAAGCCCTTCGTACTTCCCGGTAAGTGCCGCATTGCTAATCTCATTCGCTGCGTTGTAGCATATTTCTAACTTCGTGTCTATGTTTAGCTGCTCTGTCACTTCTGCCGTTACCTGGTTTCCGTTTACTTCTAAGGTTATTTCTCCATTGCCGTATATCTTATATACTGGCTGTGATTTCATGTAGGGGTTATACAGGTATTCCCCTATTTCTTTTTCGTCCTGTCCGTCTACCCGATACATATAACTTTCACAAGTGAAAACAATTTCAAATTTCCCCTTGCGCTTCGCCGTTCTTTCCGTATCACTCATTACCGCCTTTTTGACTTTATAGTAATACTCCGGGTCGTCGCTAAGTATCAGTCTGTTATCTTTCCCGCTGTACAGCCACTTTTTTACTTTTCGTAAGTCCTGCGCCCATACGTCCGGTGTCTTCGATACAAAGTTAAAGCTTATCGGTATTTCTATATCTTTGTACGTCTTCTTATCCCTGTGTAACTCCCCGTCGCGTCCTTCCACCTTAATAGTGTCGTACTCCCGTTCCGGTACAGGATAGTAGGGCGGCTTATTACGCTTAACCCTACGTCCTTGCATGATTCGCCATTATAGAAAATGTGGAATGTTGCCCGCATTATGCCGCCCCTTTCGTCTTATCCTTATCGTTCTGGTCTTTTGTGATTCCCTTAACTACTTCTTTCTTCACTTCCTTAGCAATTACTTTTTTGTCTAAGGTCGTTGTATTTGTGGTATATACAATAACTGTAATATCCCTATCCTTTGCAATTTGCTTTGTGCTTACTTCTCCGCCGATAGTAGAAATTTTAGCCGTATTCTTTACCGCCGTTACCGGGTTAACCTCTGCCGCTACCTTAGTTGTCATGCCCTGTAATTCTTCTTTCAAGTCACTCTGTAGCGTTGGCATTTCTGCCGTAATACCTACCCCGATACCTTGCGGTATCATCTTACCTACTAAATCCCTAAATAGTCTTGACGGCGAATGAATACCTAAAGCGTCCTTTGCTCCGTCTAATAAGCTTTTTGCCAGGCTCTTAACCTTTCCGGTCAGCCAGTCCCAACCGCTGCTTATTCCGTTCCATATTCCCGAAACAATATTACTTCCTATCTCCGCCATTTTGCTAGGCAAGCTTCTTACACCGTTTACCACAGCGTTATACAGCCCCTTAGCTGCTTCCGTTCCTTTTGCCGCTAACTGTGTTCCCCAGTTTACGACTTGCTGTACAGCGCCTACAATAGCGTTCCAGACCTTACCCGGCATTTGCGACAATGTAGTAATTGTCTGATTCAGTAAGTTTGTTGCTGCTGTTACCGCCCGGCTTCTCATTTGTTCGCCCCAGGTCGTTACTTGCTGTACCGCACTTATGATAGCGTTCCAGATTTTACCCGGTAACTGCTGCATGAAGCTAATCACGTTCGTTATAAGCTGTGTCGTTTTTGTCACTGCCTGGGTCTTCATGTTCTCGCCCCAGGTCGCTACCTTCTGTACTGCGTCTATAATCGCGTTCCAGATTTTGCCCGGTAACTGCTGCATGAATGTTACGACACTGTTTACAAATTCCGGTATTTTTGTCGTAGCCCAGGTGTATAAATCAATCCCGAATTTTATAATATAGCCCAAGCAAAAACCGATAACATAAGCGATTTTGTTAGGCAGTTCTGAAAAGAACGTAACGACATTCGTTACAAGCTGGGTTATTCCTTCTTCTGCTGCCGTTCTAAGTCCTAACGCCCACTCGCGTATAGCGTCTACAGTACTTATAATAGCGTTCCAGATTTTGCTAGGAAGCTGCTGTAGGAATGTAACCACGCCATTAAAGGCGGCTTCGATTTTTGCTACAATATTCGCCAGAAATTCGATTACCTTTGCGAAAGAATCCGGCAGCGTCTGGGTGAAAAATTTCACGATTGCCGTTACCACAACTTCGATAGCATTTTTTATTTTTCCCCACACATTCGCGATAGCTGCCCGCGCGTCCTCGTTTGTGGCGATAAATCCGACAATAGCCGCCACCAACGTAGCGACCAATGTTACAACCAGCATAATAGGGTTAGCCGCCATAGCAGCGTTTACTAACCACTGTACCGCCGCCCCGGCTGTCGCTGCCGCCTTAAAGCTTGTCAACGCTGCTACGACCGCATTTATAACCGAAGCTACCTTAAAAGCTACGAAGCCCGCACCGATTCCAGCCAATACGCTTACTATCGTTTCCCCGTTGTCTGCAATCCAGCCCAGCCCTTCCAGAAGTGTAGGCAGAACAGCCGCTACTATTTCGCTTGCCTTTTCTACCATGTTTCCGAAGCCTGTAGCTATCTTTTCCAGCGCTCCGCTTAAGCTTCCGTCTGTTAAATCTGTCTGTAATTGCCCGATAACTTCCGTCACGTTTTCTACGGCGTTTGTTAGTGGTGTCTTGAATTTTTCATAGGCTGCAATTCCTAAGCCTTCCAGCCCACTTTTTAGTATTGTAACTTTTCCCTGTAGGTTGTCGTTCATTGTTGCCGCCATATCCGCCGCTGCACCGTCACAGTCTGAAATATAGCCGCTTAACTCGTCGAAGCGCTCCCCGCTGTTTGCCAGCAAAGCGTTTACGCTCTTAAGGTCTACTTTATTGAAAATACTATTAAGTACTTCTGTCTGTTCTCCCTGGGTCATTGTTCCCAGGATTCCGTTAAGGTCGTTAAAGGTTTCATTTAACGGGCGCATGTTCCCGTTTGCGTCGAATACCTGTAAGCCCAGCGCTTCCATTTGCTTTTTAGCTTTATCTGTAGGCGCTGTAAGGCTTAGAATTACATTTCGTAACGCTGTTCCGCCTTCTGCTCCCTTTACGCCGTTATCTGCGAAAATACCTAAGACGGTATTCATTTCGACCACGCCGCCCGCCAGGTTCTTAGCAGTTCCGCCTACCGTTAGAATTGCTTCGCCTAACTGCTGTACGCTTGTATTACTTTTCTGCGAAGTCTTCGCCATTTTGTCAACGAAGCCTTCCGTCGTCCCGGCTGCGTCCCCTAGCGCGCTCATGCTATCCGTAACCATATCGGAAGCTGTCGCTAAATCCATTCCCCCGGCTGCTGCAAGGTTAAGGACTGTCGGTAACGTCTCTATAGACTTGTCCGCGTCATATCCGGCAAGTGCCATATAGTTAAGTGCTTCTGCTGCCTGTGTTGCTGAAAACTGCGTAGTTGCTCCCGCTTCCTTCGCCGCTTTCTGCAATTTATCAAATTCTTCGCTTCCGGCTGCTATTTCCTCTGTCGTGATTCCCATAGTAGCCGCTACCTGGCTCATTCCGCTTTCAAAATCCGAACCTACGCCAACTGCTGCCGTCGCAAGTGTCTTTAAGCCATTAGCCAGGGCTTTAACGCCATTTATGATAGCGCTGGATATTAAATTAGCTTTTATAATATCGCCCAGGCTTACCGTTTTCTTCCCGGTTTCGTCCATGTTGTTTCCGGCTGCTGTTATCTCCTGTCCGAAAACCGTCCATTTCTTACCTGTGCTGTTTAATTCTTCTTCGGTTCGTTTTAGTTCTGTTTGTTGGTCTGTTAAGGCTGCCCGCGATTCATTAACCTTAATAGTATTTTTTGCTATCGCGTCTTCCTGTTTCTTAACCGCTTTTTCCGCCTTAGCGTGTTCCTCTCCTGTTTCCTCTAGCTGTGCCTTTAATTTTTTACTTTCTTCGCTGTCTTTACCTGTCGTCTTAACGCTTTCTTCGTAAGCCTTGGTAAGTTCCGCTACCTTCTCTTTTAACTTCTGCTCTTTTTCCTGTAACTCTGTAAGCTTCTGCTTCTGGTCTGCTAAATGTGACTGCTGAAGCTTAATAGCGTCGGTCTGTAGCTTTATCTTAGCCGTTAACTCCGTCTGTTTAGCCTTAAGTAAATCGGTCTGGCTGCCTAACGCCTTCGCCTGTGCCGCTTCTACTTTGTATTCGCTGGTTACAAGCTTCATTTGCGTAAGCATTGACTTCATTTGACTGGTAAACTCGCTTGTATTAGCCCCTATTCGTAGACTAGCACCAGCCATTTATATAACTTACTCCTTCGCTTGCGTTTCTCTGTCATATTCGACTTGAAATACAACGTAGTCCAAAAGGTCGCTTAAGTCCGATTCCAAACAGTCCTTATAACTGTTTCGCATATTCTTAATACATATCTGTAAAATATTATCCAGGGCATTTCTGTATGTCTCCCATATTTCTTCCTGGGAATATTCTTCTATATAACCGTTTTCCCGGTCGTATTCATCAAAAGCGCTACCCTGGTCTTCTACTTGCTGGCTGCCGCTCAAAAGGTCGCTTATGTTCCGTATCTTTTCATTTACGGAAGCGTCCACGATTTCGGCGATTGCCTTAAATGTACTAATAACTTCTGCTACGTCCAGCTGTTCTATTTCTTCTTCCTCTATCCTGTCATTAAACACTACCCGGATAACAGCAGAATATAGGTATAATAAGTCGTTTTCGTCTTCGGTTTTGCTTATCAACTCCATAAGCTGTATATAACGCCTATATGCGTATGTCGTGATACTGTAAAAACTCTTAAGTTTTCCGCCGCATTTGATACGGGTATCAATTAAGCGCGTGAACTCAAATTTTTTTTTGCGTCCTCTGTCTGTTCTGCCAGGCGCTTAATAATATTTGCATTGATAAGCGCAAAGTTAAAAATAATCTGTGATACGTCCGCCAATTCCGCGTTTGTTTCCTCAAAAGTAAACTGATTATCATAGATTTCTACAATCGCTTTTACCATGCGGTCTAAGTCGTCGTCTGTGTATGTCTGCTTTTCCGGTGTTACCAGGTCGTTATACACTTCCCTAAATGCCCGGTATTTCTTTCGCCCAATTTTCCCGCTTTCGTATTCTTTACCGCCTATCGTAATCACATTTGTTTTTAAGCTTTTTGCTACTTCTTCTGCCTGGATATTGGTTTTATTCATAATTTCCGCATTGATAAGCGAAAAATTAAGAATAATGCTGCTGATTTCGTCTAAGCCGTCGTTTGCTTCCTCAAAAGTAAATTGATTTCCGAACACCTGTACAATCGCTTCTACCATGCAGTCTAAGTCGTCGTCGCTAAATGTCTGTGCAGTTTTTTCTTTTCCTAACAGGCTTTCGTATACTTCCGCAAATTTTTTATATTTTTCTCTTGTGATTTTTCCGCTTTCGTATTCCTTGCCGTTTAAGCTGATTTTCATAATATACCCTTTCTGTAAAGGGTGTCAGAATCTGACACCCTCACTTTTTATTAGTGTCCTGTTTCGCCTTCTACTTTCGGTACTTCCTTATACTCCTGGACTTCGCTAAACCATGCAGCGATAGCTTCTTTTGCTGTCGTGTGTTCTTCCAGTAAGTTACTTTCGTCCACGATAAGGGCGTAAAGCTTCTTTTTTTCTCCCTCGATAGTATCTTCTTTCTTTCTGGCGTAGAAAGTGAAGGTAATCTTAATTGTTTGGGCTGTCTTTTTGTCCTTAACCGTTTCGTATGTAACGTCCGGGTGTTCCGCTTTTCCACAATAGTACCAGCTAAATTCGTACTTGCCGTTCCCCTGTTTTGCCCGGAAGCCTAACGCTACTTCTTTTGCCTTATCCCCTTCCGCTTTTGCCAGGAAGCCGTATTTATAAAGAGTATCAAACAGTAACGCATAGTCTCCCGGCGTTAATCTGTTTACCTCTAATTCGATTTCTGTTTTTTCGTATGTCTCTACGGTGTCTTCTACCTCGTCGTCGCTATATGTATATTCGACGCTAAAGGTATCTTTTACCGTTGCGGCGATTGCCTTAGCAAGTCTTACGGGCGGTTCTGCCACGTATACGTCTTCGTCGTTCGTTGTAACTGCTGCTACGCAAATGTCCTTTAAACCTACCAGGCGGCTTCTGACAATAGTTTCTTTATTTTCCTTTACTGCTGCCATATTTTAATTATCTCCTTCCACATTCATAGAAAAGTAAAAGCGCGCTGCTTTATGATAAATTCCGGTTTCTACTTCGTACTGGTCGTTTCCGGTAAAATAGGTAAAGCCCGCCTTTTTCAGCAGCTTCTTAACCTTCTTTTTCAGCTTAAAGCAGTCTTCTTTACTCCATATATCAACCTGTATGTAGTATTCTTCGTTTTCGTTTGTGTCTTCACTAAAATCTATATCTTCATCACTCATAAAATAAAATGTTATGTGTGTATCGTTTATATTCTGGTTATACCAGCCTTCTTCCGCGTGTACCCCTGTTATCCCTATCACTTCCGCTATAAACGCGGTTAAGTCCAGGTCTTCACTGTTGGGGTATTCCGCCAGAACTCTATTAAGCTGTTCTTTTTCTTCTTCGCTCAAAAGTGCCATGCTTATTCCCCCAGCTTTTCCTTTAATGTCTTTTCGTATTCTTCTTCTGCAATTTCCTTTAGCGCCTGGTATGTCGGTCTGGCTGCGTCTAACATAAAATGTTTAGGCTTGTGCATGGTCGTACCCCATTCATGGAATTTCATATAAAAGAACGGGGAAGTATCGCCCCTGTCCCATCCCACCAGTTCTCCATAATTCCCGCTTTGCGTCGTTCCCTTCTTCGGTACATTGTCCGCCGCGTGCTGTCCGGTTCTGCTGCCTTTTCTGCCGGATTTCATAGGGTTACTACTGTATGCTTTCTTCCGTATCTGTCCTTCTGCTTCCTGTAAGCCGATTTCGCCAGCCCGTTTTATGATTTTCTTGTTTAGTGCCTTTAGTTCTGATTCTGTAGAAAGTCTTTCTATTTCCTTCTGCATTTCATTCAGCCCTAAAAACTCCATTGAAATATCAAAACTCATACTATTTCCTGTGCCTTTATCACGATTTTTCTACGGTTATACTTCCCATAGTCTGCCGCGATAATATTAAACACCCTTTCGCCCCATTTAACCCGGTATTCCTTTGTATTTAAGGCTTCCAGTTTTAAGCAAAACCTGGTTTCAAAATTCACTACGTTTTCTAATTTTGCTTCCAGGGCGCTATATAACTCTTTTCCGTACAGGCTCTTTACGTCGCACCAGCACTTGTAATAGTCTTCCCAGATTTCTACTGGTCTTCCTTTTTCTACTGTTTTTTTACGCTTCTGAATCATTAAATACATAATCACGCCCCCACATTCGCCAGCTTGTCTAATATGGTTTTTGTGATATTATCGGTTTTCGTGTTACTTCCTACCGTAGTAGAACGCACTTCGTACATATCGCTTACGATTTTCTTTAGAAGAAGGGCGGCGATTCTCCGCCCTTTTTCGTATTCTTCGTCGTTTTCATAGTTCGCCTTATCCTTATATCTAGTGCCTACGCAACTATCTATATAGGCTTCGGCTGTCAAAATAAGCCCGATTATTTCCTCGTCGTCTTCGTCGTAGCTTACCCTTAAATAATTCTTCGCCTGTTCAAGCGTTAATAATTCTGCTGCCATTTCCTACCCCTTCCGGGACGCATTAGGCAGCCGGGGTAAATTCTACCTTGAAGTCTGCCCTGTCGTCCAACTTCTCACAGTCAAAGCGTTCCTGTACCTTAAGTGCTGTTTCGTCAGATTCAAAGAATACAGACTTATCTGTAGACACTGTGTAGCCCTTTCTTTCAAAGAACTTAACCAGCGCATACAGGTTAACTACATAAAATACTACCTTTCCGGTCGCGCTTGCTGTTACCGCTTCGTCGCTCAAAGTGATAAGCTGGCGGTTCTGGAAGTAGTCTTTACCGTTTACGGTCTTTACTAAATCCAGGTTTCTACCGTTCTTATCTTCCTGGGACTGCAAATATACATAACCTGTAAGGTTTGTGATAACTACAGTCTTTGCGCGAAGTGTCGGTAATACGCCGTCGATTACCTTTTTAACCCCGCGCCAGTCTGTCACGCCTGTAGACTTGTCTGTAGCGTTGTCCTCGACAATCTGTAAGATTTCGTCGTTTTCGCTGTTAACGCCAGCTTCCGCAAAATCCGGCTTAATAACATCCTGGATGATATTAACAGCTTCGTCTTCCTGTAAGTCGTTGGCAATCGGAACTAACGCGCCGTAGTTCTCGATATTGTAGCTAATATCCTGTGTGTTAGCGGCTTCCCCTGTCAACTTAGTACCAGATTTATACTTAGTAAGCTTCTTTCCGCCAATCTTTGCAAACGGCATTTTTCCATGATTGGAAGTAGCGCGTACAATGTGGCAATGTTCCTTAAGGCTGGGGAAGCCTTCACGCAATACCTGGATGTCATTAACGAACTGCTCCGGCAGAATCGCGGCGTTGTTGTCAATGGTTACGGCTGCTCTTTCCTCGTCCGTAAGTGCTTCTTTGCCCTTAAGCGCAAATTTAACAGCTACTCTCAACTCGCTTACTGCTGAAGCTGTACGCTTTTCTTCCTTCTTGCGCTTCTGTCCTCTTAATTCCTCTTTTTCTTCGTCGTCTTCTGCTTCTCTTACAGCAAGCAATCTCTGTAATCTTCTTTTTTCCTCTAACGCCGCTTCTGCCTTATCCGCGTCGCGGCTTTCCAGGTAGCCGTTAATCTCCTCTGTTTTCTTTCCGATTAACTCTCTGATTTCCTGTACTGTCATTTTTTAAAACTCCTTTTCGTTTTCTTCCCTAAGCTGCATAAGCCGGGCTTCCATTTTTAATTTTTCTAATCTCTTTTCTTCTTTTGCTTCTTCTTTTACCTTCTCAAAGCTTCTACAGCTAATTTCTGAACTGTCATAAGCAGGGAAGGTGCAAGGGCTTACTTCCAGCAGCACCGCCTTTACTACGCTTCTTTTGTAAATTTCTTCGCCTTCATGTACTACTTTACTCCACCTGTCTTCCTGGCAGATAAAGCCGAAGCTGCTACCGTCTACATCCCCGCGCTGTACGCTCTCTTTTACGTCATTTCCCCAGGTATTGTTAGGTAAATCAATGTCATACGCTAACCCTGTGGTATCTGCCGTATTGAAGCGTAATGTATCAGTTTTTGTGCTTCCTAACGGTCTGCTTGTGTCGTGATTCCATAAGGCTTTTATCTCTTTCCCCGCTTCTTTACAGCTATTTAAGCTTTCGTCGAAGCAGCCCGCCGCGATTTCCTCTAAATATTTGTCTCCCCAGCGGTCTACTATCAAAACAGGGGTATTGTATTTAACTGCATATCCGCCGATTGTCCGGCTGTCTTCTCCCTCTGCTGCCGCTCTTACTTCCAGGGCGATTCCCTGCACTTCCGGCAGTAATTACGAATTTCCGGGCTTTCTCCTTCCGTTCCTCTATTCGTTGGCATTGCTCCCGCTCCCTTCTTCTTTTTTGCCTATGTCTTTTAGCTTCAAAACTCCGGCATTTACTATTAGTTCGTCCCCGTCCGGCAGCTTTTGGCGCTGTAGTTCTAACCTGGCTTCGTTCGGGGTGTAGATTCCGTTAGAAACATAAGCACAAAGTATTTTCTGCTGTGTTTCTGCCGAAGTCCTTAAAATCACGTTCGTATTAAAACGCGCTTTGTAGCCCTTGTCCCGTTTCTCTTTTGTTAATGCGCTCCATGTAGTTTCCTGTTCTATGGATTCAAACAGTATTAACAGTGTGTCAATTAAAAAGCTTAATTGCTGCTGCTCCAGGGAATTATTATTAGCGTCCTTAAGGTCGTTAAGCTGGTGCATTTTGATACCAAAAAGCGCCGCTATCTGGCTTATAGACATTCTTCTAATCTGTTCGTACTGCGCGTCCGCCAGTGACAAATTGATAGGCTGCACACTAAATCCCGCCGGGACTGTAAAAATACGTTTTCCTTTGCTGTAAAGCCGCCCGAATTTCTCTTGTGTCTTCCTTAACTCTTTTTCGTCCTTAATGTCAGACGTAAGCTGTACTACCAGCTTATTAGTAAGCCCGTTATCGTACAGCGTATTAAGGTAATTCTGTGCCTTAATCTGTCCTTCTATCGTGCCTTTCACAATTTCCCTAATCGGTTTTGTGTTGATTCCGTCCATTGTAAAGCCCTTGAATATAAGCAAGTCTTCATAAAAGCCGGAATCTGTAAAGCTGCTGCCTACAATCCTGTAATCTACTAAAGCCTTGTGCCTAAGCTTCGATTTTAATAACCCCGCGTCGTCTACCGTGATTCCTTCCACCGTACACGGGTACAGCGCTTCTATTTCTCCGTTTCTTCCGTACTGCTTCGCAATCGCGCTAATACCTTCGTGCTGCCTGGTGGCTTCTACCGCCTTCCACATGTCAATAGCTGTCATGTATGGGTTAGGGCGAAGGCTTAACAGTTCGTTTAGTCTTTCTTCTGTTGCCCTTCTTATTCCGTTTTCTGTGTCTTGCACCAGGTAAAGCGGCGTTTTTGCTACCGCTTCCGATAACTGCTTAATACATGTAAAGTACGTCGCTTCCCTCATAGCTGCCGCTGGCTGCTCTGAATCTATCCCGAATACCTTTAGGAATATCTTTTCTTCATCCGTAAGCGTTATGCTATCGGTCGTTTCTTCCCTCTTTTCCAAAAAATCTAAAAACATTACTTCTTACCACTCCTAACCAGCATAACCGCCGCTACCAGCATTTCGCCGCTTAGTAGATATAACCCCGCGTGTTTGCTTATGTCATACGTTACCGCAAAAGCAATAACCAGGGCTGCCACTAATAGCGCGTCTGCGACTATTAACCTTTTATTTTTTATCTGTTTTATTTTCTTAAGCATTTTCTACCTTCTTTACATAGCGTCCAGGTATTCAACCGGGTTATAATGTTCAATACCGTTTTCTTCGATACACAATAGCAAGCCCATAAGCATAGCTATAATGCCGTCTATCTTAAATTTCGATTTCTTCTTACTGTACTTCACGCCTAACATTTCGTCGTAAACCGCTATACAGTTCTTAGCCATGAACCGTAAGCACTCATTTTCTGCTATGATGATTCTTTCATCTACTAACAGGTTTTCAAAATCATTTATAACCTGTGTCATGGTCTTCGTTCCTTGTCCTAACGGTATTACTTCCCAGCGGTCTTCCAGCCTGTTAATAATCGTCTGGCTTCCCCACTGGTCGAAGCCTATTTGTTCTATCCTGTACGTTTCGTCCAGTTCCGTAGCATGGTCTAAAAACCTATCGAAGTTTATGTATTTTCCGTCAAGCGCTATTAAATCGCCTTTCTTTATCCAGTATTCATAAGGGTTATTATCCTTATGCTGTCTGTATGCTACGGTTTCTTTCGGTGTGTACAGATACGGAACGACTATAAAGCGCCCCGTAGTTTCTTCGTAGAATACCAGGACAAAGCCCGTAATATCGTTCTTGCTGGATAAATCCAGCCCGCCCCAGCACTTCCAGCCTTTTAAGTCTTCTGTATCTACCTTTTTCGTGCATGTGTCCCATAAATCCATATTGATAGCGCCTTTTTCATGGTCTAATGCTACATGCTGGTTTAGGAACATTCTTCTAAACATGTTTTCCTGTAGTGGCATTAGCCTAATGCGCTTTGCATAGTTCGCCAGGTCTTCCAGTTTCCTAAATACTCCTAATGCTGGGTTTGATTTATACCACTGGGCTTCGTCCTCTACGTTACAGTCTTTGTCCGCTTCATATATCCGGTAATAAAAGCTAGGGTCGTTTACCTCTCCGGCTTCTATCTTTTTCGCCATTGTGTAAAGCTGCATTTCCGGGTTTGCTGGGTCTTCCCCGCTGGAAGCTGTCGTAATTGTCATTATTAACGGTTCATCCATGCACCTTGTCCGGTTCTAAGCTTTCCGTACATTTCGTCGTTTTTTGCCTGGTGTATCTCGTCCAGGACTGCCACATAGTCGTTAAAACTGTCCGCATTATCCGCGTCAGAAGACAGTACCATAAGTTTATTACCGTTGTCCTTCCGTACAATGGTTTTTGTACTGCTCGTTATCTTGCAGTACCGCCTTAAGGTCTTATTTGTCTTTATGAAATGTTCTACAGTTGCGTATAATTCCCCCGCCTGTTTCGTCGTATTTGCTGTTAAAATAAAAAGCGCGCCGAAGATATGCCGCTGACAGAAGAACAAATACACTACAATGATTGCCGCTAAGAATGATTTACCATTTTTTCGCGGTATGTTTATATGTGCTTCTCTATGTTTGCGCTTGCCGTCGCTTCTTCTCTTTACACAAAGAATTTCGGTTATAATCTCAAACTGAAATTCTAGTAATTCAAATTGTCGGCTTGCGCCCCTGTCATTAGTCAACTTCGACACGAACTTAAATACTTTCGTCGCTTCTTCAACGTCGTAATAATATTCTTCGCTGTCCCACTTCTTTTGTAACTTTTCCAACCAGGAGCTAATAGCAGTTCCTTTTTAATCATGCGCTACCATTCCGTCTAATTCCGGGTCTATGCCGCTCTCCGAAGCGTTCCCGGCTTCCTTCATCCGCTGCCGCGCCGCCGGGGTTAACCCCAATTCCTTAGCCCATGCCCTTAATTCTGTTTGCGCTTTGTTTGCTATGCTTACTTCTGGTCGTTGCTGCTCGTAGCCGTTGTCCCCAACAAGCATACTGTAGCCCTTTTCGTCTATAATCTGTTCGCACCGTTGCCACTTTGCATAATTGATACAATAGGCTTCCAGTGCCTTTAAGTCTTTGTCTGTAAAATCTTTTCCTTCTTCCGCTAAAATCTTGGCTACTCTGCGCCATTCCTTTTTAGCGGTATCATTTAACCACTTCGGGCATGGTTTAGGCTTATTTTTTTCTTTTTCATTTTCTTCTTTTGCCATGCTTCCACCTCATGCACTCCCCCCTATAGTAAAAATTGCCGTTTTTTTCAAGCAAAGTTGAACTCGGGACTTTTATTTTATGTTTTTAATTTTTTATATCCCCCCTGTCAGAACGAACTCCCTATAGAACTGTTCTAACATTTCGTATAAAATCTTTTGCATTTTCTTCTTTGCCTTATAGCTGCGGTCATACTCCTTGTGTATGCGCCTATGGTTCGCTTCGCTTAGTCCTATCACGTTCGCCGCGTCCAGTCTTCTAGCCCAGGCTTCCGTTATCTCTTGTATGTGGTGGTAGTTCTCCGCGTCTATAATTCTTCCAGTCGTATAGTATTCGTAAATGTCTATGCCTAGCTGTGCTGCTGCCTGTGCGGCTCTGAACTGCTCCCAGGCTTTGCTATTATAAAACTGCTGCCGCCTGGCTTCCTGTTCGTCCCTCATGCGGCGCTGCTTATATTCTCTGTACTTCTTCCTGTCCGTTTCCCTGTGCTTATCACAGTACTTAACCCCGGCTTCTACTACCTTGTGACAGCTGGATAACTGCATAACTTCTTTATCATGTGCCGCCCTTCTTTCGGTTAGCGCTGCCCTGGATTTCATGCAGCGCCGGAGGTTTAGGACAAACAAAAAAGAAGAACCAGACAAAGGGGTCGTTACCTCTGTCTAATTCTTCTTGTGTTTGTTCCTTAATATTACCATAAAGTTTTTATAGTTTCAACCGCTTTTATTTGATTTACCCATATACTTTTAAGAGTTTTAGGGTAGGAAAAAGGCTACCAGCCGTAGCCGATAGCCTATATATGTTACAGTGCCAGCTTATATAATACCAACTGATTAAGCTTACGCCTTCTTCCTCTGCCTGGATTGCTAACCGCTGGTGTAATGATTTCGGAAGTCGTACATTAAACTTCCCGCTATAGTTCTCTGTTCTTTCCGGCAGCGGGATAGGTAAGTTATTTTCTAACTTAACCTCTAAATATCCTTCCATAGCTTCGTTAAGATTTTCGTACAATTCTTCCAACGTATCGCCTGTACTCTGGCAGCCGTCCAGTTCTAAGATTTTCCCGTAAAAATAATGCCCGCTTTCGTCGTTCATTTCCTTTACGATTCTTGTATACGGCAGTTCCATATAATCCTTTACTTCCATTATGTCCTACTCCTTTCTATCGCTCTTTTATATTATATCCAGGTTAGGGGATTTACTCCCCTATCCTGTTAAGTATGTCTACTATGTACGCCTTCTTTAATGGGCTTTCCTGTTTGATTGTGGTAAGGTCGCCTGTCTCTTTGTTCAAGTACTGTTTGTGGCTTCCTTTCTGTCTTACTCCTTCGTAGCCGTAAGCCCTTAGTACTTTGTCAGCTTCTTCGGGGCGTATGCCGTTCGGCTGTCTTTTCATTTTTTCAATTATCTTTTCTACGCTTGGCACTTGGTTTATCTCCTTTCTGATATTATAGTACCATATTTAGTACTATAAGTCAATTCTTTTTTGCATGTTTTTTATACTTTCTTCTGGTACAAAGTCCATGCAATCGCCGCCAGTTATTAGACTTGTCCGTATTTGCTGCTGCCAACTGCTGCCGCTTCCGGCTTCGTTCTAATTGTTTCTTTCTGTCTCTTATGGACTGCTGCCGTAGGCGTTTCTTTGCCTGTTCGCTCCCCATAGCTTCCGCCATTCTTTTATAAAGCTCTGAAAAACTGTTTACAATCTGTCTTCCCGCTTCCTGTATTGCTTTCGCTATGCGTCCGAACGCTTCTACTACTGCGTTCCATTCTTCCGGCGTTCCCTTCCATTCTTTCGGTACTTCTGTCATTACTTCCCCTTTCCTTCTATCACTGTAAGGTTTATCGGCTCTATCATATCTTCCAGCAGTACATAATATGGCTTTTTGTTTCCTGGCGCTGCTTTCAGATTCACATAGGGGAAGTGTACGAAGTACGCCAGTATTTCCATATCCGGGATATTCCGAACTTCTTTAACCGTTCCAATCTTCCCCAGGATATGCTTAATATGCTTCTGCTTTACGCCCACTTCCTTAAGCCTGGCTTCGGTGCATATTACCCGCACCTTCTGACCTTTTCTAATTTCCATTTTGTCACGCTCCTAAATCCACGATTCTACTACGCTTTTGTGGTCTTCTCTATTCCTTCCAAAAGGCAGCATAGCCGGGAAGCGCTTTGTAATATCTTCCCGGATTTCCTCTACGGTATTCCTGGTTATAATAATATTCGTCGGCGCTGCCCCTTCAAATAACCGGGCTACGCATTTGTCCGGGTAATCATCCGGGCGATTGAATACGCATATAATAGGCTGCTTTAATTCGCTTGTGTCTACATCTGCAAAGCTTTTAACTTCTGTTGTTTTCATTCTCTCCGCCCTTTCTTGCCGCCAGTTCACAGTTAATAACGATTTCCTGTAAATTGTAAAAATCGTCTTCGCTGATATATTCCCTTAAGTTGAATAAATCCGCTGTAAGAATCGCTGTAGCTTCCGGTATATCTACCGCTTCGTCGTCTGCTCCCGCCTGGCTTTCATCTGCTCCCGCTTCCGGCTCATTCATAGCACCCGCAAGCCCTTGTTTTTCCTGGTTCTGCTGTACTTTCGTAGTGTCAGATTCTGACACCTTTTTAGACGTTTTCTTAATTGTGTTTTTCAGTGTTTCCACTACTCCAAAATATCCGGCTTCTAGCATAGCTCCAGCAGTTCCATTAAATCATAGTCCCTAAGATAGTCTGTATACTGCCTATCGTCTCTTTCCAGGTGGAAGCCCAGATTATCGAAGTACACCGTATAGCCTTCGCCTTCATGTTTGAAGCTAAAGCTTGTCTTCCCCGGTGCATACTTGCCGTCTTCGTAGCAAAGCTTCTTTCTGTAGTTCTCAATGATATTTAACAGGGCGTTAATTCCTCTGCTGCCTTTGTAGGATTCTATGAAGTCCTTACTAAACGCCCCGGAATGAAGGATAGCGGTAATATAGCAGCTATACGGAAGCCCTCTGGGCGTATAATCTGGATTCAATACGCCGCCAATTTTAAAATGTGCTGTATCTGTCTTTATACTACGCCCGCCTGTTACTTCCGGGTAGTCGTCTAAATCCTGCTGCCCGCTTACCTGTTTTTCCGTTGTCTTTTCCTCTGCTGGGTACAGTCCGTTAATCATTTGTACAAAGCGCGTCCAGGTTATTTCCTCTGAATGGTCTAATCTTACGCCCCTTAAGCTGCAATCATAGTCTACGCCGTGATTATATCCGCCCGCGTGGCTTCTTCCCAGGTGTTCTATACATGCTTCCTTAAGCTTGCTTCTGTCTCCGTCATACTGCTTTACATGGGCTTCATAGAATTTCTTTACGGCTTCCGGTGTCGGCTCTTTTTTCTTCTTTTCTTCCTCTACCATTTTCTTAACTTCGCCGCTTAACATTTCCCCGGATTCAATTACTTCTTTCTGCTTATCCTCTGAAAGCCTGGAAGTTTCGTAAGCCGTGGTAAAATTCATTTTTCCATTCTTAAAGGCTTCCTTTCCTTCCTCGCACAAATTATTAGTAATACTTTCCATTTGTGCCGCTTTTCCGGTCGATACGCCTACAGCGCTTGCTATGTAATCGCGCATTTTGCCCTCTATCTGTACTTCCCCGGATTCCTTCGCCGCAATCAGATACTTCTTAAACTCTGCTACCCCTTCCGTTAACTCCCAATCGCTTAAGCGTCTGCTAAAGATATTCGCGCTATGCAGCGTAAGCATAAACATAGCTTCGGACATTTCCTTTATTTTGCAGTCAATCAGCTTAAAGCTGTCGTGTCCACGTTCGATATTAAGGACTGCTGCCGCCGTTCTTCTGTGTCCTACTATAATTCTGTCCTGTCCCGCTACCCGTCCTACTATAACTTCCTGTAGCTGCCCCACCAGTAACATATTGTCCGCCAGTTCCTCTATATCTTCCTGGGCGTACTTATTATGCTCGCTGGGAATCAGTGTACGCGGGTCTAACTTTATCTTCCGGTATTCCTCTGTAAATATAATGCCCTGGCGGCTGTTCTGGTTCAGTCTGTCGCCTACTCCTAATCTACCCATTGTTTACCCTTCCTTTCTTGTTAATCTTATATATTCTGCTGCCAGGCTCTTATAGTCCCTTGTCGCCGCGCTCCTGGGTGTTGTCTCTATAAGGCTCTTTCGCTTCTCATACGTCCAGTCTACAACCTTCTTACTATAGCGAATATGTGTATTAAAGGTGCTGTACTCGCTTTTCCGTAAGGCTTCTTCGCCCTTCACTACGCTTATGTCGTTCGTAAACATAGTAACCAGGCATTTAACCAGGGATAAGCCTGGGTTATACGGTCTAATTTCCTCTATAACCTCTGTCAGTTCTTCCATTCCGTCTAAAGCGTTCTTATCTGCCTTAATCGGTATAATAACGTCGTCTGCTGCTGCCAGGGCGTTAAGTACATTGATTCCGACACCAGGCGGGCAGTCAATTAAACAATAGTCGTACTGTTCTTCCACCTGGTCTAATACATCCTTCAATCTTACAATCTGATTCGCTTCCTGGTCTAACATAAGGTCTACTGCTGCCGCGTCCATATTCATATTAGCCGGGATAATGTCAAGCCCTACGCGTCCACTGCTGCGTATTACGTCTTCTGCCATTGTATCTGTATCGCGTAAGACGTTTTCCATGCTCTTATAATCATAACTATGTACCCCGAAGAACTTACTTACGTTCGCCTGTATATCGTTATCCACCAGCAAAACCCGGTATTTATAGACTGTCGCCATAATCAAAGCCAGGTTTATAGCTGTTGTACTTTTTCCTACTCCGCCTTTCAAGTTAACTATTGCTGCTGTCCTCATATTCCTAAACCTTCCTTTCCCTTAATATGGTTCGATTCCCAAAATACAGTAACCCGGTTCGATTCCTGGGTACTTATCTAAGAAATAAATGATATTTACCCTCTGTTCTCTCCCCGTGAGTACTCCTAAGTCTTTGTCGTACTCCCTTAGTACTATATCGTCGCCCGCTCTGTAGTCCCGGTCGTTCTTTCTTACTTCAAAAGACTTATAACCTTCTTCTACATCCTTGTAAAACTCCTTTTCGCATTTGATATAATGTGTTTTCGCGTCTTCCTCTGCTGCAATTCCAAAAAATAGCCAGCTATCCAGCCATTTTCCTACCTTTTCTGCTAATTCTCTTATTTTTCCCATTCCTAAACCGTCCTTTCTGCGGCAGCAGTCTTAATAAACGCTGCCGCTGTTGCATTGTTTACAGTTACCTTCGTGATATACTTTTTTCCTTGCCTTCGACCAAAGAAGTAGGCGCTTTATCTTTTGTTACTCTTTTCTTCCTAAGCAGCCCATATTATCGCAAGCCCTACAATCCGTCCCGCAAAATCCTATAAACCGCTTCGCATTTACCCGGTCTGTAAGTTTTGCCTTTTCTGCCGGGTATGTATCGCTTTTAATATCCAGGTTTTCGATAGTTCCGCACAGATACGCCTTAATTACTTCTATAGCAGCGTCTGAACCATACACTATAACAGCCTTTCCGCCGATTCTGTTAATTGTGTCGATAAAGGTAAGCTGTTCTTCTGTTGCTTTGTTACTCCCTACCTTTAATTCGATATACAGATTATTAAAACCGCCTGCTGCATACGGTAAGCATATATCGCATACACCCGGCTTCATTCCCTGGCGCTTTAGGTCTGCCCCGGCTCTTGTGCTTCGCTTTCCTTCGTTGGCTGCATGATACATAGCCTTAAGTACCGGGGTTTGTGACTGCTCCCAGCGCGCCCAATCGAAAACGGCGGCTTGTGCCTGGGCTTCGCTTTCTCTACGCTCCATACTCTAACACCCTTTCCGCTGCTCCCTGGGCTGCCTGGGCGGCTGCTTCTGCTGCCGTTTCCAGTTCAACGCTTAAGCATTTCCCTTTTGCGCTTAATATAATTGCCTTCTTCATACAGCCGTTATCACTGTAATTTCTACAGGTTTTCATACCACACACTACGTTAGTACTGCTCATTGTCCTTATCCTTTCCCGTTATTTTCTCTGCCAGCATTAAGACATACAGCGGAAGAACCAAAAACCACACCGTACTAATTATCCATGCCGTTAACGAAGCCTTCCCGAACAGCTCCGGCGTTTCCATTGGTTCGTAGTACCCTTCTTCTTCGTCGTTCTTACGCACCGCCCACATGATTAGCGGTACAGATATAACGGCACATACGCAAAAGCCCACCAGGTACACCGTAACGGCGATAAGTAACACCTTATTCATGGGTTTTTCCCTGGTCTTCCCCGGCTGCTGCCGTTTCCGCCTTAAGCTGCTGCTTTGCCTTCTCTGGTGTCTCTGCTATGTACTGCCCTACCGTCTTCGTGATTTCTTCTACCGCTAAAGCTGTTAATGCTCCGTCGGCTTCGTATTTCTTTAATACCGTATCTAAAGCCTGTCCCGCTAATGCGATACCGTTAACTAAGCCTTCTTCGTAGCCGTTGTCGTAGCTTCGGTCTGTTACCCTAGATAAGTACCCGTCTAACTCCTGGCGGCTCATTCTCTTAATGCGTCTTGCTGTCTCTCTGTCGATTCCTAAAGTTTTTCCCATTCTAATTCCGTTTCCTTCCATGTCTGATTGATTCTTACGAACGTATAAGTAAAGAACGTGTAGCCTGTCTTTTCGTGTATACCTTCCCTAACGCTGTCGCCGTCCAGGTAATACGATTTTTCCAGTTTCTTAGGCAGTTTGGCTATTCTGTTGTACCAGCCTTATCCTTTATCGGTTCTTTTCTTAAGATTGTCGGTTTTCTTAGGTTCTTAGAACTATTCCAGCGCTTGCCCTGTAAAGCGTCCGGGTCTTTTAACATGCCGTCGCTTTGCTTTATCAGATACGACGCTAATTTAGCATACTGCCCGGATTCATCCAGGGGGTTAAAATGTGTCCGCCCTCTACCCTTCCAGGCTTTCGTTATTGCCCGCTGGCTTACTTCGTCTGGTGTATTTATAACTAAGTGATGATGTAGCGCCCCCTTCTTGCCGATTTCCATAACGTGTATGTACTTGAATACCAGCCCCAGGGATTTATACAGCTTCCGCATTTCCTGTAAGAAGTCGTCCGCGTCTGCTCTCATTGCCTTCCTTCCGGCTGGACGTTCACTAAGCTTATAATCTAATACTAAGTGCGTGTCCCCTTCCTGGAAGTTCTCGTTTATCAGTCTCCTTAGTTTTTTCTCTGCTGCTCTTTTGTTTACTTCTCTCTGTTCATCTGTTGTAAGCTGCTTCCTCTTTCCCCGCTTCACTCCCTTCTTGTTAAATCTGCTGCTATAATACTTTGATACCTCTATGGTATTTCCAGCCTTCACTACCTCTATGATGTACGGCATATACTAACCCACCCTATCGTTAATACTTTTATCAAGCCATAAAAGGGGCGGAAACCCCTTGAAAAATAAGCTTTTTCGTTGACTTCCGCCGTACATTTTGGTATACTTATTTATGTGAGTAAGTACAGTATGTACGGCAAAGCCGCTAGATTATTTCCCGATAGTCTAGCGGCTGTTTTATTGTCTTTTTTTGCTTTCTTCGGGTGTGTGTATTCTGCCGTTAAGCAGTTTCTTTTTTCTTCTGTAATTCGTACTGGTTTACTGACAGTTCGTAGCACGTTCTAGGCTCTTTTCCCCTGTCCCCTAAGTCTTTTATATACTCGCGACTCTGTAAGCGCCCTACGGCTTCGATACAGTCCCCTACATGCAGTTTTTCCGTTGCCCTGGTGGCTGTGCCGTTCCACATGATAGACGGGATATAATCGCTTAACTGGCTTCCGTCCTCTCTATGTACTGCTAATAATAGGTCTGCAATCAGCAGCCCGCGCGGTGTCTCTCTAATCGGTACTTCCTTACATACAAACCCGGTAATAACTACCTGGTTCGTGATTCCCTTGTAATCGTCGTCTTCCTGGATAGAAAACGCCCTTACGGAAATATCCAGCTTGTCCTTAATGTTCCTGGTTCTGATTTCTCCGGTAATAAGAAGCTGCGCGCCTACTACTTCCCCTTTTTCGTCAATGTCTGCCAGGGCGTTATAGGCTGCTGTATCTTCTTCTACTACAATGGGTAAAATATCAATAATTCCGCTTTCCCGCTGCACTGCAATATTAAACTTGTAGTACTCCGTTCCTTTTTTGTCTACGCTTGCCTGTTGTGGGTAGTCCAGGACTTCCCCGTACAGTGAAATAAAATTGTTCATGCTCTCCTACTCCTTTTCCTTCTCTTTCCAGTAATATTCCTTTGTTTCTCCGCCGCTTTTAATGGTAATCGTTCCCCATGCGTCGCCGTTTCCGGTAATCTCTGCGCTTTTCTGTACTGCTGCCGCCTGGGCTTCCTGTACTTTTATGCTGCTTTCCGTCAGTGCTGCCACTGTAAAAAGGACAAGGGCTACCACTGCTATAACTGCTGCCAGGCGCTTATTTTCCTTCCGGTTCGCTCCCATACATCCCAAAAGAGAACATACGGTAATTGCTGCTAAGAAAATTTTTAAAAACATCTTTAATACTCCTTCCACTTTTCTCTAAACTTTTCCAAGCGCTTATTAAAAGCTTCCTGGTTATGCTCCCGCCCTGGCTGCTCCTGTTTCGGTGTTCCTGGGCGCTTTCTAAGTTCCGGTCGTTCTGCTGCCGTAAGCACAATCGTATTATTTGTGTAAAAATCTACTAAGTGCTGCTGCCCGCATACCTCACAGGTATTAACTACATTGTCTTTCAGATTCTGTAAGCGGCTATTGCACTTAAGGCAGTTTCTGGCTTTCTTGTTACTTTTGCTGGCGATTCTCTTTAATATCAACTTTTCTTCGTCCCTTCTTCTGTGTCTCTTTTTGCTAATACCATTTTGGTAGCGATATAAAGCGCTTTCTGTGTTACTTCGTCCAGTCCTTCAAGAAGTAAGTTAGCTTCTTCGGCTCTTGCCTTTTTGTGTTCCATTCTCTCAACCGTTGCCGCTGTCATATTAACAGCCCCCTTTCTTCCTTCTATTCGCTGCCAGGCAGCCCCGGAAAAGTCTTTCTGTTATTTCTTCCTGGCTGCTTAAGCCTACCTTCTGCCCGGTATACGGTACACATGAAATAACCTTAGATTCTGCCGTAGTACAGTTCCTACGGGCTTCATGCTCATTTCGTGCCGGGACTAACCGGGTCTGTCTTCTGCCTAATGTTTCTACTTCTACTACAAATTTCTTCACTGTTTTACACTCCTATTTTTTATGTAATTTTCTACCGCTTCGGTTGCCCGCTTATAACACTCCGTTTCACTTTCTTCTTTGATTTTGCAAATACTACGGGTTTTCTGTTCTCCCCGGTATTCCCAGATTTCTATTAAGCCGTCGTCGTATAAGCTAAAGCGGCTGTGCATACGCAAGCTACTAAGCCGTTGGGCTTGCCTGTACACTCTATAGAATTTGCTAATCGCTATTCTGCGGTCTTCTTCTTTGCTGTTCGTCTTATACGCTCCCTTCCTTTCTTCATGCCTTTTAATACCAGGCTTAAAACCTTACATGCTATTACTGTCGCTGCCAGTAAAATAAAACATGCTGCCGTTGTTACCAAAATGATAAATACTTTCACGCTCAATTCTTTGATACCTCTAAACAAGGGCTTATTAAGACTGCTGCCACAGTCTGTTATCTTTTGTTTCTTAAGGCTGCTATTTCTGCCTTAATGTCTTTTCCGGTGTAATCAGCTAAAAGCTTTTCGCTTATCTGATACGCCCAGGACGAAGAACCCGGAAGCTGTATAGCTATTCCTATGTTTAGCTTCCCTTGCTGCATAGCCACCCGGACAAACTGCGGCGATACTCCTAAAATGTCCGCCGCTTCCGCTGGCTTTATGTTGTTATCCCTCAATTTATCCCCGCCTTTCTTGTGTATTCGCCTTCTGCATTTATCCAGGCTTAGGACTGGCTACCGTTGGTAGGCTGCATTACGCTTTTTCTTTGTTCTTTTTCGTGGTATAATTATCAAAAAACTTAAGGGGGTTTACCATGAAACACATTTCATATTCTTTTAGCAATTCTGATATAGAAGCTATCACTTTTGCCCTTACTGTCCTTCCGTCCCTGGGTATCGAAGAAACAGAAGCCCAGGCAGCTATTAACTATCAGTGCTGTTGTTCTGCTGGTGAAAAGCTTCTTAAGCACGATACCAACATAGCGCCTAATGAATTTCGCGTTATCCTGGCTTCCCTTCAAGCCGTCCAGCTTATCAACCAGGGCGAACTTGAAGTAGACCAGGAAACAAAGCAGAAATGCAGCAGCTACTTATTTACTGTCAATAAGCTTGTGTCTGTCTTTGATAAGCAAATGTCATAGTTTACGCTTACTGCAATTTCATTTTCAAAATTACTATTTACAAGCTGCCGAAGTCTTTCGGCGGCTTCTTTTCTGTCTGGCGGCATTTTCTCACGCTCCTTCCCGGCTTGTTTTACCGTGTAGGCGCTTTTTCTCATTAAAAAAGCTGCTTAAAAACCTGTTAACCTTCCATACGCTCTATAGCTGGCGTAACCGCTGCTATTTTTTCACAGTATGCAGTATCAGCTATTAGCTTGCTTCCTCTGCTGCAAGGTAGCCACCCTTGCCACTAATGCGCCGTGTGGGATTTGAACCCACGACTTACCGCTTATGAGACGGTCGCTCTAACCACTGAACTAACGGCACTTGCCGGGCGGCTGCTGCCGCCTGGTACTTTATTTCTTATATTTTTTTAAACGTACATTCTTTAACAGGTCGTCCCAGTCTTCTTCGTCCCAATCCGGTAACTGCTCCCCCAGAAGGCTTTTAATATAACTGGAATCCTCTAACTGTTCGTCTGTAAGGTCTGCTGCAAGGTCTTTTACCAGGTTTGCATATTCTACTAACGCGCCCGCCAGGTCTTCGCCTATGCTCTCAACTACTTCTTTCGCTACCTTTTCTGCTATAATCTCTTTTGCTCTGTCCTCGCTCATTTTCTTTTCTTCCTTTCGTCGTTGGTGTATAATCTTGTTAAGCAATTTTTAGTTGCTAATCCTTCAAGTGAAAGGGGGTGTGCATTATGAGCGACACCAGCCCAATCACTAAAGAAGAACTGCTTACCGCTATTACTTCTGCCCTGGCTGTTATCCGTCCAGAATTTGACGACCCAGCTTATAGCGCGGTTATCAAATTTGCCGAAGAACTGGAAACCCAGATTATGAAGCTGTAGTAAGCACAGTCACTAAAGATAGCCTGGAAAGTCGTCGTATTAAGGGTACGGCGGCTTTTCTCTTTGTTAACTGTGTCTACATTATAGTTGAATGTTTTTACTCTGTCAACATTTTTTCATAAAAAAGTTGAATTATTTTACTTTTTGTGCTATCTTCTAATTACAGACGAAAAGGAAAGGGGGTTTTACCTTGAATGAGCGCGTAAAAGCGGTTAGAAAACATGAAAATGTAAACCTTAGTCAAGAAGCTTTTGGTAACCGTATCGGTCTTACCAAGGCTGCTATAAGCAAAATCGAAAAAGGCGTTTCTAAAATGTCGGAACAGACTATTTTGTCTATTTGCCGTGAATTTAATGTTAATGAAGAATGGCTTAGAACTGGTAGCGGCGATATGTTTAGCCAATGTCCGAAGACGAAGAATTAGACAATTACATAGGTCGTATTTCCGGCGGCGAAGATACATTTAAGAAGAATCTGCTTAAGGCTCTTTGCAAGCTTACGGATGAAGAATGGAACGTACTTAAGAAAATCATTGCAGAAATGAAAGAAGGGTAGACGCTATTTACGTCCACCCTTCAACCCCAGGATATAAAAGTATATCTTCCTTAACAATCTTTCTTCCTGGATAGTATCTATAAGGTTGTGCAGCTTCTCACGCATTATAGTTAAGCCCCCTTCCTTAGTGCTATCCATTATAAAAGATTTTACCCGGCTTGTCTTATATTCTAAAAACATTTCCAGAATCTTGGAAATATTTCTAGTGCCAGGGCTTCAAAGGTTTTACTATGGTATACTTACTTATATTCTGATTCGTACAGGTCGCTAATGCGGCAGCCTAACCCCTTGGCTATCTTTTCCAGGTTAGCCAGTGTAGGCGAAGTCTTCCCGTTTTCAATATTGTTAAGCGTGGATTTACTTACACCTGTTACGGCTGCTACAGCTTCCAGCTTTAAGCCTTTAGCTGTACGGATTTCCCATAACTTAATAATTACCATAATCTACCAACCTTTCCGCGTGATAGATTCATGGTACTAAAATAGTAAGAAGGTGCTAATTATGGTCGAATATGACGGATATGATATTAACGAATACTATTTTGAATATCCTGTAAATGCCGCTGGTTATCTTTCAATGTGCGTTTGCATTTCTAAGAATTGTATTAACTGTCCGCATTGCAGATACTGCATAGCTTCCGAACTGCCGGAAGGGCGCTGGATATTAAACGAAAGATAATTTTTATACACCGCTTTAGCCTGGCTGCCACCAGATTAAAGCATAATAAAAAGCCGCCCCAGGCTGCCACCCGGAACGGCTCACGCGATACCTATAAACAAGGGCTTATAGATAATCTCAACGCACATACGATTATACCATAAGCCTAACGATTTAGAAAGGGGCTTATTTTTTATACCCTTTTTTAGAAAGGCTGTGATTATATGCTTATTAAATGCCCGGAATGTAACAGGGAAATTAGCAGCGCTGCCGCCTGCTGCCCTGGCTGTGGCTATCCCATTAACACCCCGCCGAAGCCTAAGAAGCAATCGAAGAAGAAAGGCGGCTCTAAGCTACCGAACGGCTACGGCTCTGTATATAAGCTATCCGGCAATCGCCGTAAACCCTGGGTAGCTGCTAAAACTTTCGGCTGGATTCTGGACGAAGAAAAAGGAACGGCAAAACAGGTACAACGCCCTATAGGTTACTTCCCTACGAAGTCGGAAGCCCTGGACGCGCTGGCGAACTATAACGAAAATCCTTACGATATTGACGTACACAATATCACTTTTGAAGAAGTTTATAATAAATGGTCTGCCGAATACTTCCCCACCCTTAAGAGTAAGTCCAGCGCCCGCACCGTGATAGCTGCTTACAAATACTGCAAGCCTATCTATTCTATGCGTATGCGTGATATAAGGGTAAACCACTTAGAACAGACCATAAAGGACGCTACCGTAGGCGATAGCACTAAGGCGCGCATGAAAAGCCTTTTTAACCTTATGTACCGCTATGCTATGAAGCATGAAATAGTAGACAAAGACTACGCCGCCCTGTGTGACGGCGTGAAGAAGCCTAAGCCGACTATAGAACGTATACCATTTTCCCAGGAAGAAATAAAAACCCTGTGGGATAATATAGACTTCCCTTTTACGGATATGGTCTTAATCGGTATTTACTCCGGCTGGCGACCGCAAGAACTGGCGATATTGAAACTTGCAAACGTGGACTTAGAAGCCCGTACCTTTACAGGCGGTCTTAAGACAGAAGCCGGGATAGACAGGGTAGTACCGATACACCCGCTTATTTTCTCCCTGGTGGAAGCAAATTATAAAAAAGCCCTGGCTATGGGTAGTGAATACCTGTTTAATGATGAAAACGGGCAGCAAGGCACTTACTTAACCTACGATAAGTACCGGGCAGATTCAAAAAGGTTATGAAGCGGGTAAACCAGAACCATAAACCGCATGATACCCGCCACACCTTCATAACGAAGGGTAAGTATTATCAAATGGACGACTATATATTAAAAATGATTGTGGGACATGCCATTAACGACGTAACAGAAAAGACATATACGCACCGGGTAATTGAAGAACTGCGCCGGGAAATAGAGAAAATCATAGAATAGAAAAACAGGGGGCGCACCGTCTAAAGTGTGTCCCCTGTTTGTTAGTTACGCGTGTTAGTTACCTGTTAGTTTCGTGTTAGTTACCTACTCTATTTTCGGCTTTTTCACACTTTCCTACAATTCCTGTAACCCGCATAAATACTATATTCCTTAGAACTTGCCAGCGTCTGCTGCTTCCTCGATGCCTACCGCAACCGCCACAGTAGCGCCGACCATCGGGTTATTACCCATACCGATCAGACCCATCATCTCTACATGAGCCGGTACAGAGGAAGAACCTGCGAACTGTGCATCGGAGTGCATACGTCCCATGGTATCGGTCATGCCGTAGGAAGCCGGACCTGCTGCCATGTTATCCGGGTGAAGGGTACGTCCTGTACCGCCGCCAGATGCTACGGAGAAGTATTTCTTGCCTTTCTCGATGCATTCCTTCTTATATGTACCTGCTACCGGATGCTGGAAACGGGTCGGGTTGGTGGAGTTACCGGTGATGGAAACGTCTACGCCCTCTTTCCACATGATCGCTACACCCTCGGTAACGTCATTTGCACCATAACAGTTTACTTTCGCACGAAGTCCCTTGGAGTAAGATTTTCTCCACAGTTCTTTCACTTCGCCTGTGTAATAATCCATCTCTGTCTCTACATATGTAAAGCCGTTGATACGGGAAATGATCTGAGCCGCATCTTTGCCAAGACCGTTTAAGATAACGCGAAGCGGTTTTTTACGAACTTTGTTTGCTTTCTCTGCGATACCGATCGCACCCTCTGCGGCTGCAAAGGACTCATGACCTGCCAGAAAGCAGAAGCAGTCGGTCTCTTCTTCCAGAAGCATCTTACCTAAGTTTCCATGTCCCAGACCTACTTTACGCTGATCTGCTACGGAACCCGGAATACAGAATGCCTGCAGTCCCTCGCCGATCGCTGCCGCCGCATCGGCAGCTCTGCGGCAGCCTTTCTTGATTGCGATTGCCGCGCCTACCGTGTAAGCCCAGCACGCATTTTCAAAACAGATTGGCTGGATCTTCTTTACCTGATCGTATACATCCAGTCCGGCATCCTTCGTGATCTTCTCAGCTTCCTCGATCGAAGCAATGCCATAGCTATTTAATACGGAATTGATCTTGTCAATTCGTCTCTCGTATGATTCAAATAATGCCATTGTGATGTTCCTCCTTAACTATGTACCCTGTGATTATTTGTTACTGTTCACGCATACGTGCCCAGCAACGCAATTTTGCCGATGCTTCGCATTCCAAATCGGCAAACTCCGATGTCAGAAATGTATCGTACGGAATTTTCAGTTCAGAAAATTCCTATCTATGTACAATAACAATTATTCCTGTCTCGGATCGATAATCTTAACTGCATCGTCTACACGGCCGTACTGACCTTTTGCCTTCTCATATGCAGTGGTCGGATCGTCGCCCTTCTTGATGAAGTCGGTCATCTTACCTAAGTTTACAAACTGATAACCAATGATCTGATCTTCTTCATCCAGTGCAATTCCTGTTACATAGCCTTCTGCCATCTCAAGGTAACGCGGACCTTTTTTCAGAGTTCCGTACATCGTACCTACCTGAGAGCGGAGTCCTTTTCCAAGGTCTTCAAGGCCGGCACCAATCGGAAGCCCCTCTTCAGAAAACGCACTCTGCGTTCTGCCATATGCGATCTGGAGGAACAGCTCACGCATGGCGGTGTTGATTGCATCACAGACAAGGTCTGTATTTAATGCTTCCAGTACGGTTCTTCCCGGAAGAATCTCTGCTGCCATCGCTGCAGAATGGGTCATACCAGAACATCCGATCGTCTCTACCAGAGCTTCCTGAATGATACCTTCCTTAACATTCAGGGTCAGCTTACAAGCCCCCTGCTGCGGCGCACACCAGCCAACACCGTGTGTTAAACCGGAAATATCCTTTACTTCTTTGGACTTAACCCACTTTGCTTCCTCCGGGATCGGAGCAGCGCCGTGATTTACGCCCTGGGCTACTGGACACATATTTTCTACTTCTTGTGAATAAATCATTGTAAGACTCCTTTCGAAATGATTGGATTTTGTACTTTGTTAATTTTATCACATCAATCCTGTCCCTATTATCTCACGAAATTCTCAATTCGTCCATATGTTTTTTGTAACTTTTCAGACGGTTTTCTCATCTTTCTTTCTCTCCAAAAAAACATACAAAAACAGGACAAAACTAACGAACAGAATGCATCCCTTTACCATGCTGGAAATACTTAACGCCCACCAGATACCGCTAAGTCCCATCACAGAGGACAACAACACCGCCACTGGGATGCGCGCGGAGGTAAAGGTCACGCTGACGATCGACGGATACAGCGTTCGCCCCAGACCGGAAAACGCACCGATCGAGGTCTGTTCCACCATCATAAACATCTGGCTCAGTCCCACGATCCGCAGGTAATTGACGCCGATCGCCATGACCTCTTCTTCCTGCAAAAAGATCGAGAACAGCGGACGCGCCATTCCGATCAGCAAAAATGTCGTGCAGAGTCCCCACGCCGCCGTCATCGCGATCGCACAGAAATAGCCGCGGCGCACACGGTCATACCGCTTCGCCCCATAATTCTGTCCGAGGAATGCATTGACTGCCGCCGAAAAGCCATCTCCGACCATCCAGGAAACGGATTCAATCTGACTGCCAACACGCTGTGCCGCCACTGCCAGATCACCCCATCCGGTGATAAGGCGGGTCAGAATCATCGAAATTCCAGCGTAAATCAGGTTCTGCACCGCCGACGGCACACCGATCCGCACGATCTCCCTCCAAACCTTCACCGGAACCAGCACCCAGAGACGCAGATGCGGAAACAGCACCTTTTCCCGCAGGACTGCCTTGAAAAACAGGAGGCTTACGAGCGCCTGTGCCGTGACCGTCGCAGCCGCTGCTCCGCTGACTCCCAGTTCCGGAAATGGTCCGATTCCAAAGATCAGCACCGGATCCAGCACAACATTGAAGACAAGCCCCGCCACATTGACGATAAACGGTGTCCGGCTATTTCCCGCCGCCGTCAAAAGTCCTGTCAAGATCGCATTTAGATAAGAAAAGATCACAAGCCCACAGGCGATCCGCACATACCATTCTGCCTGTGCAATCACCTCCGGGCTGTTTAATTTAAAAAATCCAATTAACCGACTGGCTCCAAAGAGCGAAACCAGCCCATACAGCACGGCAAACAAAATTCCCAACTGCAGCGCACCTCTCGCATACTGCGCCGCACTGTCATTTTCTCCCGCACCAAGACAATGGGCGGTCTTTACCTGACCGCCCGTCCTCGCCAAAATCGCAAATCCCTGTGAAAACCAGGTATACATACCTGCCGATCCCACCGCCGTGACGGCGCCTGCCCCGAGGCGTCCGATCCACGCCATATCAGTCAGATTGTAAAGCATCTGAACCAGAGAGGTCGCCATGATCGGAAGCGCCAGCCGGGTCAGTGCCGGGGCGATTGCTTCATTCAGCAAATCTACATGATGAGATTTCATTATTTTGCAGAAAGATACTCATCGATGCCTCTTGCACCTGCTCGTCCGGCTTCCATCGCGAGAATAACCGTAGCCGCGCCAGTCACTGCGTCGCCTCCGGCGTAAACGCCCTCTTTCGTTGTCTTTCCATTGCTCTCATCCGCCACGATACATCTCCAGCGGTTGATCTCAAGACCTTTGGTCGTATTGGAAATCAGCGGGTTCGGGGAAGTACCCAGCGCCATGATAACGGTATCTGCATCGATCGTGAAATCAGAACCGACCACCTCAACCGGACGTCTTCTTCCAGATTCATCCGGCTCGCCAAGCTCCATACGGCGGCATACGATGCCTTTGACCCATCCGTTCTCATCCTCGAGAATCTCAACCGGGTTGGTCAGAAGGTCAAAATGGATGCCCTCCTCTTTTGCGTGATGTACTTCCTCCACACGTGCCGGAAGCTCTTTCTCACTTCTTCTATATACAATATGAACTTCTGCACCGAGACGCAGAGCCGTTCTTGCCGCATCCATCGCTACGTTTCCGCCGCCGACTACAACTACCTTCTTCGATTCCATGATCGGTGTGTCATAATCATCGCGGAATGCCTTCATCAGGTTATTTCTGGTCAGGTACTCATTTGCAGAAAATACGCCGTTGGCATTTTCACCCGGAATACCCATGAACTTCGGAAGTCCGGCACCAGAACCGATGAAGACTGCCTGGAAACCTTCTTCATCCATCAGTTCGTCGATTGTGATAGATTTTCCGATAACTACGTTTGTCTCAATCTTAACGCCCAGCTTGCGGACATTCTCGATCTCCGGCTGTACAACGCCGCTCTTCGGAAGACGGAACTCCGGAATGCCGTAGGTCAATACTCCGCCCGGCTCATGAAGTGCCTCGAAAATGGTTACTGCATAGCCCAGTTTTGCCAGATCGCCTGCACAGGTCAGACCTGCAGGACCGGAACCGATGACTGCTACTTTCTTTCCGTTTGTCTTCTCCGGCGCTGCCGGTACAAAACCATGCTCACGGGACCAGTCTGCCACGAAGCGCTCAAGTTTACCAATGGAAACCGCCTCGCCCTTGATACCGCGCACACACTGTCCCTCACACTGGGATTCCTGTGGGCAGACACGTCCACAGACTGCCGGAAGTGCCGAAGAAAGTGCGATGACTTTCGCTGCCTCCTCAATATTTCCCGCTTTTACTTCCTGGATAAACGCCGGAATATTGATGGAAACCGGGCATCCAGCGATACATTTTGCATTTTTACAGTTCAGACATCTCTCAGACTCCGCAACTGCTTCTTCCATATTATAGCCGAGACATACCTCTTTAAAATTAGTCGCACGTACCTTCGGATCCTGCTCTCTGACCGGCACCTTTTTCATCATATCTCTCTTTGCTTCCATTATTTGTCACCTCCGCACTGTCCGCATCCGCCGTGATGAGTATCGCCCTCTTTCAGGCGCAGCATCGCTCTGCCTTCCTGAGTCTTATAAATTCTCTGACGTTCCATCGCCTCGTCAAAATTAACAAGATGTCCATCAAACTCCGGTCCGTCTACGCAGGCAAATTTGACCTGGTCGCCTACGGTGACACGACAGGCACCACACATACCGGTTCCATCTACCATGATCGGGTTCAGGCTGACAATCGTCGGAATCTCCAGTTTTTTCGTCAGCAGGCAGACAAATTTCATCATGATCATCGGTCCGATTGCAACACAGACATCGTACTTGCGTCCCTGTTTTTCAACTAAATCCTCGATGACACCTGTAACCATACCTTTAATGCCAAAGCTGCCATCATCGGTTGTGATGTAAAGGTTTCCGGCTGCCTTCTCCATCTCCTCGGTCAGGATCAGCAGATCTTTGGTCTTAGAACCTACGATAACATCTACATCAATGCCGTGCTCATGCATCCATTTTACCTGCGGATAAACCGGAGCCGCACCGACACCGCCGGCTACGAAGAGGTATTTCTTCTTTTTCAGCTCTTCTACATCCTCATGGATAAACTCGGACGGATTTCCAAGCGGTCCTACGAAATCATGGAATGCATCCCCAGCCTTGAGGGTGCTCATCTTCTCGGTAGAAGCTCCCACGGTCTGGAATACGATCGTGATCGTTCCTGCCTGACGGTCAAAATCACAGATAGTCAGTGGGATTCTCTCGCCCTCTTCGCCCATCTTGACGATGACAAATTCGCCCGGCTCACATGCACGCGCTACACGCGGTGCTTCTACAACCATCAGATAAATCTTATCTGCCAGTTTTTCAGCTTTTAAAATCGGGTACATTCTATTCCTCCTTACTGTTATATGAACATTTTATTGTTTGACTTTTCAGAATTCTCGATTATTTTACCACTTTGTCCTATTTTTGACAACCTTAGAGCGATTCCTTTTCCAGCTTCCGATATTCCCTGAATTCATAGCACAAATTGAAAAATGTCTGCTCGCCGCTTCGTCTTACCAGTTCCCAGCCTTCTTTCTCCAGATCAACCATGTGTGTGTCTGCCACATAGGAAAAATCAATCCAGGTGATCTGCGCTGTGTCGCAGAACGGAAGGAACTGCCGGTAAACCGACTCGCCGCCGATGATGACGACATCTACATCTGTCAGATGTTTTTCCTGCTTCAGCTCGTCAATCCGCACCAGCGCCTCCTCGACACTGTGGCAGATCTCTGCCCCCTTTACGCTCAGAGCCTTCTTTTTTGTCAAAATCAGGTTGATTCTGCCATCCAGCGGTCGCTGAGCCGGGAAAGTTAGAAACGTTTTATAGCCCATCACGATGATTTTTCCCATCGTTTCCTGCCGGAATAATTTCTGATCCGCCGGGATCACCGTCAGCATCTGCCCTTTATTGCCGATACCCCAGTTCCGATCCACTGCTGCAATCAGCTGAAAATGTCTCGGAAACCGTTCCGGAAACTGTCTTTTGAGTGTCTTCATCATGCTCGCCGCATTGATATAGAATGCCTCGTCTGGCTGTTCTTTCTTATCTACATGAGAATGGAACACGCGCTCCATCTCCCGAAGCGCCGTCTCTTCTTCCGGGAACCGGTTCATAATATCAATCATGGCATCACGCTGTCACGAAGCTTCTGCATCAGGACATCCCAGATCGTCGCCTTATCCGCTTCACTGACAAAGCCATAGTGGTTTAAAATAATCTCTTTTGCATCCAATTCCGATGAATACTCGATCGATTCTTCTGCCGCCTTATAGTCTACCAGAAACGACGGCATATAACTCCCATCATGCCCCATGACGCCTACCGTCTCACTGCACAGCATCAACTCATCGTCAATCAGGTAAGACATGGAACATTTCGTGTGGCCGATCGTCGCAAACGCGTAGATCGTATGGTCGCCCAGTTCGATCGTCTCGCCGTCCTCCAGCGATACATTAATCTGTAAATCTGCATCGTCATATTCCGAATCCCATGGAAGCCCCGCCGCTTCTGCCGCCTCGCCGCTTAGACGCCGGATCGTCTTCAAAGCGCCCGGTTTCACTAAAATTTCTTTTGCGCGCTCGGAAGCATATGTTTTCACCCCTGGCCATGCTTTCCGCACCGCCGGAAGCCCCGCTACATGATCATAATGGGAATGGGATAAAAGAACCGCGTCTAACTCTGCATCGCCCAGTTCTCTTTTTATATTTTCCACCATCTGGTCGGCAGCATACGCCATCCCCGCCTCGAACAGAAGATTGGCTTTTCCCTTTATCAAAAACACCGCACCGCTTCCGCAGCCAGATACATCGATCACCGTCATTGCTTTCTCATCCTTTTTGTTTGAATTTAAAATCGAACTAAGAAAATTTGAACAAAAACAAATCCTCAAATCCCTATTTCGTATTTGATTTTATTTTACTGGATCTTTATGAGAAATACAAGGACTGGTTCAAATCAGATGAATGTAAGGAATAATAGGGTAACTGTTCACAAATAGGAATTTTCTGAACTGAAAATTCTGTACGATACAGTTCTCGCAGCAGATTTTGCCGATTTGGAATGCGCAGCATCGGCAAAATCCCGTTGCTGGGCACACATGTGTGAGCAGTAACATAATGGGATTTTTAATAACAGAATGCCGCAATTTCATTCCAAACAAACGGAACAATATCTGAGCGGGTGTGGCTGGGATACTCGGACAGATTTTCTAAATTATAAAAAGGATCGGCACCGATATGAAATCGTGTGTTTCGTTACACAGATTCCGGATCAGCGCCGATCCTCTGGGTGGTTGGTTTTAATTTAGTAAATTATGGGGAAGAGCTGCACCCCAGCATGCTCAGTGGCTTCAGCGTGCTCAGTGCCCCAGCTAAAAAAAGCTGCGCTTTTCTTCGCTGGACGGGCTGCGCCCTATAAATCAGTCCAGCAAGACAGTTCCTTATGTGCAAGCACAACGTTCCTGTCTTACTGCCCTGCTTTGCACTGCTTATGCCTCAACCATGTACGGATATGTTACATCCAGGCACGGGACTCTGAGTTCTTTGATGGTTCTCGGGCTTAACCAGCGATACATGTTGATCTCGCTGCCGGCTTTGTCGTTGGTTCCGGATGCTCTTGCACCACCGAACGGCTGCTGACCGATAACTGCACCAGTTGGCTTGTCGTTGATGTAGAAGTTTCCGGCTGTTCCTTTGAGTGCATCTTCCATCTTAACGATAGCTTCGCGGTCATCTGCAAAGATTGCTCCGGACAGGCCATAGGAAGTTGCGGTATCGCAGCTTGCCAGAGTCTCATCCAGTTTGTCATCCGGATATACATATACGGTCATAACCGGTCCAAAAATTTCCTCTACCATAGTCTTGAAATCTGGCTTCTTAGCCTCAATCAGGGTCGGATATATGAAATATCCCTTGGAATCATCGTATCCGCCGCAGATAACGTCTGCATCCTCGGATGCTTTTGCATAGTCGATGTACTCTTTGTTGGTCTTGAATGCGGATGCATCGATAACAGCGCCCATCAGGTTTCTGAAATCGGTTATATCGCCAATTTTAATCTTCTCAATCTCTGCCAGCATACCCTCTTTAACCTGCGGCCAGATGCTTGCCGGAACAAATGCACGGGAAGCTGCGGAGCACTTCTGTCCCTGATACTCGTAGGATGCTCTTGTCAGAGCTGCTACCAGACCCGGTACGTCTGCGGAATTGTGAGCAAAGATGAAGTCCTTTCCACCAGTCTCGCCAACCAGACGCGGATATGTTTTGTATTTCTTGATGTTCTCGCCTACTAAGGAGTAAACACCGCTGAACACTTCGGTAGAACCTGTGAAATGGAATCCTGCCAGGTTTGGATCGCTTAATACGTACTTGCTCATGTCAGAACCACGGCTCGGTACGAAGTTGATAACGCCTGCCGGAAGTCCTGCTGCCATCAGGGCCTGCATTACATAGTAATTGGAAAGAACTGCTGTGGTAGCCGGTTTCCAGAGAACTACGTTACCTGCAATCGCCGGAGCGGTCGGAAGGTTAGCACCGATGGATGTGAAGTTGAATGGAGAAATCGCGGTTACGAAACCTTCCAGTGGACGGTACTCGATGCGGTTCCAAACATTTGGCGTGTTGTTCGGCTGTCTGTCATAAATCTGCTGTAAGTAATATACATTGAAACGAAGGAAATCGATCAGCTCGCAGGTATCAATCTCAGCCTGATATGCGGTCTTGCTCTGTCCTAACATGGTAGCTGCATTTACTTTATCTCTCATCGGACCAGCGATTAAATCAGCTGCTTTTAAGAAGATAGATACGCGGTGTTCCATCGGCATCTCGGTCCATGCTTTTCTGGCTGCCAGAGCTGCTGCAATTGCATCCTTTAACTCTTTCTCACCGCCGGAAGCTGCTTCTGCGATTACATGAGCATGGTCATGCGGCATAACTGCTTTGGTCTTTCTCCCTGTCCAAACTTCCTTACCACCGATGATCATCGGAACCTGAACAACCTGTGCGGACTGGCGCTCCAGCTCTTTCTTTAAGCTGGCTCTCTCCGGGCTTCCCGGAAGATATGCTTTTACCGGCTCATTTTTCGGCATCTCTACTTTGAAATATCCATTGCTCATTGCTCATCTCTCCTTTTTTATATCTTGTCTCATTTGTGATTATGATATGAAAATTTTTCTCACTTTATTTTCGTAAAATCTAACTTTTTCTTTTTAATTTTCATATCAATGAATTTTTATGGCTAAATATTAGCATGTTTTTCATTTTATGTCAATACTATTTCATATTTAAAAATACATGTTTTCATTATATTTTTCTGTGCATATCGCATAATCTCTTTGCTTTTTCCTGTATTCTGTTTTGGATTGTAATTTTTATCGATCTTACTGTTCACGCATACGTGCCCAGTAACGGAATTTGCCGTGACTTCGCATTTAAATACGGTAAATTCCTGCTGCCACCACGTTTTCTTACGGCACTTTTGCTTCCAAAAGTGCCCACCCGGGAACAGTAACTATCGATTCTTGTAATTCTGTATGTTTTTTTATGCTTTGTTTACGGGTCATGGTTTTTGTGGTATACTGATCCCGCCCGAAACAACTCACAAAAGTGAGTTTATCCTGAAAATAATTCACTTATATGAAAAAGGAGTTTGATTATGCTTAAATTAGAACGTACCAGCGTCATGAATCTGGAAAATGCCATGCGCGGTGCCCGCAATCCGATGAACAGCTGGGGACGGATGGACAGCTTTTATGATGAGAATGGCGAATATAAACTGGGACCAAACGATCTCGACCTTGCGAAACGTCTCCGCAAAGCAGGCAGCGACCACCGCAAGTTTCTGCGCCAGGTATTTGTCTCAGTCGATGTGACCGCACCTCTCTACTGGTGGAAAGAATATGATACTTATAAAGTAGCGACCGTCGCCAATTCAACCAGCACGATGCACAAAATCGCCAGCAAACCGTTTTCGATGGACGATTTCAGCTGCGACCACATGACAGCCGGAACACGCGCATTTATGGAAACAGTTATCGCCAAGCTGGAGGAAATCCGCCTGCGTTATCTGGAGACAAAGAATAAGGATGACTGGTATGATATGATCCAGCTACTGCCGAGCAGTTATAATCAGATGCGGACTTGTTCGTTTAATTATGAGACACTGATTAATATTTATTATGCCAGAAAGGATCATAAGCTGGCGGAGTGGCATACATTCTGTGACTGGATCAAGACCTTGCCGTATGGGGAAGAATTGATTATTGGGGAAGGAAAATAGATAATTAGTTTGATTTTCGTGAGAGGGACGGAGAAAAAGCCGCCCGGGCAAAAATGATCAGGTTTCGAAGACTGGGATTTTCTAGGCATCTTCGGTTTGATTAAAAACAGAAAGAAATCCTCACAAAGCAAGTTTGTTGCGGTTTCTTTCAACATCAAATCCGAATCTGCCAAGTAAATCCACAGTCTCGAAAATTCCATTTTTGCCCGGGCGGCTTTTTCTCCTGTTTATTGGATGATAACTTGGTAAAATTTAAGATCCTGGTGTCATCCAGCGCATGAATGCGGCTGGATGACGGCGTAGGATCTTTTTTCGTTCCGTATGATAAATTACTTTGTCCACCATCTACTTTCTTATCTAATTATATTCAAGAAAGTCCCCCATGTCTTTCTTCTAAATACCGAATGTGCGCTTAGAAGAAATGTTTAGTTATGGCAGAGAACTGGCATTCCCTTGTATACTTTCTCGTAGAGAAGTTTTGCTTTATCAACCGGCAGATTGATGCAACCGTGGCTGCCGGAATACTGGTAGATGGTTCCGCCGAATTTACTTCTCCAGCTTGCGTCATGGAAACCGATGCCGCCGTTGAATGGCATCCAATAGTCTACATGACTTTCATATTCATAGGTGCCATCTGCCTGTTTGGCGCCGCGCAGAACGCGGTCGGCCTGCTTGTAGGTCAGGCTGTAAATACCTTCCGGGGTTGTGTAGTTTTTGGATACGTTTCCGGTTACGCACGGAGCATCCCAGGTCAGGGCGCCGTTTTCATACATATATACATGCTGGGCGCCGAAATCAACTTCTGCGTAGGTATTGCCCCAGTCTGCGTCTGAATGGCTGGCTGCCTGCTGGGAGAACTGGACTTCACGTTCCTGATTGATACCTGTCTGCGCCATCAGAACCAGGTTGTCTGTCTCTGCAGTCTGGTCAATCTTCCATCCATAAGGGCCTGTCAAGGCTACCTCTTTTCCGGAAGTGGTATGGAAAGTACGGGTAGTTCCAGCTGTGTCGTATTTCGCTGCCAGCGCCTTGATGTAAGCAGCTGCCTTATCGCGGTCTACAGTAATGACACCATTCTCGCCGCCTGTATACCAGCTGACATATTCAGTACCGGACAGTGTCTCGGTCGCATCACCGATATGGAAGGTGATGGTCGCATTTTTAGCCTGGTTCATCTGGGCGCAGAGTGCTTTTAAGGATGCATCGCCGGAAGTCACCTGGATCGGTGTGTAACATCCCAATGCTTCCAGATCGATCTCTGTCATGCCGGAGGCGATCGCCGCATTGATCGCCGTCTGTACCTTTGCCTTATCCACAGATTCTCCCTTTACTTCCGGAACAATCGTGAAATCTTTTCCTTCTTCCAGGCGGATATATGGGCATCTACCGTCGGTGCTACACTATCTGACATACAATTTAAGGAAGCAATGCGGTTTGCAAGCATCGTCTGATCGCAGGAAAGCGGCATCGCGATCGTCAGCGCTCCTGCTCCAGCTACCCCTGCTGCCTGCTGGTCAATCGCTGCCTGCAGCTCATTTGTAATCACTACTTTATAGCCGATCTCCGCTGCGGTGATCTCTTCTGTCTTGCCTCCGCGTTCTTTGATCGTTAATTTATAAGAACCGTAATTCTGCTCCAGCTTTGCCTTCGCTTCCTCATTGCTCATTCCGCCGACTGCGACGCCATTTACACTTGTTCCATTTGCAAAACTGCCATCTGCCAGTACTGGCTGTGCAAACATCAGCACCAGTGCAGCTGCTGCACCAGTCATTTTAAGTATACTCATACTTTTATTTTTCATTTTTTCACAAACCTCTCTGCCGCGCCATATGGCTGCGGCCTGTATATATGGATTCTGAATCCTTATTATAGCAGAGTCGGAAAAAAAGTCCAGACCGATTCTAAAAAAGATCGTCAAAAGATCCGATTCGTAAGAATTTCTTAACGGTTCCTTTTTTCTTTCCTTTTTCTTTCATTTTTTCCATATTCATGATTGCAGTTTTTCCATTTTGCAGTATGATGGTATTCATTGCAAATGGGAAGTATAACTTTCAGAACGTCCTTAAAAATGTTTAAAATTTTCATGTTCCCAAAAGCGCCAAAAGGACCGCCGCATCTGGCATGCCCTCTTCTAAGTAAACAAGATTTTTATTGTTATCTTGGTCTGCTTAAAAGGAAATATGCCAGTCTGCGGCAGTCCTTCTTTCTATTTCCGGTCAATTTCCGGATTGACATGCACCATAATGTGTTTTACCTTCGGAAATGTCTTTTCAATGCTGTTATGCACCACCTCGGCAATCTTGTGCGCCTCCCGCAGCGGCATGGAACCATCTACCTCAATCTCAATGTCCGCATAAATTTTATTGCCAAAGATCCGCGTCTGAAGCAGGTCAATCCGCGCCACATCTGGATTCTGAAGAACGCAGGCGCGCAGCTGTTCTTCGGTCTTCTCATCACAGGAATGATCGACCATTTTATCCATCGCATCTTTAAAAATCTCATACGCCGCTTTCACGATAAAGACGAAAATAACCAGGCTCGCGATCGGATCCATGACCGGAAATCCCATTCTCGCGCCCACGATTCCGACCAGCGCACCGATCGAGGAAAACGCATCCGAACGGTGATGCCATGCATCTGCCATCAGTGCGCTGGAATCAATCTTTTTCGCATAATATCGGGTGTACCAGTACATCGCTTCTTTACTGACAATAGATATAACAGCCGCTGCCAGCGCCAGCATTCCCGGAACCTGCAGGTGACTGTATTCTCCCTTGAGCACGTCCGTAAGCGCCTCCACGCCAATCCCCAGACCTGTCATAAAAAGAACCATCGAGAGGACAATCGCAGCCACACACTCCATCCGCTCATGTCCATACGGGTGCTCCTTGTCCGGCTGTTTGGACGACAGCTTAATTCCAATCACCACGATCATCGTGCTGAACACATCGGACGCCGAATGGATACTGTCACTGATCATCGCATTCGAATGTGCGAACACGCCGGCTAACAGCTTCATAAACGCCAAAAGGATGTTCACTACTATCGTTACAAAAGACACTTGATTTGCCACCTTCTGAAAATCATTCTGTTTCATATTCGTTACCTCCAAAAAATATCTCATGGCACTAACGATAGGTGGGTGCTGCAAATCCATAAAAAAGTATAAAAAAACACCCACGAACCAGTATGAGTAACTACTGTCCCGTGGATGAAACTAACTTCCACTGTCGCTTCTGCGACCCGACCCCATGATATTCACGGTCTGCTCAGTTTGTACTGTAGTTTGATATGCAGTGCAAAGAGTTTATGATGAATAATAGCACAAATTTACTTTATTGTCAATATCGGGAACCGCCCCTTTTTCCATATTTATTTTTTCAATTCCTTAATTCCAGCCTCAAGTCCTGCCGCCGTCAGCGGAAACATCGGAATCTCCTCGCGGATCAGACTGATCGTGTACGCACCGTAGGCATATGCCCAGTTATTTTCCCGCATCGGGTTCAGCCAGATCGCTGACGGAAAACGCCGGTGCATCTCCTGCAGCCAGTAAATGCCCGTCCGCTCGTTGCTGTGAAAATAGTCGAGACTGCCGCCGCGGTACAGAAGTTCCGACGGCGCCATCGACGCATCCCCAACCAGAATTACCTTGTATTCCGGTTTCAGGTTGTGAAAGACCCACTCGGTCGAGATCTTATCCCTCCAGGAGCAGGACGGCGTCGTAAACAGCTGATCGTAGAAACAGTTGTGGAAATAATAAATCTTCAAATCCTTAAAATGGGACGATTGATTGACCGCCTGGAACAGCCGGTTGCACAGATCCGCATATGCCCACATCGACCCGCCGCTATCCATCAGAAGAAGGAGCTTCGTCTGGTTCTTTCTCGGGCGCTCCATGACGAGCTCCAGACGTCCGCCTTCGTCACAGGTCTTCTCGATCGTTTTCTCCACATTGAGTTCCGTTTTCGGTCCATCCTCACGGCAGGATAAAAGACGCAGCTTTTTGAGCGCCACCTGGAACTGCCGGATCTGGATAACCGCATCGTCGCGGAAATCGCGGTAATTCCGCTGTTCCGCCACCTGCAGCGCGCTCCGGTTTTTGCCCGGTCCGCCCACGCGGATGCCCTTCGGGCTGTAACCGGAATGTCCAAATGCCGACGTACCGCCGGTTCCAATCCACTTATTGCCGCCGTGGTGCTGCTCATGCTGCTCTTTCAGTCGTTCCGCCATCATTTTACGGATATCGTCCAGATCAAGTCCCGCAAACCGCGCATCGACCTCATCCTTATCATACGGCGTCTGCGCGTGCGCCTTGGCAAGCCAGTCTAAGACCTCCTTCGGAAGTTCCTCAAACGTCTGCACATTTTTAAAATATGCCAGAAATGCCTGGTCAAATTTGTCATATTCGGACTCTTTTTTGACCAGAACCGCCCTCGCCATATAGTAAAACTCCGTCAGGCTCGCGTCGTTCAGGTTCATTTCCAGCGCATCCATCAGGCTGTTCCACTCATTGAGGCTCGTCTTCATCCCGTAAGAACGGAGTAGATACAGAAAATCAGTAAACATATCGGTTATTCTCCACCAGCTTTAAATCCTCTGTCTTTTTTAAGAGTACCCCCGCAAACGGGATCTCCTTTTCCAGCTTCCCCACCGGCACGCCGCCGATCACAAGCGCCTGAATCCAGTCCAACACCTCGGAGGTACTCGGCTTCTTCTGCAGGCCGCGCAGATCGCGCACCCGGTAGAAGGCGTCCAGCACGCCGTCGATCAGCTTCTGGTCGAGATCCGGGTAATGTGCCTTGATGATCTTCTCCATCATCGGCTGCTCCGGGAATGCAATATAATGGAAGATACAGCGGCGCAGGAACGCATCCGGCAGCTCCTTCTCCGCATTGGAGGTAATAATCACAATCGGACGGTGCTTCGCTTTGACAGTCTTTCCCGTCTCCGGAATGTAAAATTCCATCTTGTCAAGTTCCCAGAGCAGGTCGTTCGGGAATTCCAAATCCGCTTTATCGATCTCATCGATCAAAAGAACCGTCTGCTTTTCCTTCTCAAATGCCTCTCCCATCTTTCCGAGGCGGATATATCTGGCAATATCATCAACGCCATCCGCACCAAACTGGCTGTCGTAAAGACGCTGTACCGTATCGTACACGTAAAGACCGTCTTGTGCGCGGGTCGTCGATTTAATATTCCAGATCAAAAGTTCCATATCGAGGGATCTGGCAATCGCCTCCGCGAGCATCGTCTTTCCAGTGCCCGGTTCTCCCTTGATTAAGAGCGGCTTTTTGAGCGCCGCCGCAATGTTAACGCTGCGGATCAGTTCATCCGAAGCGATGTATTCGTCACTGCCGTGAAATTGCTGCATGGTAAATTCTCCTTTTAGAAAGTTCTCCTTTTACATAACTGTAAACACTAACAAGGGCAGCATAACGATTCAGGATCCATGCTGACTGCGATCGGTTCGGATCCATCGTTCCTCCCGATCGTCATACATAATCCTGCCCGTTTGCCGCCCTATTGATTTTCTATAAATATAGCAATATTCTAATAGTTTGTCAAATCGTATATATGTTAGGATTTCATTAGAAAAACACGATTGTTACTGCTCACTATTCTACTTTGCCACCCGGATATTCTTGCTGCCGCTAAATCCTTCCGGCGGCTCTGTCTCCGTGAGGATCGTCGCTTCTTCAAACCCCCCGAACGTCACCGAACTTACCATGCCGAATTTCTGGCTGTCCGCCAGCACATAGCAGCGCTCTGTCTGGCGCATCGCCTCTTGCTTGACTAATGCCTCATTCGGATCCGGCGTCGTGAAACCGTGGCGCTTGCTGACGCCGTTGGTTCCAAAAAATCCCTTTGTAAAATGATAGCTCTGGATCATCAGGATCGCCTGACTTCCGATGACCGCCTCCGTCGTGCCCTTTAACTCACCGCCAATCAGAATTACGCGGTTTCCGGCGGCTGCCAGCCGTTTGGCATGTGATACCGCATTCGTCACAAACGTGGCGCTGCGCGCCGGAAGATAGTCTAAGATATACCCGGTCGTCGTGCCCGCGTCCAGATAGACAAAATCATCCGGCTGGATAAGTCCCGCCGCAAACTGGGCGATTCTCCTTTTCTCCTCCTGCTGCAATTCCATCTTCTGTGCCACTGACGGCTCGGTTCCCGTAAATGTCCCGTCCGAGGACACCGCGCCGCCAAACACCTTGGTCAGGCGCCCCGCCTTGTCAAGCGCATTCAGATCCCGCCGGATCGTCGATTCCGAAACTCCCAGCACCTCTTTAATCTCAGGAACTGTCACACTCCTCTTTTTATCCAGAAGTTCCAAAATCAGTTCGTATCTTTTTTCTGTCAGCATGACTCTTTTCCTTTCATCTTCTGCTGTGGTTGAACTTTTTTTAGCTCAATTTTTCACTTCTCTCTGTCTTAATATTCTTATCAACTGCAGCTGCTTTCGACAATGACCTTCCGAATCGGCAGCACACGCCCCGGCGATACGGAAAGCTCATCCACACCCATTTTCAGGAATTCTTTTGTCAAACTCAGATCCGCGCCCAATTCGCCGCAAATACCTGCCCAGATGCCCTCGGCGTGCGCATTTTCAACAACCATGCGGATCATCGCCAGCACCGCCGGATGGTGCGGATCGTAAAATGCATCCAGCTCCGGATTCTGACGGTCAACTGCCAGCGTATACTGGGTCAGGTCGTTCGTTCCGATGCTGAAAAAGTCCACTTTTTTCGCCAGTTCCCGGCTTACCATGACTGCCGCCGGGGTTTCAATCATAATGCCCTGCTTCGGGTCGCCAAACTGGAGATTCTGTGCGGTCAGCTCCGTCTTGACCTCCTCGACAATCTTCGCAATCGCCTCGACCTCCCAGACACTTGTGATCATCGGATACATGATCTGGAGATTGCCATAGGCACTTGCCCGAAACAGCGCGCGAAGCTGTGTCTTGAAAATCTCCGGTCTTGTCAGGCAGATACGGATCGCCCGGCAGCCCATCGCCGGATTTTCCTCTTTTTTCAGTTCAAAATAATCGCACTGCTTGTCCGCGCCGATGTCCAGCGTACGGATAATGACCGGTTTGCCCGCCATCGTTTCCGCTACCTGTTTATATACCTGGAACTGCTCCTCCTCCGTCGGAAATGTTTCTTTTTCCAGATACAAAAATTCGCTGCGGAACAGTCCGATGCCCGCCGCATCGTTCTGAATGACCGATGCCAGATCCTTGCTATTGCCAATGTTCGCATACAGGCGGATCTCCTTGCCATCCAGAGTGACTGTTTCGCGCCCTTTCAGTGTTTGCAGCAGTTCTTTCTTCTCCTGTTCCTCCCGCTGCCGGCGGCGCATTGTTTCCAATGTCTCCTCATCCGGTTCCACATACAGGACTCCGTTCGTACCATCCACAACCGCAAATTTCCCATCTACCGTCTCATCGAGCGCCACGTCCGTTCCGATCAGCGCCGGAATGCTCATCGTACGCGCCAGGATCGCCGTGTGGGAATTGACGGAACCGTGTACCGTCACAAAGGATAGCACCTTGTCCTTTTCAAGCTGTACCGTCTCTGACGGTGCTAAATCATCTGCCAGAATAATCACCGGCTCGTCCGTATGGATGCCCTGACCTGCGCCTCCGGACAGAACGCGCACAATCCGCTCCGAAATATCTTTGACATCCGCCGCGCGCCCGCGCATATATTCGTCCTCCATCGCCGCAAACATCTGGGCGAAATTGTCACCGGTCACCGCAACCGCATACTCGGCATTGACCTTCTGCGTATCGATGATATTCTGAACCGCGTCCAGATAGTCCTCGTCCTCCAGCATGATCTGGTGAATCTCAAAAATCGCCGCATTCGCCTCGCCAACTTCTTTTACCGCCTTTTCATACAACTCGCCGAGCTGGCGGATGGACTCCTGAACTGCCGCATTAAACCGCGCTTTTTCCTGCTCTGCATTCTCTATTTTCGTCCGTTTTACGGTCTGCTCGCCTTTCTGATACACACATATTTTTCCAACTGCGACACCGCCAAATACACTTTTTCCACGATACGTCTGCATGACCATTCCCCTTTCCATTGATCCATTATCGAAAAATGCCGCCATGTAATAATCCCTTACATCGCGGCATCTTTGTTAAACTACATATTTTCCTTCATAAACTGGCTGACTGCCTCATAAGCTGCTTCTTCGTCCTCGCCCTCAAAGGTCAGGGTTACTTCCTGTCCGTTCTTTACCGCCAGTCCCATGATACCGAAAATCTTTTTGCAGTCGCCGCTCTTTCCATCTTTCGCCAGCTTGATCGTACTCGTAAACTGTTTTGCCGCCTTTACCAGTTCACCTGCCGGGCGTGCGTGGATTCCTTCCGGGTCTGTAATGGTATATTTAAACTCTTTCATGATGATGTTCTCCTTCTCATTATAACCTATTTTGATTGATTTGACCAAAAAATTTCTAATAAAGATTCACATTCCGTCAAAAAAAATTATTTATCTATTCTTCTACATTCTTCTTGAGAACTCCTAAGAGTACCGTCGAGATCGCCATGCCAACCACCAGTGCCAGCAGATAGAACAGCGGATTTCCCATGACTGGGAATACGAAGATTCCGCCATGCGGCGCCATCAGCGTACAGTTAAATAACATGCTCATCGCTCCCGCAACACCCGAACCGACGATGCAGGCTGGAAGCACGTGTACCGGATCGGACGCTGCAAATGGAATCGCGCCCTCCGTGATGAATGCCAGACCCATGATGAAGTTGGTCGGTCCTGCCTCGCGCTCTTCCTTTGTAAATTTCTTCTTAAACAGCATTGTTGCCAGCGCAATCGCACACGGCGGTGTCATACCGCCAATCATAACAGCTGCCATCACATCGTAGTTGCCGGAGGCGATTGCCGCCGTACCAAATACATATGCCGCCTTGTTGAATGGACCGCCCATGTCGATCGCCATCATCGCCGCCAGCACAAAACCAAGAATCAGCTTACTCGAACCACCCATGCTGCTCAGACCATTGTTTAACGCCATATTGATCGCGCCCATGACCGGCTCTACGACGAAGCTCATAACCAGTCCGATGAGCAGGACGCCCACAACCGGGTAAATCAGGACCGGAGCAATCTTTTCCAGTGCCTCTGGAAGATTCTCGCACGCTTTCCGAAGCGCCAGAATCAGATATCCGGCAATAAAACCTGCCGCCAGGGCACCAAGGAAACCTGATTTTCCCTGAGAAGCAATCATGCCGCCGACAAAACCGACTGCCAGCGCCGGGCGGTCTCCGATCGCCATCGCGATGAAACCAGCCAGAATCGGGAGCATAAAGCCAAATGCCACACCGCCGACATTTTTAAACCATGCCGCCAGCGGGGTAATCGTACCAAAGTTTACACGCTGGTCGAGCGGGAGTGCATTCATATCCACACTAAAACCATCAATCAGAAACGCAATCGCAATCAGGATGCCGCCGCCGACTACAAACGGAAGCATGTGGGAGACACCATTCATCAGCTGCGTGTAAATCTGGTGTCCGACACTGCCCGATTTGCCGCCAGAGGCTGCCTTTGCCGGGCTGCTGCTTCCAGATGATGCTGCGTGGTAAACCGGTACCTCCCCGGACGCCGCGCGCTCCAAAAGCTCCGGTGCCTTGCTGATACCGTCCGAAACCTGACATTCGATCACTCGTTTTCCGTCAAACCGATCCATCGGCACCTGTGCGTCCGCTGCCACGATGATGCAGTCCGCCGCCTCGATCTCCTGTGCCGTCAGCACATTTTTTGCTCCGGCTGAACCGCGCGTCTCAACTTTGATCTTCCAGCCCTTCGCGCGTGCCGCTTTTTCCAGGCCTTCGGCTGCCATGTAGGTGTGCGCGATACCGGTCGGACAGGAAGTAACCGCTAAGATCTTCGGTCCGGCTGTCTTTTCCGTCTCTGCACCCGCTTTTTGCGCCTGAATCTCCTGACCACCTGCTTGTGCGGCATTCTCTCCATTTGTATCTACCGCTCCTTCGCCGGAATCAGCCGCCAGTCTCTCATCGATGCCGGCCTGTTCTGCATCTGCCTTATCAATAATGGAAAGAAAGTCTTCCACCGAAGAGGCATTTCGCAGGGAATCTGAGAAATTCTCGTCCATCATGAGAACGGAAAGCTTGCTTAACACATCCAGATGTACGTTATCTTTTGTATTTGGCGCTGCAATCAAGAACAGCAGAGTGACCGGTTCGCCGTCCAGGGAGTCGAAATTCACGCCATTTTTGATGACCATCGCCGCCAGCCCCGGCTTTTTGACCGCATCACATTTTCCATGAGGAATTGCAATCCCCTCGCCGATACCGGTCGTGCTCTCTTCTTCTCTCGCATAAACCTGCTTGCGGAATGCCTCGACATCCGACAGCTTTCCGCTCGCCGCCATCAGCTCTACCGCCTTGTCCAGTGTCTCCGATTTGCTGGTGGGTGCCGCATCCAGCGATATACTTCTCGGATCCAGTAAATCAGTAATCTTCATATCTGTTGCCTCCCTATTTATGCCCGAATGTCAGGTATGCATTGCATATCCGGCAGTACATTTTGCCAGCTTCAAAAATGTCTGCATACAACCTCATCCGATTTTTGTGATTCTACAGTTCTCATACACTTTCTTTATCTCATCCTTCGTCGCCAGCTGCTCCGAAAAGGCGCTCGCGCTTCCAGCTGCCAGTCCCATGCGGAAAGCGTGTTCATAATCTCCGCTCTCCCCGTATCCGGCCAGGAAACCGGCTACCATCGAATCTCCGGCTCCGACACCATTTTTCAAGGTTCCCTTCGGTGCTTCCGCCGCATAGACGCTTCCATCCTCCGCCAGAAGAACCGCGCCCTTGCCTGCCATCGAAACCAGCACGTTGACCGCACCTTTTTCCTGCAGCTTCTTCGCATACGGAACAACTTCCTCCCGCTCCGAGAGCTTCACGCCGAAAATGTCTCCCAGTTCATGATTGTTCGGTTTGATTAAAAATGGATGGTGTCCCAGCACATTGAGCAGCAGATCCTTGGTCGCGTCCACAACAATCCGGACGTCCCTGCCATCCAGGCGCTCCATAATCTTCTGATAAATATCATCCGGCATCGACGCTGGAATACTTCCAGCCAGCACCAACGTATCATCCGCCCCCAGCCGGTCAAGCTGGGTCATCAGCGCATCCACCGCTTCCCGCGGAATCTTCGGTCCCCGACCGTTGATCTCAGTCCCGTCGATGGATTTCAGCTTCAGGTTGATGCGGGAGACTCCCTCATCCAGGGAAATAAACTCGGCTTTCACGCCCAGCTGCTCCACTTCCTTCCGAACCTCCTCGCCGACAAACCCGGCAGTAAAGCCAAGCGCCGTATTGGCAATTCCAAGGTTTTGAAGGACCGTCGAAACATTGATTCCCTTTCCGCCCGGAAGCAAAAGCTCCGAATCCGTCCGGTTGGTCAGTCCGAGCTTAAAATCGCTCACTGACACAATATATCTAACGATGGATTAAAGGTTACCGTATAAATCATAAGCCTCATTCCTTTCTTATCTTGATTGATTCTGACTGTATTATAAAATCATTTTCATTCAAAATCAATCAAACTTATTCACAAACATGCTGCCTCTTTTTGGGTTATATTGCACAATTTTGATTTTTTATGATTGTTTTTGATTGATTGTTTCGTGTGAATTCCGGCGAAACGATTGCTGTCACTGATGGAATAGTGTTTCCAAAAACATCATTTTTACTCAGTTTCATCTCCTCTTCTAATCGTAAAATCCCCCTTTGTTGACAAGGATTTTCCTATTTGCTATAGTAAATGAAGAATTTTGTAATATCTTTGTAATATTTCCAAGATGTTTTTATATCAGAAAGGATATACGATATGAACGATTCCCCTTTGAAACCTGCTTCTTCCAGGCGCAAAAAAATGGATAAAACAATGATGGCGATCTATTTCCTGATCCTTTTTATTGTAGCCGGGGCGGCTCTGCTGGCATTTCTATGCCTCTCTAAACCTTCTGATAAGAAGAACAAAGCAGGCTCTGATCCTTCCATCGCTTCTTCCAGCACCTTAAAAAACAGTCATCAGACCGGCACCGATGCTAAAAGTACGGCGAAAGCCAAAATCAAAGAAGAAAAGCCGGTCGATCCGTATGAAAATCTCGCGGTCGCCAATGTGGATGATGCGCTGAACCTGAGAGAAAAACCAGATACAGATGCCAAAGTACTCGGCACCTGCTTCCGCGGAGGCGGCGGTACCATTTTAAAACGCAAAAATGGCTGGACAAAAATCCGCTCCGGTGGGCTGGAGGGATGGCTCAAGGACGATTATCTTGTATTTGGCGATGATATCAAGCCGCTCGCCAAAGAGCTCGGTCTCTATATCGCTACCGTCAGCACACAGACACTCCATGTACGTGAGGAAGCCAGCACGGATTCTGCCATCGTCGGTCTGGCTGCCGCGGAGGACTACTATCCTGTACTGAGTCAGGAAACTGGATGGGTCAAAATCCAGCTTTCTGTTGACACCTCCGGTTACGTTTCTTCTGATTATGTCACAATCAGCGTTAAGCCAGGACGCGCAATCAGCATTGAGGCTGAGATGGCAGCGCTGGAGGCGGCACGGCAGGCTGCTGAAGAAGCTGAGCAGGCATCCAGAGCCGCCGAGGAGGCCCAGATTGCAGCCGCAAAATCGCAGGCAAAAGCAAACGCGGCTAAAGGTTCCTCCCAGACTTCGGGAAAATCTGGAAATTCTGGAAGCTCTTCGAAAAAGAGCACGGCTGCACCAGCCGCTAAATCATCCTACGTGATCTCCGCCTCCGAGAGCGACGTTTATCTGCTCTCCGCCTGCCTCACGATGGAAGCCAACGGCGGATCCTATGAAAGCTATCTGGCAGTCGGAAGTCTGATCGTCAACCGCGTCAAATCTGGCAAATGGGGCAAATCCATCTCCAGCGTCATCTACGCGGACGGACAGTTCCCAGGCGCGACCTCCGGCCTGCTTGACAAATATCTCGATAGAGGACCGTCCTCTACTGCCACCAAGGCGGCAAAGGCAGCGCTCGCCGGGGAGAATCAGATAGGCGACTACCTTTATTTTACCTCGACCAAATCAGCAAACTACGACAGCTACTCCAGCTATCAGGTGGTTGGTGGGAATTGTTTCTATAAAAAATAAAAGGCTAAAAAAGGCGGATTTAAACGCATTACATTAAACCTCATATACATTCCCATCGCCTTATGATATGATAATCATATCAGCAAAACATACAGGCAGAGGACACCTACTGTCCATACCTTATTGATAGGTACTCTCGGATTCTTTCCTGCAAATCATCTCACAAAATTAAGCACAGAAAGCTTCCGGGAGTCCATTGATTACAAATGGAGGAAATATGAGAAAATCAATTTATACCTTGATGGTTTCCACTCTCATCGCAGCCGCCAGCATGACCGCCTGCTCCAGCCAGCCGTCTGAAACAACCACGGCTGAAACAACTGCCGCTGAATCCACACAGGAAAACGATACATCAGCAGAAAGCAGCGATGCCAGCAAAACAACTACTGCCGGAGAAAAAGAAACCGCCCAGACAACGGATGCAGATCATGCAGAAGACGAGACTCTGAGCGAAAAAGAAATCACAGAACTTTACCGTGGTTTTGCCAGATCCCTTCAAAGCATCATCGCCAATAAAAATATGAACGATTTAGCCGAGCTGCTTGTCTATCCGTCCTACATCGGCATCGATGACGGGATTGTCGTAAATAACAGAACTGAATTTATGGCTCTCGACGCAGACAAGGTATTTACCGACGCGCTGATTGAGGCAGTCAAGACAGCCGATGTTTCTTCCACCGAACTGACCAATGCAGGTTTCATCGTAGGCGATCCATCCGGTAAACCGGCAGTTACCTTTGGTCTGGACAAAGAGGGATCTATCGGTATCACAGCTATTAACTACTAATCAGAGATAAAATAGTGAAAAAGAGCGCCGCAACACTCACAAACCGGCTTTCCATTTCTGGTAAAACTGCTCCATGAGTGCCGCAGCGCTCTTTTCTATGTTACAGCCAGACAACTGCATCCATCAATCCGGCTGACTGCTTCTTCTACATTATCCTTCAATCGCAATATATTTTTTCTGCTCGACTTCCGGTTTTGCTTCTTTCTTCGGAACAAAAATTTTCAAAATACCATGCTTAAATTCCGCCTTGATATCTTCCTCTGTTATATCATCACCGACATAGAGCTTCTCGCACAGGAACCTGCGTAACGCTCTCTGCGGATGTAACGACCGGACTTTTTCTCCTTCTCGTCCTCATCCAGTCCCTTCGCAGCCTGAATCGTCAGATTACCATCTTCCAGGGAAATCGAAATCTCTTCTTTCTTAAATCCCGGCAGATCCATCTCCAGCTCATAGCCATCTTCCATTTCCTTGATATCGGTCTTCATCAGGTTCTGTCCATGGCGTCCATACAGCTTTTTCTCTATCTTCTGTCCGGCTTTATCATCATAAAACGGAAAATCATTAAAGAAATCATCAAACAAATTTTCTCCAAAAATACTCGGCATTAACATAAGTCATCTCTCCTTTTCTAACTTCATTTCATTATGTTTATTTACCAACATTTTCGGAACCGGGACGGTCTGGGAACTTTTCTTTTCTTCCTCTTCCTTCGTTCTGGCTATGTTATAGCACTTCTTATTAGCACTGTCAAGAGGCGAGTGCTAATTTTTTTGTGAAGAATTTGTGAACGCTACGAGCCATGCACATTTACGTGAAAGAGCCATCTTTCAAGCTTGCTTGATAAAGATGGCTCTTTCATGGAAATCTATAGGCGACAGCCCTACAGCGAGGGAAGTCTTTCCCGAGCTGTGCATGGCGTATGCCACTACTTCACAAGGATTTTTCACTTACTTTCGCACTCGATTTTCTTGATTTGACCACATTTTTACCACAAATTCTTGGAAAAATATATTCGTCTGATTTTCTTACCACATTTTACGACAACAACTTATGGTTTATACCACAGCAGGTACGGTTTCTGGCAGGTTCATTTTAGACATCTCATTCTCCACATGAGACTTATCTGAAATATGATTATAGACATTCATTGTGATCTGTGCATCTGAATGGCCCATCACATACTGCATAACTTTGGGATTGACATTGTTCTCACCCAATCTGGTACATCCCGTATGACGAAGGGTATGCGATGAAATAGGAGGCATCAACTCCGGCTCTCGCTTCTCTTCTTCTGCCAATTTGCTTTCTTTTTTATTATAGGCATTAACAATATTTTTCAGAAAGCTGTTCACTCCCGCTGGCATAATCGGACGTCCATGCTTTGTATTAAAGATGAATCCACTGCGTCCACCTACATGGATCTCCCGGTTCTTCATGTCCACATCTGACCAGGTTAAGCCGATGGTTTCACTCACTCTCAGGCAAGCCCCAAACATAACCTGCATCATTGGAAGATGAGGCTTATACACATTACTCTGTTCAACAAACTTCAAAAGTTTTTCCTGCTGTTCCAGTGTCAATGCTTCTTTCTCCTTTGCCGGAGCCCCATAATCTCCAAGTGTTCCTGTTACTGGATTCTTGCGGATAATCCCATCTTCCACTGCCAGTTCAAAACTGGGATTCAATAAGCCATAAAGACCTTTGATCGTACTGTGTGCCAGTCCTTCATCTGACAATGCAGAAAAGAACGTCCTTACGTGAGATGTCTTAAAATCCACAACACGTAGCAAAACTTAAATTCACTGCATTTTTCCTCTTTGGCAAAAGGAAAAGCACTGTAAAACCCATAATCCAACGGTTTTCAGTGCTTTTTTCATATTACATTATTGAATATCCCTCATTCTGCCTATATAAGTGAAACTTAGCGAAACTTAAATTAAATCTCTTTCAGACAATTCAATTTGGATATTCACCGACTGTGGATTATTTCTCAGTGCACCAGTTTCCAACTTACCGCCTGCTGCCTTGCATCCACAAATCTCTTATAAATACCTTCCTGTTTCATTAATTGCTCATGTGTTCCCTGCTGTGCAATTCTTCCTTTTTCAACAACCACAATCTGGTCTGCATGTCTGACTGTTTTTAATCTGTGGGCAATCATAATAATCGTTTTTTCCTTTGTAAGTGCATCTACTGCATCCATCAGATCCTTTTCATTCTCCGGATCAACATTTGCCGTTGCTTCATCCAATATGACGATTGGCGCATCCTTCATAATCGCTCTGGCTATCGAAATACGCTGCTTCTCACCACCGGAAAGTGTGGCTCCTCCTTCTCCGATCACTGTGTCATATCCATTCGGAAGTTTGCTGATGAAATCATGACAACATGCTTTCTTCGCCGCTTCCACCACTTCCTCATGACTTGCATCCTGGCGTCCGAATTTAATATTATTCTCAATGGTGTCTGCAAACAAATACACCGACTGAAACACAAATGAGAAATTACTCATCAGACTGTTCATGCTGTAGTCTTTTACATTCACACCTCCAAGTGTCACTTCCCCGGAATCCACATCCCAGAACCTGGCAATCAGATTGCAAAGTGTTGATTTTCCTCCACCAGATGGTCCAACGATTGCTGTCGTCGTTTTCTGCGGAATAGAGAGCGATATATCATCAATGATCTTCCGTTTGTCATAAGAAAACGAAACATTAGAAAGTCTGATATCGTAATTTTCCGGCTGTATTTCTTTACCGTCGATATCCATGGTATCCAGCTCCAATATTGCATTTGCTTTATCTACACATACGCTTACCACATGTAAAAGAGATGAATAATTTCCTGCACATTCCAGACTGGCATAAAGCATAAATGCTGAAATTGTCATACCGATCGCATAGACCGCACTCATAGTTCCATTAATATAAAAATATGCACTGCAAGCCACGATCACAGCACCTGTAATTTTGGTTATCACACTTTGCAGAAAATGATAGGGCACAAACACCATTTCCATCTTTGTATTGATCTTTTCACATGCTTCATTTGCATCATTTAATCTTTTCGCCTGTTTCCCAAGCAAGTTATATGATTTAACTTCTGATATTCCCTGCAGATACTCCATGATCTGGTTTACAAGCTCCATATCGCATACCACTTTTTGCTCTGAATCTTTTTTACCCGCATTCTGCATCACAGAATTGACCCCAAAGAAAATAAGTACTCCTGCTGCAGCTATCAGTCCAATTCTCCAGTCAAAAATAAACAGCATAAGAATGATCATTGATGTTTCCAGAATTCCCTGCATTGTCAGCATAACCACTCTCGCAGCCACATCGCCAAGTATTTCCATTGTATTGGTTGTAATGGAAGAAATTTCCCCGATACTATTGGAATTGAAATACCCCATCGGCAGATATCGCAGATGTTCTGCAATCTTGATTCTCATAAAAGCACTTGCATTATATCCTCCCTCTGTCTGAAGCACTGTAGAGTATCTCTTGCAGATTACGTCGACTACAATTGCAAGAACCATAATCGCAACGGAGCCTCCAATATATTTTCCTGTCGGTTTCCCACTCAGCAGACCAATCAGTATGTACATAATAGCCGGAATCTTCATTGCTGAGGCAAGAGCCTCTATGAGTCCGATCACTATCGACAGTTTAAATTTATTGCCATTTTCCCTGCCTGAAAAACGAAAGAATTTTGCCAGAATCCCAAACATATCATTCTCCCTCCTTCACCGTATCTTTTACAGAAATATGGGCATTCCACATTTCCTTATAAAGCGGGCATGACACCAGAAGTTCCTCATGTGTGCCATGTGCTGTTACATTTCCATCATTTACAACAAAGATCTGGTCACTGTCCTTAACAGTAGAAAGTCTGTGTGCTATTACGATCAGGGTCTTCCCTGCTACCAGTTTTGCGATAGAATTCTGCAGAATTGCCTCATTTTCCGGATCTGTGTAGGCAGTTGCCTCATCAAGGATCACGATCGGAGCATCCTTTAACATTGCTCTTGCAATGGAGATACGCTGCCTCTCACCACCTGACAGATGTCCTCCTGCACCTCCTACAACCGTATCAAATCCATTCTCCAACTGCATGATAAATTCATAGCATCCACTTTTCTTTGTCACCTCGATGATCTGTTCATCTGTAGCATCCGGATTTCCCTGTCTGATATTTTCACGGACTGTTTCATTAAACAGATAATTGTCCTGTGCAACATATGCAATTTTCCGATTAAAATCTGCAAATGCCAGTTCTTTGACATCAACTCCACCGATTTTGATGCTTCCGGAATCCACATCCCACAGGGACGCAATCAGCTTTGCGATGGTCGACTTGCCGCTTCCGGAAGGTCCTACGATTGCATTTACCGTTCCTGCTTTCAGCTCCATAGTTACTCCGTGCAGGATTTCTTTGTCGTGATAACCAAATCTGACATCTTCAAGAGTAACGGAGTTATCTTTTGGAACACTTTTACTTTTCTCTGGACGTTCAAGCTCCGGCTGTTCCAGAATTCCTGCCACTTCACCAACAATCACTCCGATCTTGCCAAGATCATCTGTATAGGAACCCACTGTGATCAACGGTCCAACGATTCCAAGTGATAAAATAATGCAGATGACAAAATCTGAAATCGCAAGTGTTCCATTGGCTACATAATGTGCCCCAAACGGCAATACCGTAAGAAGCGTATAAGGTGTGACCACCATCATCAGTCCATGAAAGATCGAGCACCGTTTCATCCAGGAAATAAAGGAATCTGCATAAGCCATAGCCGCCTTTGTAAATTTTGCATAAGAACTTTCTGTCTTTCCAAATGCCTTGATCACTTCGATTCCGTCAATATATTCCACTGCCGCATCATTCAGATCTTTTGTTGTCTGAACCGTTCTCTCGAAGCTTGGTTTATAATCCAGCATCATTCCAAAATAGGAAAGAAATCCCACTATAACCGGCACCAATGACCAGAGTGCCAGTCTCCAGTCTGTCAGGAAGAAATAAATCAAAATCACAATCGGTGCCAGCAGATTGGACGTGAATTCCGGGACAATATGCGCCAGTGTTGTCTCGATACTGTCGATTCTTTCCACCATAATATTTTTAAATGTACCGGAAGGTGTGCCTTTCACATAGCCAAGAGGTACCCGCGCCAGCTTGTCACAGCAGGATTTTCTTATATTTGCAAGTACTGCAAACGTTGCTTTATGTGACAATGCTGTCGAAAGTGAATGAAGCAGTTCTGCAATGATAAACGATAATGCAATCAGAACCGCTTTTGCAAGATATATTTCAAACTCCTTTTCACCATTTAAAAACAGCTTTACTACATCTGCAATAATAAAATACGGCAAAATCTTAAAAATCACATTTCCTATTGCAAGTAACACACTCCACACATAGGCAATTCTTTTTTGTCCGGCCCACGTCAGGATCCAGCTGACTGCCGACTTCTTTTTTTCTTTCACATCTTTTCACTCCTTACGTTCGTTTTATTGTTTCGTTTTATTATTTTACCTTCTGTTAGTTCGCACTAACCAACATATAATAAAATAGGTGGTCTACTGGCATCAACCACCTGATATTATTATCCTGTCTGAACTTTATTCAGAAATCCAGAACCTGCAACACACATAACCTATTCAGAATTCCTGCATCAGTTATACTGGAAATTCAATATTCCACAATCGTTCCCAGCCACCTGTATTAAATTCTTTCAGTTGATGTACATTTTTCTTTGCAGTCTCCCTGTCTATATCATGCTCAATGATCTGAAATACTGATGAAAAAAATCCCGTATAGATCATATGCATAAGGCTTTCCTCTACAATCGGTATTTTTACACCGTTCTCTTTCATCTTTTCCATATAATTCAGGCTGGACTTCATTTCCCGCTCTACCATATTGTGTATGAATAATTCAAATTTTCCACTGTCTCCGCATTTCAACAATAATCTGAAATTATCATAATGATCATAGATATAATCAACCATCTGCTCCATCCCATCACTGGATGTATCCGACATATTCCTTGTCTGATCACTGGCAGAAAGCTTTTCAAACTCCTCAACGATCTGGTCATAAATCTGATAAATATGTTCCATATAAGGATCCGTCAGTGCATCAAAAAGTGCCTCTTTCGTCGGATAATATTTGTAAAATGCGCCAGTAGTAAGTCCTGCATCTTTTACAATATTTCTTAAAGATGCTCCTGTCAAACCATCTTTCAGAAAATGTTTTCTGGCTGTATCTAATATGTTTTTCTGTGTATCTTCTGCTTTCGTCGACATTCTTTTCGTATCCTCTAAACTTCTTTTCAAAATATAACAGTGCTATATAACACTGTTATATTTTAACTCATTACAGGAATTTGTCAAGTCTTGGTGTTTCAATTTTTTATTTTCCTCGTGTATTCAGTTTCCACTCCGCAGATGCTTTCTGCAGTTTTACAAGTCTGTTCTATTCAGACAGATTTTCTGTTCCTCAGATCGTCGTTGCTCTGCTGAAGCGATTGATTCAGCTTCTGCGTTTCGGACAATTCGGTTGTCAGACACTGAATTCCTACGGTTGATTTCCGAACTTCTTCTCGCAATCTCTGCCTGTCGGACAAGATCGTCTGTTTCTCTTCTTCCAGCATCTGTATCTGCTTTTTCTGTGTCCGCATGAACTCTTTCGCTCTCTCGAAACTCTGCATTAGAAGATCTTTTTCTACTTTGAGCTTGATCGGTGATTCCTCCGGCAGCTGCGATGGCTGTGTCAAGTTCTCTGTAATAATTTCTAAGTTCTTCGGCTGCTCTGCTTTCTCTGATTTCAATATCTCTGGATTTTTTCCTATTTCTATCAAATTCATTCTCTAGTCCCTCCTTGCTGATATCCAGATGAAATGTTTTTGACAGATTGCTGTCTCTCACCTTCTTCCCATCCTGGTTCTGAAAAGTAATGTGCTTCCGTTTCTCTGTCCAATTTACATTCCATCCAAACTGTTTCATTTTTTCCTTAAACTTTTCTTTGCTGATACAATTTTCCAGTGCTTTTAACACTGCCATTGCACAATCCGCTACTAAGCTGTCTTTCACCTGCTGATGGAACAGGTTATATTTATCTTTGCTCCATGCAATGACTTCCCCTTTTTCAATCTGGCTTCTTATTCTTGAAATGGTGATTACTCATTACCGTAAAATTCTTAGTTCTCTCTACACGAAAAATCTGTGCCATTCTATCTCACTTCCTTTCCAGACAGAAAAAGACGCAAGCCACATTTCTATGACTCACGCCTTTCTCTGCACTTCATTATTAAATTGAAAATTTCTATTCTTCTTTCCTTTGTTCTAACAATTCTCTCGCATTTGCAATAGCAAGGGATAGCTTCTGTTCTAAAAGTTCTTTTGGAGGCATTTTGGTCATATACTGTCCCACATGAATATTTCCATGATCCAATTGCATTAATTCTATAGTTTCCTGTGATTTTTCTGCACATAATATAAGTGCAACCGGACTTTCTTCACCTTCCACTCTTTCATTCTTTTCCAGCCATCGCAAATACAGCTCGACTTGTCCTTTATCCTGCGGTTCAAATTCCCCAAGCTTTAGTTCAACAAGAACCAACCTTCTCAAGCCTCTATGATAGAATAATAAATCCATATAGTAGTCCTTGCCATCCAGTACAAAATGTTTCTGTCTTGCTAAAAATGCAAAATCCGATCCCATTTCCAGAATAAATTTTTCTAATTCTGCAAGAATAGCATTTTCTAAATCTTTTTCACTATAAGTATCACGTAAACCGAGAAAATCAAGCATATATGGATCTCTGTAAAAAAGATCCAGACTCATTTTTCCATCATCTCGTAATTCCGCAATTTCATTTTTAATCGTTTCTTCTGGTTTCTTCGATATTGCAGTTCGTTCATAAAGCATGGATTTTTTTCTTTCACGCAGTGTTCGCACTGACCAGTTTTCCTGCATACACATTGCAGCATAAAAATCTCTTTTTAACTCATCTTGTATTGGCAGAATCTCTACAAAATGCGACCAGGTCAATTGTTGCGACAATGTCGCAACTTTTTCGAAGTCAGGAAATTCCTGATAAAACTTAATCATTCTTGAAATTGATGTTTTATCAAATCCCGAACCATACTCCTGTTCCAGCCGTTTACTGACTTCTGCAACAACCTTTTTTCCATACTCAGGCTTATTATTTCCAGTTAACTCCACACTAAGTCTTTTTCCAATTCCCCAATTAAGAGAAATAATGGCATCATTCACAACTTTTTTTATACTATTTCATAATCAAAACCGTCGCCAGAATACAGACGAATCCAATCAACTCTGCCGGTGTAAAAACGGAATTCAGCCAGACCGCTGACAGGCACGCCGCCGTCAGCGGTTCCAGGCAGGCAAGCACCGAAGCGCGCACCGGTCCCGTCAAAGAAACTCCCTTTAAAAAAAGAGTATACGCAACCGCACTTCCCAGTATCACAAGCACACCCAGATAAAATGCGGCATGACCGTCCAGCCCCGCCGGAACTTCCCAGATGCGGACGGCTCCCGATAGAAACACGCCGCCGATAAACATTCCCATCCCGGTTGCAGGAATACTTCCCCACTGCTTCACCGGATTTTTTGAAAGCAGGAAATACGCAGCTGCGCCGACACCTCCCATGATTCCCCAGAAAAGTCCCTTCGCCGTCAGTTCCATGCCGTCCAGTCTTCCTCCCGTCGCGATCAGCCAGACTCCAAAGAATGCCAGACAGATACAGAAAAACGTCCGTTTCGTGGGCAATGTACGTTCTGCCGCGCATACAAAGACCGCCACGAAGATAATCGATAAATTCTGCAGCACCGTCGCCGTTCCCGAATTGGTCCATTTGATTGCATTTAAGTACGCATACTGGGACAGCACCAATCCCAGAAACGAAAACAGCACCATCTGAGCCATCGCTTTCTTATCCTGAACCAGTGCCCGCACCGGCAATTTTCCCTTCGCAGCGGCAGCAAGCAGAAGAATCGTCCCCGCCCCCAGCATTCTAAGCGCCGTCACCCACGCCGCATCGATCGGGTAGGATGAAAACAGTGCCTCCCCGCATGTTCCCGAAAATCCCCAGCTAGTCGCACCGATCATGCAGCAGAGAGCGCCGAGGCGGGCAGACGAAGAAGGAACTTCTGTGGAATTTGATGCCTGTTTTTCTGTGGCATGATTCGACTCCTTGATGTTCATTTGATTCTTTCCATCTCTATTTCTTTTTAACATCTTTCATTTCTCCACTATTCTTTTATGAGTTTCGTTCTTTTTCATTGACTTTATCATTATATCGGTATTATCTTTATTTATATATAAAAATATCGGCTTATTTTTTCATTATATTGAGGTTATTATGATTACAAACTATCTTTCCATAAATTCTGACCGGGAGGAAAACCTGATTCGTATTTTCCCGGATTTTCCGGTTTCGGTGTACCGAACCGACTTTTCCGATCCGTCTTATCAGCTTGTGAGCTGGCACTGGCATGAAGATTTCCAGTTCTGCCTGGTCGAGCGCGGCGAGGTCTGTTTTCAGACGCCTGGTTCCAGATTCCCGATTTCGTCCGGCTGCGGTATTTTTTTAAACCGGCGGCTCGTCCACAGCGCTTTGCCATTGACGACGGATTCCTCCTACTACTGCATCAATTTTTCCCCGGCGCTTCTGACTGCTGCCAGCGGGGCTGCTTTGTCGGATGCGATGGTTCTGCCCCTTTTGAATGAGGAAACCTTGTCTTTTTTCCAGTTTGACGCCCTCACCCCCGACGGCTCTCTGCTGGCGGACTCCATCTGCCGTATTTTACAGCTTTCAGAGAATCACACACCTGAAAGCTCGTTTCAGGTATATGGTATCCTGTTTTCCCTCTGGATCATCGCCTGGCGCTTTCTCCGTCAAGACGAATCCACGTTCAATAAACGCGGTGATACTTCTGCCGCCAACAGCCGCCTGAAAGAGATTTTTCACTACTTGCAGGCGCATTACTCGCAGAAAATCACCCTGCGCGAGATCTCTGACGCAGTCTGCCTCTGTCCGGAAGAATGTGAACGTTTTTTCAAACGGATGACTGGCATCACGATTTTCCAGTATCTCCTTGAATACCGGATCAAAAAAAGCCAGGAGCTTTTGAACAACTCCCGCCTATCTATCGCGGAAATTGCCCAAAGCTCCGGCTTTACAACACAAAGCTACTATTCTTCCTGTTTCAAACGCCTGACCGGATGTACACCGGGGGCGTATCGTAAGCGGAAAATTTCTCTTATAACTTTTCTTTAAGGAATTGCTTCTTCTTGAAACTTCCTTAACCGTGTTCTCATCCGATTCTTTCCATACACAGCACAAACGAGACACTTTGCATCCCTGTTTTATCAGGGATTGCAGTTCTTACATGGTTCATATCCCTCTGCAATCACTTCATTGCGCGTACCGGTAAATTCCTGCCGGTTTGCCGCCTTCATCTGGGTGACAGATGTGCAGCTTGGAAGATGAAATTTTTTCGAGTTGGTATTGAGAATGTAGGTCTGAACCGTCGCGCTGCTTCCAGAGGATCCAGCGCCGCCTCCCGACGAACCAGCTGCTCCCGATCCAGCCGATTGATTCTGGCTGCTGCCATTTCCAGCCGTTCCCTGTCCGGCTGTGCTTCCCGCACTTCCAGAACCGTCCGCCCAGCTTTCTCCTGTCGCATAATCGATCGCAATACCCGGCTGGACATTATAGACGTACACGCAGAACAGCACTCCCTCGCCCTGATCCTCGACGGATTCCGCCTCCATCAGGACGCCGGAGACAACCAGATTATTGCCCTCAAAAACCGGTGTCACGCGGTACATGACATGGTTTCCGGTTTCTTTCACGTAATCGGCTGTCAGATTTTCAAATGGCAGCATTCCCTGTACGTTCAGATAGCGGGTTCCGGTAATCAGGTTTTCGACATTGGCATTCTCCGCCGTAAGCTGGTAGCCGATCAGATGACAGCGGTTATAGAGATACTTTCCATCCACATTGTCATACTTCGCCGTATGCCAGCCCGTCGGCTTGACTTCCCCGATCGAGCCGCGCTTCTCCGTCGGCATCGTGTCCTGCGAGACCGAAGCATATGCCACGCCGCAGCGCCCCAGGCTGTCCAGATCACTGTAACTCTCAAATGATACATCCGTCAGGTCCGCATCGGTAAAATACGGCACATTTCCATTGACCGCCACATACGGCTGACCGGAATATGCCGGTACATCCGCCAGATTAAATGACGTTCCCGAAGCAGAAGATACACGGTTTCCACCATTTTCTGACGATGACACCGCCTGCGAATCTCCGTCCGCACTTTCCGCCTGATTTTCCTCCGCGCTGACACTTCCGTTTCCATTCAGACTTTCCTCTGGAATCTCCTGCGCGCACGCTGAAACAGACAGCATCGCCGCTGCAGCCAGCCCCAGAAGCCACATTTTCAATTTTCTCATATGAATTTCTGCCTTTCCGTTTAAGCCTATCCCTTTCAGAGCCATGTAGATTTGCGCGTTCTGGCGCCTGATTTTCAGGTGCAGAACCGGCTCTTTTTTATATTTGACTTGTTTTTTATGTTTTTCTTACTCTTTTATATTGTACTTACTTTTTATGTATATTTTTTACCTGCGCACATACCGCTCTTCTGTGATTTTCTCATGCGAGGAACCCGCATATTCCTGCGTTTCTGCCAGCTTCCAGCTGCCCAGATCCATCTTAAAATACATATCTGCCGGATAATCCCGGTTCCAATGACAAAGAATCACTTCTTCGATCCGGCTCTCATACGGAACAACATCCTTGTTCTCGACAAAACAGTACTCTCCCGGCCCCGCCTTTTCCAAAAACGCTTCATCTGCCTGAATCTGCCCGGATTGTTCCTGTTCTTTTGACATATTTCCATTCACCTGTAAAAACTGTTTCTGGCTGTATGCATTCATCCACAGTTTTTTCCCACCTGTCAGCTCTAGAATACGCTTTCTAAGCACGCGGTCCTGGCTCTGCCGTCTGTGATTGAACATCATGCCGTTCTGATTATCCACACATACAATTATCTTCATCTCTCTTTTTCTCCCTTTTTCTGTCTGCTGTACGCTTCATGTTTCCCAAGGAATCAAAGCAAGCGTCAGCTCCTCCATCCAAGTCCGCAGATTGGGACGTCTGACTGCCAGCGTATTGACAATCACCGATCGTACACGCACTGGCATCGTTTCTCCTTCTTTTACCAGCCTGCTCACATCGTTTATGACATAAAAATTGTCATTCTCATATCCCAGATACATCATCACATGTCCCGGAAAATATAGAAGTGTGCCCGGTTCTAATGCTCTTAAAATCTGCTCTTTTTCTGAGCAGCACCGCCCCGCCAGCTCTATTTTTCTAACTGGCATCTGCAGCTGACCGGTCGTATTGCGAGGCAGGATCCATCCAAAACAGCGGTACACTTCCCGGATATAGGAAGAACAATCCCGGCTTTCCAGCATCCCGCCCCAGCCGTAACGATCTCCCAGGCACTTGAATGCCTGTTTAAGAATCCCACCGGTTGTCAGATTCAAATACCCCACTGATACATCCCGGCTCATCGGAATCAGTCCTTTTTGCCGGAAGAAACTGCCATCCGGGGCGCGGCATGGAAGCCAGACGATGTAATTATTCCAAGACAGTCTGTTCTGTACCCTCTGTTCTGCCTGTGCTTCTGTTGTCTCTATTAGCGCTCCTGTCCCTTTTATTCTGTTTGTTTCTATTGTTTCTTTTATCTCTGGAATTCCTTCTTCCACGCACAATTCCAACACCGTACCCATCCGAAGCCGGTATGCACTGGTTCCCGGATAGACCGCACTTGCTTCCAGCCAGACCATGTCCCCTGTCACTACTAACGGATGGATCGGAAATGCCGCCATCAGCCATTCCGCCCGGTTCCGACAGACTGCCACCGACTCTGCCGATATCCAGCCCTCGCTGCATTCATTCCGGACATACAGATAACTCTCCTCCTGCACCGAACCCAAAATCAAAAGCGGTTCCCCGACCATACAGAGACAAAGTGCTGCCTCATCCCACTCCGGATCGGATGGATCCTCCTCATCGGCTAAAAAAGTCTCCATCGGAAACTGTTTGATCAACCCCTGTGAAATCGCGATTCCATATTTGATATGAACATTTTTATCCACGGAATTTTGAGCATCACGCACAGTCCAATTTATCCCCTGTATCCCAAATGATAAGAAATTTCCACACCATTTATCATAAACAACTCTCTCTTCTTTGGCAAAGGCTTCATTTTTCAAATCATGCATTTCCGTTCCAGATGTCCGTAAAATCCGTGCATTCAAATTTTCAATTTCTTCCGGCGTCATTTTTACTGTTCCTGGCGCATTTCCTGTGTCAATCCAATGTTCTACCCGGCATTGTTCCTTCGAAACATCTGGTGCGAATGATAAAAAAGACGATCTCATATGAACTGTTCCAAAACAGCCTGCTTAATTTTCGTATCTTTTATATGATGCATCTTCCTTTTTTATACACAATAAGGAATCGGCAGCCCCCCAGCTGGCGTCTCGTCGTTTCCGAAAGTGCCCCCAGCTGACTGACCAGCAAATCCATCAGATCCTCGCCGTCCATGGCATATCCACTCTAACTCACATTACTGATACTCAATCACATACCAAATCCAGAACTACCTCTTGCGTCTCACATTCCCACAAAAGGCATCTGCTTCCACGATTGAGTCCCCAGATTTAGTAATTCTCCGCATGAACCTCGAAATAAGCCTGCGGATGTGCGCATACCGGACAGACTTCCGGTGCTTTCTCGCCTACTACGATATGACCGCAGTTGCGGCATTCCCATACCTTCACTTCGCTCTTCTTAAATACTTCCTGTGCTTCCACATTGTGAAGCAGGGCACGGTAGCGCTCTTCATGGTGCTTTTCAATCTCCGCTACCATACGGAATTTCGCTGCCAGTTCCGGGAATCCTTCTTCCTCAGCCGTCTTGGCAAATCCATCATACATATCTGTCCACTCATAGTTCTCGCCGTCTGCAGCAGATGCCAGATTCTCTGCGGTATTTCCCAGACCGTCTAATTCCTTAAACCACATCTTTGCGTGTTCTTTCTCATTGTCTGCGGTCTTTAAAAAAAGGGCGGAAATCTGCTCAAATCCCTCTTTTTTTGCCTTGGATGCAAAATAGGTATATTTATTTCTTGCCTGTGATTCACCAGAAAAAGCCTCCCTCAGGTTCTTTTCCGTCTGGGTTCCTGCATATTTGTTAGCCATTGCATTGTCCTCCTTTTAATTGCATGAAAACAGTTCGTCTTTTCTTTCTATTATAGCACGCTTGAATGTTTTTAATATGTTTTTCAAAAGCATTTTTTTCCAACATCCAGACAAAAACAGGGATATCAGACGTTCAAATCTGATATCCCCGTTTCTTTTCTAAATAGGAATCTACTACCTACCGCTTCCCCTACGCCTCATCAATCGCATGCCCGATATCATGGCGCATATATTTGTTAGCAAAATCGATCCACTCGGTCGCCTTGTATGCATTGGCGCGCGCCTCTTTCAGGTCTTTGCCCTTTGCAGTAACGCCCAGCACTCGACCGCCGTTTGTCACGATGTCGCCGTCCTCATCAAACTTCGTGCCCGCGTGGAATACATAGTAACCGTCCGTGTCTTTGAATTTCTCCAGACCGTGAATCTTGAAACCTTTTTCATATTTCACCGGATAACCATCCGACGCCAGAACAACACAGACTGCCGCATTGTCCTCAAATTCCAGCTGGATCTGATCCAGGGTTCCGTCGATACATGCCTCAAAGACTTCCACGATATCGTTCTTCATGCGCGGCAGGACAACCTGTGTCTCCGGATCGCCGAAACGAGCATTGTATTCCAGCACCTTCGGACCATCTTCGGTCAGCATCAGACCGAAAAAAATGATTCCCTTGAAGATACGTCCTTCCTTCTTCATCGCGTCAACCGACGGCTGATAGATGTACTTTTTGCAGAATTCATCTACTTCTTTTGTGTAGAACGGGCTTGGTGAGAAGGTTCCCATACCGCCTGTATTTAAGCCCTGATCGCCGTCCAGCGCCCGCTTGTGGTCCTGGGAGGAGGTCATAATGCGGATCGTATCGCCATCGACGAAGGAAAGGACAGAAACCTCGCGTCCTGTCATGAACTCCTCGATGACCATCTGATTGCCGGCAGAACCAAACTTCTTGTCCTCCATGATCTCCTTGACGCCTGCCTCTGCTTCCTCTAAAGTATTGCAGATCAGAACACCTTTTCCAAGTGCCAGACCATCTGCTTTCAAAACGATCGGCATCTTAGCGGTCTGTAAGTATTCCAGCGCCTTGTGCGGATCGGTAAAAGTCTCATAGGCTGCGGTCGGAATGTTGTATTTCTTCATCAGATCCTTGGAAAATGCCTTCGATCCTTCCAGAATCGCCGCATTTTTTCTCGGTCCAAATACACGCAGTCCCTGTGCCTCGAACACATCCACGATACCGCCGACCAGCGGATCGTCCATGCCAATCACGGTCAGATCAACCTCATGCTCTTTCGCAAATGCCGCCAGCTTATCAAATTCCATTGCACTGATCGGCACACACTCTGCATACTCTGCGATTCCTGCATTGCCCGGTGCACAATAAATTTTATCTACCTTCGGACTCTGAGCCACTTTCCATGCGATCGCATGCTCACGTCCGCCGCTGCCAACGATTAAAACTTTCATGTTCTTCTCCTTATATTCTTCCGTTTGCAATCGCATCGATCGCCTGCGGAAGCAGTACCCACTCTGCCTGTTCCATCACGCGCTGCTGCAGCGTCTTCGGCGTATCATCCGGCTGCACCTCTACGGCTTTCTGGAAGAGGATCGGACCGGTATCGGTTCCCTCATCCACATAGTGAACCGTCGCGCCCGTTACCTTGACGCCGCGCGCCAGTGCCGCCTCATGCACCTTCAGTCCATAATAGCCGACGCCACAGAAGGACGGAATCAGGGACGGGTGGATATTGATAATTTTATTTCTGTATGCCTCGATCATCGCCGCCGGAATCTTCACAAGAAATCCAGCCAGAACGATGAGATCCGGCTTACACGCCTTGACGGTCTCTAAAAGCGCCTCATCGAATGCATCTCGCGTCTCATACGCCTTCGGAGTCACAACAAACGCCGGGACACCGTGTTTTTTCGCGCGCTCAATCGCATAAACGCCCTCATTGTTGCTGATAACCGCCACAACTTCTGCGTTCGTGATCTTGCCGTTATCAACCGCATCCAGGATTGCCTGCAGATTTGTACCGCCGCCAGACACCATTACAACGACTCTTAGCATAATGTTACTCCCTTTTCTCCTGCCTCAATGGAACCGATGATGTACGGTGTATCGCCAGCGGACTTCATTGCCTCCATCGTTCGCTCTGCATCAGCCGCATCGACTGCTACAACCATGCCGATACCCATGTTGTAGGTATTGTACATCATATGCTCCTCAATATCGCCTTTCTTCGCCAACATACCGAAGATCGGCGGAATCTGATAGCTGTCTTTCTTGATGACTGCGCGAACACCGTCTTTCAGCATACGCGGAACATTCTCATAGAAGCCGCCGCCTGTGATATGGCTGCACGCTTTCACAGTCACGCCTGCATTCTTCACTGCTTTCAGCGCCTTTACATAGATACGGGTCGGTGCCAGAAGTGCCTCGCCAAGCGTGGTTCCCAACTCCTCATAGTAGGTCTCCAGTCCCTCTTTGTTGAGTTCCTTCTCAAATACCTTGCGGACCAGGGAGAAACCATTGCTGTGAACGCCGGTGGATGCCATACCGATCAGTACATCACCCGGTTTCAGGTTTTCGCCGGTAATCATGTCTTTTTTATCAACCACGCCGACAGCAAAACCAGCCAGATCATAATCTTCCTCCGGCATCAGCCCCGGATGCTCAGCTGTCTCGCCGCCGATCAGAGCTGCCTCCGACTGTAAGCAGCCTTCTGCAACGCCTTTTACGATATCCGCGATCTTTTCCGGATAGTTCTTGCCGCAGGCAATATAGTCCAGGAAAAACAGCGGCTCGCCGCCTGCACATGCAATGTCGTTGACACACATCGCAACCGCGTCGATACCGATCGTGTCATGCTTGTCCATGATGATCGCCAGTTTTACCTTGGTACCACAGCCGTCCGTACCAGATAAGAGAACCGGATCTTCCATCTCTTTAATCTTTGCCAGGGAGAATGCACCGGCAAAGCCGCCCAGACCTCCCAGCACTTCCTCACGCATCGTTTTCTTTACATGCTCTTTCATCAGTTCTACCGACTTATAACCAGCCTCAATATCTACTCCGGAATTCTTGTAATCCATGGTTTTCCTCCGTATGTCCTTGTTTATATTTTTAATATTTATTTCTGTGCCAGATACTCTTTATGTCCCAGTTTCTGTAATTTCTCATCCTTACCGGCCACTTCGTTCTTCATCTCCTCAGAGTATGCTTTTAATTTTGCTAAAAGCTCCGGATCGGAAGTTGCCAGAATCTTGGCTGCCAGAATACCCGCATTCTTGCCGCCGTTGATCGCTACCGTCGCAACCGGAATACCGGACGGCATCTGTACGATCGAATACAGAGAATCAACTCCGCCTAAATCCGAGGTTTTCATCGGAATACCGATTACCGGCATCGGAAACAGTGCCGCGCACATACCCGGCAGATGCGCTGCCTTACCAGCACCTGCAATGATAACCTTAAAGCCTTTCTCCTCAGCGGATTTTGCATAGTTAAAAAAGATGTCTGGCTCACGGTGTGCAGAAATGATTGTCATTTCATAATCAATCCCCATCTTGTCCAGAAAATCTGCTGCCTGTGCCATGATCGGCATGTCCGAATCGCTTCCCATTACAATTCCTACTTTTGCCATCGTTCATTCTCCTTTTCTCTGCATTGTATTTATTAGTTCTACTTATAAGTAATTTGAATAAAAACAGCCTTACTTATTAGTAATGATACTAGGTTTTTCATGGCAAGTCAATAGTGTTTCGAGAATCCTTCAAAATTTCGTCATACGTTCTCATGTGGCGCTTCCTGTTCCAAAATAATGTAGCCGTAATCAAGAACAAATTTCACTCTGACATTGCAGCCCATCCTGCTTTTATGTTATCCTTATTGGAATGACAACAAATAACCCATTTTCACCCCAAAGAGGTTCCCTAAATGAAACGGACATTATCATACACTATTACAAATAAAAACAAAGCTGACACCATCGGCGCCTTCCTCCGCGATGCCGGATATTCCCGCCGCATCCTCATCGAGCTCAAACAGAACCCTGAGCAGATCTGCCTGAATGGGACTCCATCCTGGCTGAACACACCGCTTCAGATCGGAGACACCCTGACACTCTTTCTCCCGGACGAACCCGTTTCCTCAGATATTCTTCCGGTCAATCTTCCGATCGATATAGTATATGAAGACGAAGATCTCATAATACTCAACAAAGCCGCCGGAATGCCTGTCCACCCATCCCAGGGACACCATGAAAATACGCTGGCAAACGCCCTCGCGTACCGTTTTGCCTCGCGGGGCGAACATTTCGTGTTCCGTGCCGTGAACCGCTTAGACCGCGACACCACCGGTCTTCTGCTGATCGCCAAACATAAAATAAGCGGCGCATTTCTCTCCGCCATGACTGCAAAAAAAGAGATACGCCGCGAATATCTCGCGATTGTTGCCGGTAAACCAGAAAAATCCGGCACCATCGATCTGCCGATCGCCCGAAAAGATAGTTCCACCATCGAACGCTGCATCGATATGAATCATGGGGAACACGCCGTCACCCATTACCGGTGTCTCGATTACCGGGACGATCTCGGCTGCTCCCTCGTCCGGCTTCGCCTGGAAACGGGGCGCACCCACCAGATCCGGGTCCACATGAAAGCCATCGGGCACCCGCTTTTAGGGGATTTTCTATACAACCCGGATTACCGCTTCATCGAACGGCAGGCGCTTCACTCCTATACGGTGGCATTCCGGCATCCGATCACAGGGGAAGCAATGGAGTTTACGGCTCCGATGCCGGAGGATTTTTCCTTCTTCTATTAATACTGCTTCCGCAGTCCCTTCGGATAATGGTTTTTCAGCGTCCCGCCGCTCTTCTTGCCCCATCCGAGCGAATACCCGTCCACACTCACAAGGCACCAGCCTTTTCCGGCGTCTTCCTCAGAAAGCTGGATCGTCTCGCCGCGCAGGTATGCCGCCGTCTCTGGCGCGTCGGCAGACAGGTTCACGTTCTGTTTTACCTCCGATGGATGCAGGGCAAGTGCCAGCGCGTGGGACGGCTCAAAACGATTTTTCTTAAATTCTCCCATCTGAAGCCCCGGGCGAAGCACCCGCAGCCCCTTAAAATCGACCATCTCCTCCGGCGTCCGGTAAAGCTGATCGCCAAACATCGTCATCGTACTGTCCGCTGTCCATTTCTTCAGCTCAATAAATATCTCTTTGCAGAAATCCTCATAGACTGCCAGAAGCTTCTTGTCCTTCATCGAAGCCGGATATTTACGCTTCACGCTCTCCGGCTCGCCCGTTTTTCGAAGAAGTGCCGCATAATGGCCTTCTCCCTCGGTCCGGTGCGGCCAGATACGGACCGTTTTCTCGATTCCATCCGTCACACCCGCCCCCCAGGCTGGAACGCCGTGCGAAAGTCCCGGATAGTCCGGCGTTTCCTCTAGCGCAAACTCTGGATGTGCCTCTAAGAAACGTCCGATCGCCTGCTCGTCCTCCTCCGGCGCAAAAGTACAGGTGGAGTACACCAGCCGTCCGCCCGGTTTCAGCATCATCGCCGCATTTTCAAGAATCTCCTGCTGCCGCCCAGCACAGCGACGCACATTCTCCGGGCTCCATTCCGTGACCGCCGTCTCATCCTTGCGGAACATTCCCTCGCCGGAACACGGTGCATCCACGATGATCCCATCAAAAAATGCCGGAAAATACTTCGTCAGCCGCCCGGAATCTTCATTTGTCACAACCGCATTCCGGATTCCCATGCGCTCGATATTCTGCGAGAGAATCTTTGCACGCGCCGGATGGATCTCATTGCTCACCAGAAGACCTTCTCCTTTAAGTCTCGCCGCCGCCTGCGTCGATTTTCCTCCCGGTGCCGCACACAGATCCAGAATCATTTCCCCCGGCTGCGGGTTTAAAAGCGAAGCCGCAATCATCGCGCTCGGCTCCTGAATATAGTAAACGCCCGCATCGTGTACGGATGACGCCCCGGACGATCCTCCGCCCCATAAGCGAATCCCTCCGCCGCCCACGCAACCGGATTCAGAGAAAATGGAGCCGTCTTAGCAAATTCCGCCGGATCCGTTTTCAGTCCGTTCACGCGCAGTCCCTGTGAGCGCTCCTTGTCGTAACTGGCGATAAACGCATCGTACTCCCTGCCGAGCATCTGTTTCATTCGTTCAGTAAATGCTGCTGGTAAATTTATCATGGTTTTGTATTATCCTTCTTAATCAAACATATAATTCATCTTTCCTAAATAATAATACTATTACATAAACAGCAATTCCGTCAACTATTTCTGCCTCTTCTTTCCAGTATCTTTTCCGCCCCATTTTCCCACACTATCCTCATGATTCGATGGATATTTACGTTCGTTCTCCTCCCATTTTTTAGTTTCTCACTCACACGCGGATGCAATCTGTTTTCTTCCAATTTTTCCAGTATCAGCATCGCACTGCACCGACGCGGAGAATTTTTTCTCTGGTGCCTGCTCTGCGGCGGCTTTTTCTACTCCCAACTCTCCCTGTACCGCCCCCGCCAGGCAAAATGCTGCCTGCTTCTCCTCACTGCCGCTGCCCTGCTGCCCTATACCCCGGAGCACCTCCCAGTCTGTGCTATCCTTCACACGCTTCTGGCACTGGCGGCTGCACTGTTATTTCTTTATAATCTGTTTTATTTAAGCTTGCAGCTCTATCTTTCGTCCCCAGCTCCTGCCCGTTATTCCCAAACACCCTCCAATACTGCCTTTTTCAGCAAATTGACTCACTCTCTGGATTCTCCTGCTGCCCGTGGGCGCCTCTGCCTCCTGCTTCTCTGGACTTCTTGTGTTTTCTGTCTGGACAGCTGGATTTTATCGGGAATCATCAACAGTGCCATGGAAATTTGCCTGACCTTAACCGCTGGAGTACTGTTCTGGCTGTTTTTTCCTTCACTACGCCTGGCATCGAATCATCCGCATTCCCTGTTGTAATTCTTGCAAAGCGTTTTTAAAACATCTCCCTATCAACAAAAAAAGCCAGTTCTATATCTCTCTTAATACACCAAAGATATAAAAACTGGCTTTTTACCATTCTTAGATTTTTATACCTGCTCCCTCATTTTAAGCAGATATGGTATGTAAACTTCCCGTCATACAGAGCCGGAAACTTCACCGAACGCCCACCTTAGTACACAATCTTGTACTCGCTGGAACCTTCTCCATTTACCACATAGTAAACGGCACGCTCTTCCGGTTTAACATACAGGGTCAGAGTCTCAATCTCGTCCTCTTTATGTCCCAGAGCTGCATATGCTTTCTTTGCTTCTGCCTCCAGCTTCTCGATAGAAATCTCAGCACCTGCGTACTGTACGTATGCAACTGTCTTTACTTCCTTTTTCTCAGCTGTCTTCTTTGCTGCAGTGGTTGTCTTTGTGGTTGTCTTTGTAGTTCTCTTTGCAGTTGTTTTCTTTACGGTCACATCTGTCTCCTTTTTCCCTGCGGCTGCTGCCATCTCTTTCTTCTCTGCGAGGGCGGTCTCCTTCTTCTGTACCGGCGCTACGGCTGTCTCTTTCTTCTCTACGTGTGCCAGTGCAGTTTCCTTTTTCGGAACGGATGCTACTGCCGTCTCTTTTTTCTCCACGGCTGCCACAGCTGTTTCCTTCTTTGCTACTTCCGCTACCGCTGTCTCTTTCTTTGCGACTGCTGCCACTGCCGTTTCTTTCTTCGCTACTTCAGCTACGGCTGTCTCTTTTTTCTCCACAACAGACGGAACCTTTTTCTCTTCCGTTGAAACAGATTTCTTTGCCGCTGTCTTGGCTAATGTTTTCTTTCTCTGAACCATATATCTCATCCTCCTTCTCTGCTTTCTCCGCAACGTCTTCCGGCTTGTGATTCTGTGCTCACTCACACGGCGCAGCTTTTCCGCCTGCGGCAATGCCTCATATCCGATTCATTCCCGACAGTCGAAGTAGGGACACCGCCTAATCACATCCTTGTCATTCTGCGGTATCCCCATAATTTAATTGTCTTATATTCAAGTTTCCCCAAGTTGTCTGTCCATTCAGATTATCACACAAATGGTCTTTTTCCGCCCTTGATCCACCGTCAAGCACATCCTATCCCTATTTCCATGACCTTGTCTGAACTTTAACAAATTATACGGCAATTTCCTGTTTTTGTCAACAAAACCGCTCTTCCTACCGAATCGCCAAGTACAAATTATAAAATCCAGTTACACTGACGATTCCCACCATAATCGGCGTCAGGAATCGGATGCAGAACACCCAGAGTTTTCCCAGACGGAATTTCGTACCGTCCGCCTCGATCTCCGCAAGTAGATACTCCGGTTTCCATTTCCAGCCTACATAGTAGCACATCGTGAGTCCACCGAGCGGCATCAGAATATTATCCGTTACCAGTCCGGCGAAATCAAAGACCGACTGATTCAGGATTGTGACATCACTCAGGACGCCGAAGGACAGCGCACTCGGAATGCCAAGCAGCGTGATCGCCGTACCAATCACAAGCGCCGCATGCTTGCGTTCCCAGCCCAGCGAATCAATCGCAAAAGAGGCACAGACTTCCAGAAGTGCGATCGCACTCGTAACGGCTGCGAAAAAAACCAGCGCAAAAAACAGGATTGCAAAGAAAGTTCCCCCCGCAATATTCGCAAATACCATCGGCAGTGTGCCGAAAATCAGTCCCGGTCCCTGTCCCGGCTCCAGACCGAAGGCAAATACTGCCGGAAAGATCGCGATACCCGCGAGAACCGCAATCACGGTGTCCAGACCACCGACGATCATACAGCTTTTTGGAATATTTTCCTTTCCACTCAGATAGCTTCCGTAGGTGATCGTGATACCCATACAGAGACTCAGGGAATAAAACACCTGTCCCAGTGCCGCGCTGACAGAAGAAAGCGTGAACGCCGAAAAATCCGGCTGGAAGATAAATAACAGTCCTTTCGAAGCTCCCGGAAGCGTCACGCTTCTGAAAATGATGACAAATAACAGAACCAGAAGCATCGGCATCATCAATTTGCTCGCTTTCTCAATGCCATTGATGCCAAAATAGCAGACAGCTATAGTCGCTGCCATAAATACAATATGCCAGATCACCGGCTCGCTGCTGCCGATAAAGGCGTTAAAATCCGGCGCTGCCGCCGTCGTCACATAGCTGGCAATATACTTTAAAATCCAGCCGCCGATGACGCTGTAATAACTCAAAATAATAAACGCCGCCAGTACGCCGAATATACCGACAATCCGTGCGTGCGGATGAATGTCCGCATACGCCTGCACCGGATCATGCCGCGTCTTCCGTCCCAGGGACATTTCCGTGATCATAACCGGAAGTCCGAGAACGACGATAAAAAACAGATACGCAACCAGAAATGGAAATCCACCGTTCTTTCCCATCAGATATGGAAATTTCCACAGATTTCCCAATCCAATCGCCGCCCCAGCCGTCGCCATAATAAAGCCCAGCTTACTCGCCCATTGTTTGTTTTTACTCATGTGTAGCCCTCTTAGTATTCTTTCATTTCATATTTGATATAGCCTTGCGTTATAACGCAATACAGATTATTATATCGAATTTTAGGGACTATGTAAACCGTTTTTAAGTGGGAATCACGCAAAAAAGTCTGTCCCCCGACACCTTTCCCATGCCAAAAGACAGACTTTTCTCTATTTCTTAATTCAATTCATTTCCGGCAGCACACTCCCGGCATTTCAGAAAGCCGCGCTGAATTTCCACTTTTTCTCTTAGTCCTCGATCGTATCGATCAGACTGTCATCATCAAAGTAATTGATCCGCATTGAAGCCTTCACATCGCGAAGCGTCTCAGCAGCCTTCGCCTCTGCTGCCTTGCTTCCCTCTTTCAGGATGTCAAATACATCCGGGATTCTCTTCTCCCATTCCTGGCGTCTCGCACGGATCGGAGACAATTCAGCCTGCATAACGTTATTTAAGAATTTCTTCACCTTCACATCGCCCAGACCGCCTCTCTGGTAATGTGCTTTCAGCTCGTCCAGGTTCTGGTAATCCGGCAGGAACTCTGCAAAATACTCCGGACGGCAGAATGCATCCAGATAGATGAAGACCGGATTGCCCTCGACTTTACCCGGATCCTCGACACGCAGGTGATTTGGATCTGTAAACATGGACATGATCTTCTTCTTCACATCTGCTTCCGAATCAGAGAGGTAGATGCAGTTTCCAAGCGATTTGCTCATCTTTGCCTTTCCATCGATACCCGGCAGACGCAGACACGCCTTGTTGGACGGAAGCAGGATCTCCGGTTCCGTCAGGGTCTCGCCGTACACGCTGTTGAATTTATGGACGATCTCCTTGCACTGCTCTAACATCGGCATCTGATCCTCTCCAACCGGAACGGTCGTCGCGCGGAATGCAGTGATATCCGCCGCCTGGCTAATCGGATAAGTAAAGAATCCAACCGGGATGCTTGCCTCAAAATTACGCATCTGAATCTCTGCTTTTACGGTAGGATTTCGCTGTACACGGGATACCGTAACCAGGTTCATATAGTAAAAAGTAAGCTCTGTCAGCTCCGGCACCATCGACTGGATAAAGATGGTGGATTTCTCCGGGTCAATTCCACAAGCCAGATAGTCCAGGGCAACCTGCAGAATATTTTTACGCACCTTTTCCGGATGATCTGCGTTATCTGTCAGCGCCTGTGCATCGGCAATCATAATATAGATCTCATCGAACTTGCCGGAGTTCTGAAGTCTCACTCTCTCGCTCAGAGAGCCAACATAATGTCCGACATGTAAGCGCCCGGTAGGACGATCGCCGGTTAAAATAATTTTCTTCATCTATTTGTTTCCCCTTCCATTCTGGTGTTTTTTCTTTAATGGATTTTTGCGCGTGACTGTTAAGGTACTGAACAGTTACGAAAATATTATATATCCTGGCTGGCAGACTGTCAACATTCTGAGACTCCATCTTCCCCAGTAACGCCCTGTTGTTTACTGTACACGCATACGTGCCCAGTAACGGAATTTGCCGTGGCTTCGCATTTAAATACGGCAAATTCCTGCTGCCACCACGTTTTCTCACGGCACTTTCGGTTCCAAAAGTGCCTACCCGTGAACAGTAACTCTGTTACCATTCTTGTCTTGCATATATATGTTAAACACCAGAATTTCCAGTTCCGGAAATTTACTTGCTCTGCACAAACAGCCAGTCTCTGACTGCTTCTGGCTCTTACTCCTGCAGGTTTACCATCACATCCGAAACATCCACTTTCTTATCGATCAGCCCGCTCTCGCTCATCCAGTCGATGTTTTCCTGCCAGCACTCTTCGGTCTGGGTCAAAAACGGAACCTCATCGCTCTCCATGAGCGGCAGAAGTGTCTCACAGGACTTTTCCTCCACGCTCTGGGTCAGAGGGAAGTTTTCCTCATTCTGATTATTCATCAGGATTGCCAGGCAGCCATTCGGATCGTTCTTAAAGTCTTCAAAGCCCTTCTTCGATGCGCGTAAGAATCCTTCCAGAACTTCCGGCTCCTGCTGGATCATTTCGTTGTTGGCAAGGAATACTTCCTCATAATAATTCGGGATTCCATATCCATCTGCCATGAAGTAGTTGACATCAAAGCCCTCTTCCTCCATCTGCGGAACCTCATGGTTGACAAGGCATCCGATCGTCGCATCCACATTGCCGGTCGTCATAGAACTCATCAGTTCAAATCCGACATCGATCAGGTTTACATCCGATGCATCCGCTCCCACATATTCCATCATGCTCTTGACAACCGCCTCGCTGAGTGCTGTTCCGCCGTAACCAACGGTCTTTCCAACCAGATTTTCCGGTCCTGTGATATTCTTATCCTTTAAAGAAAGAACGACACTTAACGGGGACTGCACGATCGCACCGATGGATTTGATCTTCGTTCCCTGATTGGCAACCGCCTGGATCACATCCTGCTGATAGTACATGCCGATCTCCGCCTTTCCAGCCGCTACCAGTGATAACGCATCGTTCGCATTGGCCGGAAAACGCACTTTCACATCCAGTCCTTCTTCCGCATAATAACCGCGCTCGATCGCCGTATAAATAAAAGTATGGATCGCATTCGGATACCAGTCAAGAACCACATTGATCTCCTTAAGATCCTGACTTTTTCCATCTTCCGAGGTCTGTTTCGCATCCGTGCCCTCTGCCTGAGCAGCTGTCTCACTCTTTTCGCTGGCCGTTCCACATCCGCCAAGTGTCATCATTCCCATCACTGCTGCCATCACTGCGGCAGCCATTCTCATTCGTTTTTTCATCTCATATCCTTTCAGTTTTACAAATTTCCGTCTATATTTCCCTATCACTTATCTGTTTTCCAGTTTTTTTTGCATATGACTTGCTGGATTCACATACCAATCTCAAAGATCTGCACTTCTTCACGAGTAGCTTTTTTGTGAATACACTTTTTTCGGTCTGCAGCACACATTTCAAAAATACAGACTTTTCAATATCCGCACACATACTTCAAAATTTCATCCTATATCACAATTTCCTACTCATTCCTCCAGAAAATCATCCGCTTTTCAAGCAGCGAGACAACCCACGTTGCCGCCATCGCCACTACCGATAAGAGCAGAATCGGTGCAAATACACCAGCTCCATCTAACTGGGTCATCATTCTCCGGCTGAAATATCCGAGTCCGCTTTGAGCGCCCAGCCATTCTCCAATCGCCGCTCCGATGATCGACAGCGGTACCGCCATCTTGATCGCTGAAAAAAAGTACGGAAGCGTCGCCGGAATCTTTAATTTCAAAAAGATCTGACGTTTATCCGCTCCAAATGTAAACAAAAGTTCTTCCATTTCCGTCTTCACCGACCGGAACCCGTCAAATACCGTGATCGTGATCGGGAAAAACGTAATTAGTACCGTTACCAGCACCTTGCTCCAGATCGTGTAGCCAAACCAGAGGACAAACAGCGGTGCCAGCGCCGTCGTCGGGATTGTCTGCGAGGCGATGATCAGCGGATACAGCGCCTTTCTTGCCGTCTCACTGGCATCCATCAGCACAGCCAGTCCCACGCCCAGCACGATCGAGATCAAAAGTCCAATCACGACTACCGACATCGTCGCCGGCAGATGTGCCGTAAATAATGGACCCCGAAGTTCCCACAGCCGTACAACCACCTGAACCGGAGACGGGAGAATATAGGCCGCATCAATCCCCATAGCCGCTGCCTGCCATGTAAACAGAAGCACCGCCACCAGAATCAGGGCTGGAAGATTCGCATTCATCCGGCTTCCCATTTTATTTATTTTTTTCTGTTCCATCACGCCTTCTCCTTCTTAAGCATTCCGATCAGTTCTTCCTTTAAGGACAGAATCTCCGGTCTGCGAAGCTCTTCCCGGGATCGCGGATATCCCGCCGGGACCTCGATGGAGCGCAGATGTGTGATCGGTGACTGTTCCACCACGAGAATCCGGCTGGACAGAAACACCGCTTCTTCCACATCATGCGTGATGAAAAGAACCGTCTTTTTCTCCTTCTCCCACTGTTCCAGAAGCCACTCCCGCATAGACAGTCTTGTCAGATAATCCAGGGCTGAAAACGGCTCATCCAAAAGCAGAAGGTCTGAACCCGTCAGAACCGTTCTCGCAAAGGCGGCTCTCTGGCGCATACCGCCGGAAAGCTCTTTCGGAGTCTTATCTCCCCAGTCTGCAAGTCCAACCGATTGAAGCGCATCATCCGCTTTTTTCTGCATCTGTTCCTTCGAATATCCGCCCTGAATCTCCATCGGAAGCATCAGATTCTCCCGCACGGTGCGCCATGGAAACAGCAGATCCTGCTGCGGCATATATCCGCAGTAATTTTTCTTCGTTTCGATCGATTCCCCATCCACCCGGATCACACCGGAAGCCGGGGTAAGAAGCTTATTTACCAGCCGGAAGATCGTACTTTTTCCACAGCCGGAAGCGCCGATGATGGACACAAACTCCCCATCCTGGACTTCAAACGACAGATGGTCAATGATCGAAAAATTCTCTACCGCATATTGGAAACGCACGTTGTCAAATGTAAGCATATTTACCGCCTCATTTCCCACGCCATATCCCAGAATGCCGCTTCATAGCGGGAGCAGGCCACAAAAATATCCACCAGATGTTTCTTTTGTTTCTCAGACAGATCCTCTGCCAGATGGTTCATCCACTCTACAAGGACTTCATTTTCCTTGTGGTAAGACTCGGAAGCGTATCCCCGGATCCACTCCCCATAAAATGGATGTTTGTCGGCATCCGGTCTGTCTGCTGCGATTTTCTTCGCAATCCATTCATAGCTGAGGGCGCAGGACAATATCGCTGCTGCCGCCTCCGGCGCGCCCCCCTCATAAGCGATGCGAAGCATATAAGAAGTATAAGAAAGGTTATCCAGAGCGACCGGCGTCTGTTCCGCCTCTTCTCTGGTTATCCCCAAACGTTCCATGTAAGCACGGTGAATATCCATCTCCCCATCCAGAATCGAGTGGGTATATCCGGCAAACAGGCGCATAAATGCGAGATCCGTTGATTTTGCCGCCCCGATGGAAAACACCTTTGTGTAATCAATCAGATACAGATAATCCTGTATCATATAATATTTGAATTTATCATGATCCAGACTGCCGTCCGCAATGCCTTTTACGAACGGTTTTTCATTGTAACCAGCCCAGATCTCCTTTGTGGCTTCCAAAAGCCTCTCTGTCATTGTCATACGCGTTCCTCCGCAAATCCTTTTCCCCGGAAATCAAATCCATGATCCATCGGACCGGATCCTTTGCCGAGATCCAGCATCGCTCCCAGTGCGCCGGAAATATATGCTTTGGCACGCTCCACCGCGGTGTCGAGATCATAGCCCTTCGCCAGATTGGATGCAATCGCGCTGGACAGGGTACAGCCCGTCCCATGGGTGTTGGAATTGTGGATGCGTTTTCCGTTAAACCAACGGTATCCGCCGTCCCGGTATAAAAGATCGTTGGCATCATTTAACTGATGTCCGCCCTTGCAGAGAACCTCACAATGGTACGTTTCACTGATCCATTTTGCTGCCGCAATCATATCGTCGGCAGACTTAATTTTCATTCCCGATAAGACCTCTGCCTCCGGAATGTTCGGTGTCAGAACCGCCGCTAATGGAAAAAGCGATTCTTTCAAGGTGTCGATAGCGTCGTCGCCGATTAACTTTGCTCCGCTCGTCGCCACCATAACCGGGTCCACAACAATGTTTTCTGCCTGGTACTCACAAAGCTTCTTCGCAATCGACTTGATCAGTCCGGTTGAAGAAACCATACCGATCTTTACCGCATCCGGACGAATATCCGTAAATACGCTGTCAATCTGCTGTTCCAGAAATTCCGGGGTTACCTCAAAAATCCCCTGGACGCCGGTTGTGTTCTGGGCCGTCAGCGCCGTGATCGCACTCATTCCATATACTCCATTGGCGATCATCGTCTTTAAATCGGCCTGGATACCGGCGCCTCCGCTGCAATCACTTCCAGCGATTGTTAATGCTGTCTTCATAATTAACTCCTTTCAGGCATCAATAACTTTTATAAGGCGACACAAGGTGGTGCCCCCAATGTGCCGCCATAAAAAACTTTTTGCAAAGTTTCTTACCATTTTTTAATGAAGCTTTTTTCACAAGCTTTTTCTCATAAACTTTTTCATGCCATTTTTTTGACAAAATGACAACGTTTTCATCTTTACAGAACCTTTTTTACAGCTTCCTTCAGTTCCTCTGCTGCCTTTTCAATATCATCGGCCGCAAACAAGGCGCTGACCACTGCAATGCCGTCCACACCTGTTCCTTTTAACAGTTCCAGATGTTCTTTATTCAGTCCGCCGATCGCAACAACCGGAATATCGACTGCCTGACAGATCTTGGCAAGCATCCCCGGCGTCACGGCATCGGCGTCCTTTTTGGTTCCCGTCGGATAGATGGCTCCGACTCCCAGATAATCCGCCCCATGCTTTTTCGCAAGAAGCGCCTGTTCTACATTTTTGCAGGAAACGCCGATGATCTTATCTGGTCCCAGCTTTTCCCGGACCTTTCCCGCTTCCATATCGCTCTGTCCCACATGGACGCCGTCCGCATCCACCGCCAGGGCAATCTCCACGTTGTCATTGATCACAAACGGAACCTGATACTTTCTGCAAAGCATTTTAAGCTTCTTTGCCTCCTCCAGAAACTCCGCCTCGTCAAGCTCCTTTTCTCTCAGCTGGACAAACGTCGCCCCGCCCTTCAAAGCTTTCTCAACCTGACTCTCCAGAGTTTCCCCCTTCAGCCATGCGCGGTCTGTCACCGCGTAAAGCAGCATATCTTCCGGTCTGCAGTTCATCTGCATTTCCTCCTTCTCTCAGCTGTTCTTATAAAAACGGACACTAAAGCTCTATTATCTTACTTCAAATTTTGCTCCAGCCTCCAGCGCTTCTCCGTTCATGCGATAAATAGCATCAATGATATAATTCCGATAAGTCGCATTGCCGTCCAGTTCACTTAAACGGGCGTATGCCGTCTCCCCGGCCAGTCCCATCGCGCAGACTGCCGCAGCAGCTGCCTCAAGCGGCTGTTCCTGGTTGGCTGTCACAAAGGCCGCCGTCAGAGCCGAGAGCTGACAGCCGGTTCCCGTGATGGAAGACATCTCCGGACGACCGTTGTAAATGCAGTATGCCTTCTCCGCATCCGCCACAATGTCGATCGCACCGGTAATCGCAACGACCGCGTTCATCTTTCCAGCAAATGCCTTCGCAAAAGCTGCCGCCTCGTCCAGGTTTTCCTTCGTCACCCGGTCTGCCAGATCGGCATCCACACCCTTCGTCGTTCCATTTCCAAGTGCCAGTGTCTTGATCTCCGAAATGTTCCCGCGGATCACGGTAAACCTGACTTCCTTTAAAAGCTGATTGGCGGTCTCTGTTCTGAGTTTCGACGCACCGGCGCCTACCGGGTCTAAAACTACCGGATGACCCAGCTCATTTGCCCGCTTTCCGGCAAGCAGCATGGATTCGATGGTCCGGCTGTTTAATGTGCCGATATTGATATTCAGTCCGCCGCAGATGGTCTGGATATCCGAAACTTCGTCCTTATCATCCGCCATGATCGGGGACGCGCCGCATGCGAGTACCACGTTGGCACAGTCATTGACAGTCACGTAGTTCGTGATGTTATGGATTAACGGACATTTTTCTCTTACATTATCAAATATTTCTTTAAACATGTGCTGGCTTCTCCTCTCTCAGTGCTTCCTGCATTCCTGCTAAAATATTGGCTTTCTTTAAACTTAAAATCAGAACCGCGCTTATGATCGCGCCTCCCGCGGTCGAGATCAAAAACGGAACCACATAGGCATAGACAGCCAGTCCCGCCGCGCTCTTTCCCATCAGGAAAACCGCCACCGGATATGCCGCAAATCCGCCCAGAATGGACGTTCCAAGCACCTCACCGATCAAAGTTGCAAACACACTCTGCGTTTTCTTGTAAACCAGTCCGCAGATCAGGGCGCCAAACATACTGCCCGGAAATGCCATCAGACTTCCAAGTCCTAACAGATTTCGGATCAGCGCCGCTGCAAAGGCCGCTCCCAGTCCATAGCCCGGTCCCAGAAGAACGGCACACAGGATATTTACCATATGCTGTACCGGGGAACACTTACTTCCGAACACCGGAACGGAAAATAAACTTCCTACGACGGCAACGGCACAGAATACAGCCGCAATCGCCAGTTTTTTCGTGTTTGTCTTATTCATTTTTCTTCTCCTTCTTTGAAAATTTGCAACTGTTCTGTTTCTTTGATATTCTTGAACAGTTACGAACAATTTACGTTTTCTGCATGAAATTCGGTCGATACTCTCTGGTATCCTCTCACGCCGGAACACGGCTTCCCATCGCTGCCTACAAAGCCCAGGGCGCTCCCCCTCAGCTCGCCGCACACATGCGGAATACGTTCCCCCTTTCAAAGAATTTAATTTTAAAAGAATGTGCCCTGGCACATTCCCGCGCCGAGCGCGGTTGCTTGCGACATGATTCCCTTCCGCCGCAGTGCGATCCCGCCCGGTAGGGCTTTTATATAACAGGAAATTTCAACGGATTTTCCTGTTATATGAAAAACAGGAGATACCCCTGCGGATATCTCCTGTAAAAATTCATCTCATGACTTCCTACGACGGCATTATCCGCATCAGGTTAAAGGGTCGAAGTTCGATTACTTCCTCTCAGCCCGCCAACGAGCTCCCCTGTTTTTATCAAATTTGCAATGTTTCCCTGCTGAACCATCGCCAGACTTATTATAGCGCATCTGGCGGAATTTTCAAGTATGACTTTCTGGTACACTTTTATCCCCTATCCTTTCACGATCAAGGTCAGCGTAAGCGCCCGCCAGATTCCGGTGAGTCCCATAATGCCACCCAAAAGAATCGCTAATGGGATCCTGAGACCGGTAAATGTAATGCTGAGCAGACTGCAAAGGCGCGTCTGCAATCAGCTGAGGCGTTCCATTCGTGTTATTACACAAATCCCCCAAAACCTCTACACAACTCACTACACACTTTTTTACACAATTCGCATAAGAAGATATAATAAATTGCAACAAGTTATATAAAAAAGTATCAAAAAACAGTACACAAAAAAGTGCTGAAACCCTACATAAATACTGGGTTTCAGCACTTTCTAATAAGTTATATGAAGTTACAACAAGTAGTTCGCTTACTGTGCCATCTGCTTTGCAACTTCCTCTGCAAAGTTCTCTTCCTTCTTTTCGATACCTTCACCAGTCTCGAAACGAACGAACTTCTTAACAGTGATCTTCGCGCCATTCTCTTTAGCAACCTGAGCTACATACTGAGCTACGCTCTGCTTGCCATCCTCAGCCTTAACATATACCTGATCCAGAAGACAGATCTCTTTGAGCTCTTTCTTGATACGACCCATAACCATGCCGCTGATGATCTTGTCGTTTGCGTCCGGCTTCTCGTTCTTAGCTGCTACAGTCAGGATCTCTTTCTCTTTTGCGATGTAATCTGCATCTACTTCGCTGTCGTTGGTGTACAGCGGTTTCAGAGCTGCAGCCTGCATAGCTACGTTCTTAGCCATCTCTTTGATTGCATCGTTTACAACGTCAGTTTCAACGTCTACCAGAACGCCGATCTTGCCGCCTGCATGGATGTAGGAAGCAACGAAACCGTTCTCCTCAGCTAACTGAGCAAAACGACGGATCTTCATGTTCTCGCCGATGATGGAGATCTGGGAAGACAGAGCCTCTGCAACTGTCAGGGACGGATCCTTTGCCCATTTTTCAGCCAGGAATGCGTCAATATCTGCTGCGCTTGTGTTCAGCGCCTGCTCAGCAACATCAGATACATAGTTCTGGAACTTCTCGTTCTTAGCTACGAAGTCTGTCTCTGCGTTTACTTCTACTACAACTGCCTTCTTTTCATCAGCGGTAACCTTAGTCATAACGATACCCTCTGCTGCAATACGGCCAGCTTTCTTAGTAGCGCCTGCAAGTCCTTTTTCTCTCAGGAACTCAACAGCTTTGTCCATGTCGCCATCTGTAGCTGCAAGAGCTTTCTTACAGTCCATCATACCAGCGCCTGTCATTTCACGTAACTCTTTTACCATTGCGGCTGTAACTGCCATCTTAAATCCCTCCGTGTATATAAATTCAGGTACACGTTCGTATACCCGCGCGGAGCACGCTTTTATGCGGAAAACCGCGGCGTGCTCCTGGTCTTTTGGTTTCAGTTTTTAATTTTGGGGTTAATTAAGCCTCTGTAGCCTCTGCTTCGCCCTCTGCTGCAGCTGCCTCAGCCTCGCCCTGCTTAGCTTCGATAACAGCGTCTGCCATTCTGGAAACGATCAGTTTTACGGCACGGATAGCATCATCGTTACCCGGGATTACATAATCCAGCTCTTCCGGATCACAGTTGGTATCGATGATACCGATCAGCGGAATACCCAGAGTATGAGCCTCCTGTACGCAGATTCTTTCCTTCTTCGGATCTACTACGAAGATAGCATCCGGGATCTTCTTCATATCTTTGATACCGCCCAGGTTCTTCTCCAGCTTCTCCCACTCTTTTTTCAGCTCGATAACTTCTTTCTTCGGCAGAACGTCGAAAGTTCCGTCCTCAGACATAGCCTCGATCTGTTTTAATCTAGCGATACGGCTCTGGATGGTCTTGAAGTTTGTCAGCATACCGCCTAACCATCTCTCGTTTACATAGAACATACCACATCTCTCAGCCTCGGTCTTGATAGCGTCCTGAGCCTGCTTCTTTGTACCAACGAACAGGATTGTGCCGCCGTCTGCTGCGATATCGGATACTGCCTTGTAAGCCTCATCTACTTTACCTACAGATTTCTGAAGGTCGATGATGTGGATACCATTTCTCTCGGTGTAGATGTACGGAGCCATTTTCGGGTTCCATCTTCTGGTCTGGTGTCCAAAATGTACACCTGCTTCAAGTAACTGCTTCATTGAAATAACGCTCATGTTTCTTTCCTCCAATTTTGGTTTTTCTTCCGCCGTCTTCTCATGCTTTCCGCGGGGACTCATAATGAGCACCGTCCTGCGCAAATCCGACCGGCGTGAATTTTCAGCCTTTATACTATATCACAGGCAAGGTATACATGCAAGTGGAAATTAAAAAAATCACGCATTTTCCTTCATTTTTCTTCGTTTCTTGAATTTCTTCCAGCAAGCATATACGGAATGATAATACAAAACCTTCAGTAAAAACTTTTAGCAATTCTATGTAAATTAAAAGCGGGCTCCGAAAACCTCGGAACCCGCATAAATCCTAGAAATAAAAAGAGCGCGAGACGGGACTCGAACCCGCGGCCTCGACCTTGGCAAGGTCGCGCTCCACCAACTGAGCCACTCGCGCATATTTGTAAGAATCGGGGTGACAGGATTCGAACCTGCGACCTCCTGGTCCCAAACCAGCGCTCTAGCCAAGCTGAGCCACACCCCGTCATCCACGTTTATATTTGATTTTCTTGAACGTTTATATACCTTCAAAACTGCACACTGAATTTCTTCTACTTTCTATCTTTCATCCTTTTAGGAAATAACTTCCTCTTTCCTATCCAATTCTTAACCATAACCTTTTGGTTAAGCCCTCGACCGATTAGTAACAGTCAGCTTCACGTATTACTACGCTTCCACCTCTGCCCTATCTACCTCGTCGTCTTCAAGGGGTCT
>NZ_QUFZ01000014.1:0-83918 GCF_003478725.1 Clostridium sp. AF22-10
ATCAAAACACAAAACTTGAATACCCGGTTTTTATATCAGAAAAATATACGATATATGTTGATAATTAACAATTTATTAAGTTTTATTTACCATTTTTAGATTATATTGCATATATAGGGATTCTGTGGTATACTACAGTTAGTTATAAAAAGCTCATAACCGATTAGTAAAGGGAGGGATACCATTGGGGCTATAGAGGAGGAGAATTTGAGAGAATAGTGCCTTACATAATGGTGGGCGCTAAAAAATCTGAGTTTGTTACTATGGTAAAGTCTCAAGGAGGTCATTTATGAAGAAAGGTTTGAAAAAGGCATTGGGTCTGTTGGTAGCGCTGAGTCTCATGGTAGTTGGTAGCGCATTTAGTGCTCTTGCTGCTGATTCTCCAGAACAGAGACAAACATTCAGTGTCGATCTGAATAATTTTGACGAAAGCCAGCCCTATTCGGAAACATTACATTTCGAGAAGGACGGTCAGCCGGTAACAGTGACACTTAGCTATACGCCTCCTTTAACTCGTGATCCTGCTACTGAAGGAACGTGGAAATCGGATGCATTTTGGGGTGTCGCAGGTATGGATTACAGATTTGACTTATCAAAGAGTGGTAGCCAGTGGAAAATTTCTAATGCACGTGATTTAAATACCTACTGTGTTGGCGGAACGGTTGAAGATGAAAGTTTAGCCATTGGCCGTGCAACATCTACCTCAAGCAAAGCGGCCGAAGTGACTGGCTCTATGAGAGCAAATGTAGTCGGCGGAGTAGGAACACTTTCTTTCGCTTTAAGAACGGAAGTTTTTAATGGAGAAGTTTCTACCGTATTAAATTAAGAATAATATAAGTAGAGTCCTATTCAAAAAGGTGTTGATGTAAATATGTCGGCAATGTCTATATTTTTTCTAGTTGTATGCTCCGTCCTTGGACTTGGTGTTTTATACTGTATAGCTCGAATTATAGGATGGCTATTCAATCAGATAAAAAATAATGCTGATTAAGTGAAAGCAATTATACAATTTAAAAGGGTTGTTGCAAAGAGAAAAGTAATGTTCTGTATATGGTAGATTTAATAATTGACATATACTATATATAGTAAATTGAGTCTGTTTTGTAACAACCTTTTTAAAAGAAAATTTTTAGTAACAATTAGATAGATTTTGTAACAACCTTTTTAAAAGAAAATTTTTAGTAACAATTAGATAGAGTAGAGGTACGTTAACCATTAACATATCCTCTATCTATTTTTTTATTTTTGCCTCCTATCTACGACAAATTTTGCAAAAAATACATTATATGATAATAAAAGAACTACGAGATTTTTACGCGGAGGTTGCTAATAACATGAGTTAGATTATTGAGAAAAAATAGATGAAGCAACGCCCCTTTTGCTTTACCTCCTCCTAGATGGGAGGAGTTTTATTCCAATTTAAACTTTTTTAAGGCTCAAACAAGCTGTTATTTGTTTGAGCTTTTTTTATGTTCGACACCTTATTTCAGGATTTGCTATCGAAACAGAGCCAGTCTTGAGATAAGCTGTCGAGGCTTTTTTAGAACGAGTAGCCATCTTTACTATTTTATAGATTTTTCACTGTTATTTTTTGAAAATTTCAGAAATTTCAGCCTACATATACGCTCCCCGCCGCTTCTGTTTTGTTGTCCATCCATCACAAAACAAAGCGGAGGTTCAATATGGCTATTATAAATTTACGGGACTATTACCCTTTTTATACGTCAGACTACTTTATGGAAGTACCAGAAGATGTTGTTGAAATGTTCAAGGAGTTTGACCGGAAGGAAGCCGCTTACCGTCTGCGTACATACCGGCACAAAGCCTATTACTCCCTGGATCGGAATGATGGAATTGAGCATGAGGCGCTTTTCGTTGCGTTCTCTCCCTATGAACTGTATGAGCGTAAAGTGACGATACAAGAACTCTATACCGCCATCTCACGACTCGCCGACAACAGGCAAAGCGCATTTACGCTCATTTCATTCTCGGCTTGACGAAACAAGACATTGCCCGGGCCGAGGGTGTGGATGAAAAGGTCGTGCGGCTCGCCATTGAGCGCGGCCTTCGGAACTTGGAAAAAATTTTAAAAAAATTTTTATAAGGTGTACCGATTTCGCCTCAAAAATGAAATGGCTTATGAGAGGCAGTCAAAGCCTCGGGCCACATTGGCCCGAAGCGGGACACGCCTCACGCAGATTGAAAACTGAATAAAAGATAGACGGATACGAAGGGTGCTTGTGTCCAGTGACAGGCCCGCCATGACCTCTATTTTTACACTAGAGAGAGCGACCAGGCCCATGCCGTAGGCAGACTGTGGCAGGTCTGCCGGACAAAACACAAAACCCGGATACTTGCGATTAGTCACAATCCGAGCGTGCAGCGGTGTTGCGAACCGTGAGCCGTCGCAGGTAATGAGATCGCCTTGCCATCAGAATGGGGAGAGCTGAAATGCTATGGGACAAAAAGCCAACTGTCCGTCCGGTCTATCTGAAAAAACTTTCTAACCTGTGGGGCCCTTCCTCTATTACTGTCTGATGATAGGGCAACCGTTCTGGCTGGGCCCATATTTTTCTATGAACAGGAGAATTTTATGAAGGAAAATATATCTAGTCCAGAATTAACGCTGAATATATGGAGTAATGACGCCTGCCGGGGCTATGTGATTATGGCCATGCAGGACTGTGGATTCACCCATAAAGATATTAGCCGTGTAGTAAATCAGCTTTATGGAGTGTTTGACTTATACACACTCAACGAGGCTGAACAGAAATATTATAACGGCGATTATTAGCTTCGGGCCAACGTGGCCCGAGGCTGGGGAAAGCTCAAAGGGCAGTTCCTTCCAGGGAGCCGCTTTTTTAGGTTTCCCCAGCAGACAAGAGGGAAGCTGGCCGCTGTTCATCCGTACTGAAAAGTGGAGGTTTTCGATGGTTCAATCTGTTACATACCAAAGCGAAAAACAATCCGTATATTTTCAAGGGAAACTTATCGTATTGGAAAATCTAATTCCGGTACTATCCCCGGATGAAAAGAACAAGCGAAAAAGAGAAATCGAAAATCACTTATATGATGTGTTCAGTAAATACACGGACAGATTTTACTAATCAACCGCAACATTGTTGTCCGGGGCTGCCTATGGTATAATATAATTGTAAGGTTGGTAGCTCCATTCCATACGGAAGGAGCCCAATATGGACATTATCAGAGAAGATTGTATATACGCGAGACAGTCGGTAGACCGTAAGGACAGTATCAGCATTGAAAGCCAGATTGATTTTTGTAAGTATGAGCTGAAAGGCGGAAGCTGTAAAGTATTCAAGGATAAAGGCTATTCCGGGAAGAATACGGACAGGCCGGAGTTTCAAAAGCTGTTAGGAGAAATCCGAAAGGGCCGGGTGCGGCGGGTAATCGTTTATAAGCTGGACAGAATCAGCCGTTCCATTCTGGACTTTGCAAACATGATGGAGCTGTTCCAGGAATATGACGTGGAGTTTGTTTCGTCCACAGAAAAGTTCGACACCTCAACCCCAATGGGGCGGGCCATGCTGAATATTTGTATCGTATTCGCACAGCTTGAACGTGAGACAATCCAGAAACGCGTCACGGACGCTTACTACTCCCGGTGCCTGAAAGGTTTTCACATGAGCGGACAGGCCCCCTATGGTTATCAGTTGGAGCCGACAGTGGTTGAAGGTATCCGCACAAAAAAGATGGTGGCAGACCCCGAAACTTCCCAATATGTAAAGCTCATGTTTGAAATGTATTCCGAGCCGGAAACGTCTTTTGGTGACATTACACGGTACTTTGAGGAACAGAACATCAAAGTTTACGGTAAATCGCTATTCCGTACCTTTATTTCACAGCTTTTAAGAAATCCTGTTTACGCACAAGCAGATTTAGAACTCTACGAATTTTTTAAAAGCCAGGGGGCGGCTATTGTCAATGACGCTTCCGATTTTGCCGGAACCAATGGCTGTTATCTCTATCAGGGCCGGGACGTGAAGGAGGATAAAGACAGGAGCCTGAAAGACCAGATACTTGTAATCGCTCCACATGAAGCGCTCATACCGTCTGATGTATGGCTGAAATGCAGGAAGAAGCTAATGACAAATAAGAGTTTTCAACAAGGACGTAAGCCGAAAAATACATGGCTTGCCGGAAAAGTTAAATGCGGGTGTTGCGGATATGCCTTAAAGGCAACACACGTTCCGAACAGCGAAGGCTATTTTCGCTGTAGTAAACGGACTGAAAATAAAGGCTGCCCGGGCTGTGGTAAAATCCGTAAATCTGAATTTGAGGAATTTATTTTCAGTGCTATGCGGGCGAGATTTAAAAATTTTCAAGTCCGCCATAGCCGGGAGGAAAAAGTCAATCCCAAACTGACCGCCCATCAAATTGAACTGGCGCAAGTTGAAGCCGAGATTGAAAAACTACTTGATACGCTAACCGGAGCCAACGCAACACTTCTTGCCTATGCTAACAAAAAAATTGAAGAACTGGACACTCGCCGCCAGACCATTTCAAAGGAGATTGCGGAAATGTCCATTGAAACAATGTCACCCCAAAAGGAGCAGGAACTCTCTTATTACCTCGACCATTGGGACAGCATTGAATTTGACGACAAAAGGAAAGCCGTTGACGGCCTGATTATTTCAATCAGCGCAACTAGCGACCACGTTCAAGTAGAGTGGAAAATCTAAGCTCTAACTTCTGGATTATCCCACTCTACTTACTTTCAAATCTATCTTTTCTTTTTAATCTTGTTTGTACCCCTTGTACACCGTTGCTTACCATCTGTTATACGAACCAGTCCCTCGTTTAATAAATTTTGCAAAGACTCCCCGGTCACGCCCCAGTTCATTTCTACACCATCATCACGTACTGGAAAAACAGCTGTCGCTCCATCAATTTTTTCCACTGAATTTCTATCAACGTCTGGTTCCAATGGATTACCTATCCTTATGATTTTTTTTGTATTATCATCAACATATATTGGATAAAATTGAGCAATACCACCTTTTTTAGTTCCTCTTCGAGACGCATAATCCGTTCTTCTAAGATAAAACCATCTAACCTCCTGTTCCGAGCCATCACCTTTAGGCAAAACCACAGAAGCATTACCCAATAACACAATATAAATATACTCATCTGCTCTTGCAAACATCTTTTCTCGTTTCGCACCTTTTCGATTAATTGTTATACTTATCATCTGAATACTTGCATTCGGAAAAGTTTGTTCAAGCAATAAACCAAGTCGTGCATATTCTTTTTCATCAATTGTAACAATTAATACAGAATCGTCTGGATTCAATAATTGTTTTGCTAATTTTAAACGGCGTTCCATAAAAGCCAACCATTTACTGTGCTTATATTGGTCTTCATCGCTTACATAATCATTATTGTATTTCCAACTTCTATTCCTGTTATTATATGGTGGGTCAATATAGATACAATCAACCTTTCCTGCATATGCATATGTCAGTGCTTCTAACGCATGATAATTCTCAGAATTAATCACCATATGATATGGGTCTTCTGGATTTCCACGTTCTACACGGTCAATCTCTTTTAATCCTGGATAGATAACGTCTCTATAACTTACAAGGACACAGATGTCTTCCAATGGAACATCTTTTGCTTCTCCATCATGTTCAAGATATGCAATACCATTATCAATATATTTCACACACCAAGGAACAGAATTTTCTTCCGTTTCCTTTTGTCCACGAGGTGCAAGAATATTCACTGTATCACCTACAGCAGGTTGCTTTTTATAAAGCCTAACTGCTTCCGGTAAATTATGTTCAAAAACCAAACCATACGAATGGTCTTTTACATATTTCTGAATCTGATGTGCAAGCTCTGGGTTTAACTTTGCAACTTCAGAAATTGTTTCATTAATATTTGCCATAATACGCATCCTTTCTTATATACTTCATATCTATACGATATATATTTTATATCTATTTTATGGATATATGGATAACTCTCCGAGTTACCCACATACCCACAAAACCTACTGCTGCTGCGGATTCCACTCCACATATCTCTTCATACATGTATTACCAATTATGTGTATTCATGTATTCATCAGCAGCCAGTCTGAAAAACGCAGACAGGCTCAAGCCGTGTGCCTTTGCCTTTGTTGTCAGACGTTCTTTCTCATCCTTGGTCATTGATACAAGTGCTGTTGCTCTTGTATCTCCACCGATTGATTTCTTCGGTGTCTTCGACGCTGCTGTCACAGCCGCCTCATGTTCCTTTTCTGTATCAAGTTCAAAACTGTCTAAAAGACTTTTCATATTTTTTTTTCTAGGCATCTCAATCATCTCCTTACATTCTGCATGTTCGTCTAAAAATAAATATTACATATCTATATTATAGATACTGAATATTTATTTTGCAATCAGTTTCTTGCTCTTCTTTGCCTCTCGTTTCTCAACTGGCAGACCTGCAAGCTCACTGATTTTATCACACATCATATTTACAGCCCGTGCTGCCAAAGAACGCCTGTTAATATCATTAACAGAACAGCTGTAATTTTCAGCCTGTACAATGACTTCTGACTGCAGAACGGTCAATACAGTATCAAGAGTCTCTTTCTGTCTGTATTTCTGCAGCCATTCCATAAATGATGCTGACGCTGTAAATCTGTTGGTACCATTGACAACGATAACAATCGGACAGTTCGTATTCTCCTTTACAAGTGAAACTGTACGCGTAAATGATTCAAGGTTGCCGCCCGTAGGTCGCACTGGAATCACAACCACATCTGCACCCTGGATAGCCTCTACAGTCTTATCATCCATGATTCTACCCGGTGTATCTACAATCGACACTTCTGGATTGTCTACCTTCTTATCATCGTTCCTGTTCTTGTACTGTCCATCGAAGCTGTACAGCGACACAGGAACATTCTGTCTTGTATAGTAATAATATAATTCATCTGATAAACGTGTCTTTCCTACCCCGCCCTTCTCGGACACGAACACTACTGTTTTCATGTAAATCACTCCTTTTATATATACTTTGTATCTATTTTATAGATATTCTATATTCATTAAATAGCTATATTTATTATAATAAATACAGATGCGGATTGCAATAGGATACATAAAATTTCCTACCCAAAATATACAGGATGTCAATTTCATCGTGTATCGCAAAATCATGATTTTAAGCAATGGGAAAAATTTGGGCAAACATGTGCCATATTTTGGGCAAAATTTGACCAATTTATGGCACAAAAAATGCCCATGAAAAAATCCATGGGTTTTAAAAGGGAATATAAGAATATATATTAAGTAAATACTTTATAGTTATTAAATATCTACATGATAAATATAAAATATATAAAAACTGCATTTTCAGCAGATTGTTCAAAAAATTTCGATGGGAAAATATGGGCAAAATAGGACCAAAATTTGACCAATTTATGTGACATATTTTGCCCATGGTGTTTTTACGCTCCCAGCGTTCCGACTTATTTGCCGATTTCAATTCACACTCCCATACAAGGAGTGACCCGATGCGATGTTATGCTGTATGAAGCTGGGTATTTCAATTCACACTCCCGTACAGGGAGTGACAAGAGTATTCACACAAAATCAAGATATCTGCTACGCAACTTGTTTTTGTTTTCCTACCCTATGTAGCAATTTTAGCACATAAACGTGCGTTTTTCAATGAATTTCTTATAAAGTCTACGACAAAAATCAATCCTGTGAACAGGATTGTAAAAGATGTGACTATCGTCACATCGACCGAGGGTCATTATGAAATGATTAGAAATCATCGTAGAACGTTTAAAAATAAAGGAGACTAGAAAATTATGAACACTACAGCATGGCAGAAATTAACTAAGGAAGCATTTCCAGACATCATGAAAAAGGAAAACATCGTGTTTGAAGACAAATTCAAAACAGACAATACATGTACAATCTATTACAGAAGTAAAGAAATGTACATCATCGCTATGAATATCAACCACATGATAGATACAGGCTGTTACTATTGGGGACCAATGATTAGCAGTAACTACGCTGTCCGCATGTTCCATGCAGAACATTCAGTTACCTTCGATAATAAAACCGGCGAAGTAATAAGTGAAAAGAAAGAATTCTACAGTGCAGACAGTGAAGACGGCATGACCATCTCTATTGATGATGAAAATCTGGAAGACTGCAGATACAAAGCAGTAGAGACAGAAGACATCACTGACTAAGTCTGTAAGAACAAAACCCACGGAGCATAAACGCTTCCGTGGGTAATTTTTTTACATATAGCCGTATAACACCCGAATATTGGGTATAGCGAAGATTTTACAGAAAATCGTATAATTTTACAGGATTGATATTTTATGCCCGTGGTGACGTCATACGGCGTGTTAAACGATGGTTTCTGAATTGCTTAGCAGAATATGCTAACAAAACCTTCTTACCTTCGGTCTCCTTTCCATCCATCGTAACGATGTATTTTTAACTGCTTGCGCAGTCTTCGGGTTTAATTGTGAAAATAATAAAATTTACACATACGCAAAAGAAAAGGAGATTACGATTATGACAGCTAAAGAATGGTTCAAAGCAAAGAACACTTTCAGAAAAGTTTACAACAACATGAAGGAAGCTCATCCAGACTGGAGCACTGCTAAGCTCTACATGGCTACCAAAGGTCAGCTTAACAAGTAAGTAAACAAAAATCCCTACCCGGAAACGAGTAGGGATTATTTTTTCGTGTAATACACAAGAAATCATAGATATAGCGTTTTAAGGTGCCGTATGAACGCGTGGTGAAGATTTTTTAGAAAATCGGGGGATTTTACAGATTTGAGATTTTATACGCGTGGTGAGGTAATACGGCGTGTTAAACGATAGGTTTTGAATTGTTCTGCTGACTGCATACATGGAAAATGTGATGATAGATGTTATCAGCATCTGAAAATGCAGAAGCCAAAAAAATGTAGCACGTTTCGTGCTACGCATAAATCCAGTGCCCAGCAACGGATTCAGCGTTTTTGTAGCAGGCAGTGTAGCAGACAAAAAAACGACGTGCTACGCATAAATCCAGTACTGGGTAAGGGATTCATGTGTTTTGTAGCACGTGTAGCACGTTTTTTTCCATTCTTTTATATATTTTTTTTATTTTAGTCTACACTAAATTCAAATCCATTACGTATCAACGGATTTATCAAGATTACACATAATATCATAATGATACAAAGTAAAATACACTTATAGATAACATCATAATGATACAAAGTAAAACCCTCATAAATCAATGTTTTTTAGATTTTTTTATTTTTTCACACGTATATGGTCTAAAAAAACGTGCTACATCTGCTACAAATGGATAAATCCAGCGCCAGTCAACGGATTTCATGTAGCACGTTTCGTGCTACATTTCTGCTACATTTTTCAAAAAATCCCTAAAAACAAAAAAGTGATAGCACATTTTCTGTACTATCACTCTGTATTACACTCTTAAAATGCCTCTGTAACTTGATTTTTTAGTCGGACAGCATTTTTTATCTAAATCATTTCCTTTGTATGTAGTGCTATACCAACCTTCCAGCTTGTATTCATCAATCATCCATTCCGGCTTGTCCATCATATTCTTAGGTCTGACAGCCTTTTTACTGTCAGGACAAGACCAGTCTGGATAATCTTTCAGCAGATTCAGAACATCCTTGATAAACACCTGTAATGATTTTACTTCCTGTTTTCCAACGTATTTCTTGTACCATTCTTTGTATAAGTCATACAGGAATGTAAACGGAACAAAATCCCACTGTAATTCAGACATGATTTCACTCATGAACTGTCTTACTGGGTCATTGAACTCCTTGTATTCTTCCAATGCTGTTTTACATTCTTCCGGCACATCGAATTCATAATAGTTCATGTGCAGCACTCTGTACAGCACGTACTCAAGCACTTCTGTACGACACAGATAATCATCCTTGATGTATTTTCTTTCGACATCTGTAAAACACTTTGTGAATGGAATGAACAGCTGTCTTCTGTAGAACGAATCTGACTTATCCTTCACTCTTGGCATCTCATTCAGACACTGCACCATGAACCCTCTGAACTTAAAAGAAATCGGTTCTTTGAACTTACGGTTAATCTGAACAATATCATGTGTGATAACAGCTTTCAGATTACCAGCCTTGTCAATGTATGTACCAACGTCGTTCTCATCAACGATAACCGCTGAAACACCAATCAGTGGTTCCAGCATGAAATCCTTACTGAAATCATTCAACGGAATGGATGTGTGACTACCTTCGCCGACAAGCTTTCTCATAAGTGCACACAGTGTACCCTTACCGTTGTTACCGGATTCTGAATACATGAAACAAGCCTTGTTCCAGGGAACGTTCAGTCTGATGATTGCTCCTAATACCTGCCACAGCAGATTTGTCAGACCCTGATTATTATCCGTAATCTCATTCATCCAGCTTTCCACATCCCAGTCTGTACCATCCAGACTATTATGAATCACTACATTCCTTGCATTCGGATTGTAATCGATTTTGGCTTTTGCAACAAAAATCTTATCTGGCGTGAATGGCAGCAACTTCTTTGCATCATAATCAAAGATTCCGTTATTAACAGGAACCAGATTCTGTTCCTCACAACGCTTTACTGTCGGTACGTCCTCACGCAGAATATCCATCATCTCCTGGAATTCTTTACGAGAGAGACTCCTTTTATATTGTCTAGCGATTGAACGAATCGTTGTCTCATTTGTCGTATAGATTCCCTCATCATTGCCTTCATCCATGTATACACCAAGAACCATGCGGTCTGGATTCGTCTCAACTTCACTCATATTAATCAATGCAACATAATGCAGTCTCGACATTACATATGCGACCTGGAACGGAACCAACTCTGTAGGCACCTTCCACTTTGCTCTTGGCTGAGCAATCGAGTTATACATTTCAACTGCGTTCCTGCTGTTATCTAAAATATTACCTTTAATTTCATCTGGTGATGGCAGCTTTGGCTGTGCTAATGCATCATTCACAGCATCTACTGTTGCATCATAGATTGTTTCTTCGTATGTTCTTGCCATAAAAAATGACACTCCTTTCAATAATTTTCTGTATAAAATCTACGCTTTACTATTGAAGTCAGTGCCAAAATATGCTAATATATGAGCATAAATCCAGAAACAATGAAGTTTGTGACGTTCCTTTTAAATTAGCACTGACTTCCTTGATAGCAACGATGATTCCCAGTCACAGTTGCTATTTTTTTATGTAATTTTATTTTTCAATATGTTTTTTAGATTTAATAAAGTTCTCAAAAGCAATTCTATCTACCATGACTTTATGCTGTCTTCCTACTGTAATATAGTCTTCAAATTCCCTATCCTTAACGTATTTTCTGACTAAATCATAACTGATACCTGTGTATCTACCAACCTCTCTCATTGTAAGAAATGTTCTTTCCCCAGCAGGAATCGGATTTGTCCATCCCATTTGTTTTGCCATCTTTATTCCTCCATTTCGCTGTATTATTCTACGGTTTAATAAAACTGTATCATAATAGATTTTCGATTTCAAGACTTTCCTACCCAATAATTCACTAATCTCTTTAAACGTGTTGCCAAGTAACGCATCCAGCCAAATTTTTTTTTCAGAACATACAAAAAAAAGACCGCCCATACGGACGGTCTTTTCATTCCACCTCATTATATCATTTTGAAATGCTTAAAAGCTTTCATAATCAGTTCCCGCTTCTCAGCCGGACAATTCGGCACCTTATGACCTTCGGCACCTTTATTGTAATTATCACGCTTCTCAAAACCTAATTTGTCTTTTACTTGAGCAATGTATAACGATGATACAGAAACATTATACTGTTCCTTAATCCACTTCTTGATTTCTGCATAGGTCGCAGAACCCTTGATACCTTTAAGATATTCATCATCTTCCGGCTCATAATCTACGTGCATATACTCAATACTTTTGTCATTGACCATTTTCCTACCCAAAAGAACAACTGTCTCCACATGCCCCGTCCACCCAAACAAATCCACCGGCCATGCTTCTTTCGCCCGATAACCATGCTTTGCGAATACTTTCAAATCGCGTGCCAATGTATCCGGACCGCAGGAGATGTATACCACCCGTTTCGGCTGCATAAGTGCTACCGAATCGATAAATTCCTCGGTACTTCCGCTTCTCGGCGGGTCCATAAATACCACATCTGCACTCTCGCCTCTGGCTGCCATATGAGACATGAACCGGCCTGCATCATTGCAGAAGAACTGTGCATTGTTGATGCCATTCTTCTTCGCATTCTGCACCGCATCCTGCACTGCATCCTGATTCAACTCTACACCGATCACCTTGCCTGCGTGCTTGCTGGCGATAAGTCCGATGGTACCGATGCCGCAATAAGCATCCAGTACCGTCTCCTTGCCTGTAAGTCCTGCCAGTTCCATCGCCTTGCCGTACAGCTTCTCAGTCTGAACTGAGTTAATCTGATAGAAGGAACGGGACGAAATACGGAACCGGAGTCCGCAGAGTTCATCTTCGATATATCCTTTTCCATACAGTACATGTTCTTTGTCCCCCAGTACCATACTGGTGCTTCTGCCGTTGATATTCTGGACAATCGTAGTAATTTCCGGGTGCTTTTCACGAAGCGCCTTGACGAAATTGTTCTTCGACGGGAATACCGGGGATGCTGTCACCAAAACGACCAGAATCTCGCCGGTTGTGAAGCCGCGGCGAATCAATACATGACGCAGCAGACCGTATCCGGTGTCCTCATCAAAAACACGGATCTTGAACGAACGAAGCATACTCCGGATCGTCACGATGATCTCGTCTGCTTTCTGATCCTCAATCAGACAGGAATCCACCGGAAGAATCCGATGTGTCCCCTCTTTGTAAATGCCAGAAATTGGATTATTTTTCCGATCCAATCCAAATACCGCATGAACTTTATTGCGGTAATGATACGGCTCTTCCATTCCAATGATCGGACGAACCGGACAGACACCGCCCAGCAGTTCTTCCATGCGCTTCTGTTTTTCTTTTAACTGCTGATCATAGGTTAAATGGAGATACTGACAGCCACCGCACTCACGGTAAATCGGACATTTTGTTTTTCCACGCTGTCCACCACGAACCGTTTTCTGACCGTCTTTTTCCCCTACATTTCGTTTCCTGTCCCCATGTGTGCCCCATTTATCCTCAACTCCAGACACTTTACGAGCAGCTTTTCCCTGTTTTTCCCCATTGACTCCCACTTTTGCACTATTCTTGGAAAATCCAGTTGTTTTCTCCCCCCGGCCAAACGATTTCTTTCCTTCCGTTCTTTTTCCATCAGAACCATTCCCTGCCGTCTTCTTCCATCCTGTTTCTTTCATTTTTTCTCACACTTTCTTTCTTCGCTTATCTTCTACGCCTCTCCCAACTCTGCTTCCGTCTTCACGCCCTTAAAATTCTTCTTCCAACGTTCTTTCTTAAAATGCACCGCGTAAATGAGTCCGCGCACGCATTCATCAGCTGCCATTGCAATCCAGACGCCTTCCAGCCCCCAGCCGAGCTTGCTGCCGAGCAACCAGGAGCCGGCGGCAGCTACGACCCACTGGAAGGTGATTCCGACCGTGGTCGGGGTCAGGACATCGCCGACCGCAATCAGGCATTTGGTCATAACAATGTTGACCGCGCGCCCGATCTCCAGCACAATCTCAATCACCAGAATCCTCCGTCCAAGCGCAATGATCTCCGGGTTGTCTGTGAAAATCAGGAAAATGTATTTGCCTCCCAGGCACATCAGCACCGCCATACCGACACATGCCGCAATCGCAACCTTCAGTGTCGCATTCACTCGTTTCTGTATATCATTCAGACGGCGCGCTCCGATCAGGTAGCCCAGCACAATCTGGGTTGCCGTCGCGATCGCCATCGCATAGACATAATCAATATTGGCAAAAATCGTACAATATCCCTTAGTTACAGTAACCAGCGTGCCAAAGGAATTAACAATTCCCAGAATCATCATCTGGGAGAGATTATATGAAAAACTTTCGACCCCTGTCGGAATTGCCAATAGGCAGAGATTTTTTAAAATCTGCACCGGAAATGGACGCAGATAACTCATTCCCATTTTGACGCGGCGGCTCTTGAAAAACATTCCGATCATCAATGCCAAACCAACTAACTTACTGATATCTGTCGAGATCGCCGCCCCGACCGCCCCAAGCTGCGGCATTCCGAACCAGCCGTTGATTAAAATCGCATTTCCCACAATATTCATGGCATTCATGATAACTGATATAATCATGACTTCCTTTACCATGGCAAATGCGCGGATCATCGCTGAGAAAGTCAGATAAAGTCCCTGCACCAGAATAAATGCACCGACAATCAGCAGATACAGCGACGCCTCATCAAAAACCTCCTCCGGCACATGGATCGCCCGGTAAAGCGGCGTGTGCCCGGCAAAAACCAGAATCGTTGCCGCAAGACTGACGCCGCCGATCAGCACGATCGAGACCATGCAGGTCCGGGATGCATTTTTTTCATCCTGCGCGCCCAGATACTGGGACAAAATCACAGTAACCGCCGTCGATGCCATGCTCAGCACGATAATCACCAGGTTCATGATCTGGTTCGCATTAACAATCGCCGCCACCGAGGGCTGCGACACCCGGCTTACCATCATCTGATCGACGTTTCCGACCAAAAGCTGCAATAACAGCTCCACGAAAATCGGCAGCGACATCAGAAATAAATTCCGGTTCGTATTCATTTTGTCAATATCATTTTGATATTTCATATTTTCCCCTTACTTGTAATAATAGCAAAACAGCACATACAGCCGTCCAAACACTCTCGTATTCGCCCGGCTGCATGTGCCATTTTACACGATACTATATTGAATTGCAAGTGGAAGTCATTCTTTTTCCCTTACAAAAGCCCCCTCATTTTTAAATAATCCTTAATCAACTGAACTGCCCCGTCCACACCAATCTGCGTCGTATTGATCAAAAGATCGTAATTCTCCGGCTTCTCCCAGTCGCGCCCTGCATAATAACGATTATAATCGCGGCGTTCCCGGTCGATCCGGTGGATATTTTTGAGGACATCTTTGTCCGCGTAGAGATTCCGCTCACGCACGCGCTCCTCGCGCACCTTGATATCCGCGTAGAGGAACACACGAATCAGTCCCTCGGTGCCGTCCAGCACATAATCCGCGCAGCGGCCGATGATGACGCAGGATTCCTCCGCCGCCAGCTTCCGGATCACTTCCGACTGGAAGCGGAACAAATTGTCGGCTGAAATGAGATCGGAACCGAACGACGGTGCGCCCTTTTCCGGTGTCAATGTATTGATAATCTTGTATAAAAGCCGGTTGCCCGCCTTCTCGTCTGCCAGATGGAAATAGCTCTCTTTGATACCGCTCTCATCTGAGTTCATACGGAGAATGTTCTTATCATAAAAACTGATCCCCAGATCTTCCGCCAACTTTTTGCCCGTATCCGCACCGCCGCTTCCATACTGCCTCGCAATCGTGATGATAATTTTTTTCTTCTCTGACATACCAAACCCCTCCCTTTATCTACAAGAAAATGCATGTTGCTTTCTATCTTCAGCATACCATAATGAGGGGATTTTTTCCATTCATTTTTACAAAAAGCACAGTAAAAATCAATCAAATAAGTCATTCTATTCTTATTTTCAGATAGTGCCTGTTTTTCAGCTTTTCTCCCCTACTTCACCTCCCTCTCATACAAAAGCACCGTCGGAAATCCCGCCTTCCGCAGTTCCCGTTCCATCCGCACAGCGTTGTCGAGATTTTTAAACGCACCGACCCGAAGCTTGAAATACGTCCCATCGTACACCAGAAATGCAGGGAATCCCATACGGCGCAGTTCTTCTAACTGCTGCTCTGCCAGCGATCGGATGCGGTACGCCCCCGTCTGGATCTGGTAATAATAGTCGCTCTCTTCCACCGGACGGCGATCCATGTCGTCATCGATTACATTTAGAATCCCAGATGCAACCGCCGCCGCAATTTCGTCAAACTGCGCGTCAAACCGCTTGTTATCCTCCGGATTGTCGATAAATCCGACTTCAACCAGAACCGCCGGCATCTGCGTTTTCCGCAGCACAATCAAATCCGGGCGCTCGATCACGCCGAGATCCACATATCCGGTGCGCGCCAGCTCTCTCTGTATTGAATCCGCCAGCTGTTCTGATTCCCTGCCTGTCTTGTACACCAGCGTCATGACGCCCGAACCTTTTCCCGGCTCACTCGCCGCATTGCGGTGCAGGGAAACAAAATAGTCCGCGCCCGCCTCATTTCCCATCTCTGCTTTCTGGTAGGGCGTGTCATAAACGTCCGTTGACCGCGTGTAGACGACATTCACCCCATTTTCCTCGAGAATCCTCCCTACTGCCAGCGCCAGACGCAGGGTATCGTCCTTTTCCATCCGATCCTCAAATACTGCTCCCGGATCTTTCGTTCCGCCGTGCCCGGCATCTATCATCACTTTCTTTTTTTCTTCCAAAAGAAAAGACTCCTCTCACATATCGTTGTACTACTACCATATGTGAAAGAAGTCCCAAAGTTTCCTGTTTAATTATTCCTCATACTCCCCGCTAAACACTTCCACCGCCGGTCCAGTCATGAACACGCGGTTTTTCTCGCGGTCCCAGCGGATCTGCAGGCAGCCGCCCAGCAGCTCGACCTCAACCTCATCCTCCGTATGCCCTGCCAGAATAGATGCAACGGCAACCGCGCAGGCACCTGTTCCACATGCCATCGTTTCGCCGGATCCGCGCTCCCAGACACGCATTTTTACGTGTGTGCGGTCAATGACCTTGACAAACTCGGTGTTGGTACGGTCCGGGAAACGCTTATGGAACTCGAATTTCGGTCCGATCGTCTCCAGATCCAGGGAATCAATCTCATCCATAAACAGAACGGCGTGCGGATTTCCCATGGAAATTCCGGTAAATTCGTATTCCGTTCCATCTACCTCGATCTTCTCCGGAAGCTCGGAAGTCTGCTCCGGCTCGCCCATATCGACAGTGACCGCCGTTACTTTGCCATTTTCGACCTTCATATCCAGATATTTAATCCCGGACAATGTCTCAACAGAAATCTGCGGCTTGTCCACGATATGGTGGTCATACGCATATTTTCCCACACAGCGGATGCCGTTGCCGCACATCGCGCCGCGGGAACCGTCCAGATTGTACATATCCATGCGGCAGTCTGCCACCTCGGATGGGGTAATCAGAATCAATCCGTCGGAACCAATTCCAAAATGGCGGTCACTGACGGCAATCGCCAGCTTCTCCGGATCGTTTACCGTTTCTTCAAAACAGTTGACATAGACATAATCATTGCCCAGTCCCTGCATTTTTGTAAATTTCATCGTTTTTGCTGCTCCTTCTGCCTTTTTGATCCTATTGTAAAGGATCTTACGCCATTTTGTAAAGACTGATTACCATTTGTGCCGCCTCAATAAGGCTGACCTGGCTGTCCATGCTGCATTTCTGCAGATATTTATGCGCTTCTGGCTCCGTCATCCGGTTCCTCTCCATCAAAATCGCCTTTGCGGTGTCGATCGCTTTCTGATCCTCTTCCCTGCGCTTCTGCGGCGGCTGGCGACGCATCCGCCGTCTTTTTTCCGCCTGCGTCTGCTCAATCATGCGGACCGTTGAAACTAAATCTCCCATTTTAAACGGCGCCGGCAGGCAGACAATCTTTCCCATCGCTTCGCCGCTCCACCGGCTTGGGGAAGCAATGAGAAGCAAATCAAATCCCGGCGGCAGCTGGTCGGCAAGCTGCCGGCAGGTCATATCACCAAACCGGTAGCCGCTCACCACAATCCCGCTTCGCAAATCATCGGTTGACGCTAAAACCTGCGCGCCCGATGTGCAGGAGGCTGTGACCTGTATTCCATGTTTTACGAGTATATTTCTAATATTTCGTCCGTCCTGCGGCTTCGAAAATGCTACTATGATGTTTCCCACGTGGTCTCACCTCACTGCGATTTCGTACCCCCTAACAACGATACAGATATTCCGCTGTCTCCCAATCCGTCACATAGGCACAGAAGCGTTCCCACTCCTCTTTCTTGCCCTCGCCGTACATCCGGCAGAACTTTTCCCCAAATACACGGTGTGCAAATTCATTCTGATCCAGCTTCTGGAGCAATATCCCCAATGTCTCCGGGAACCGCGGCGCATTCTCATCGCCCGCTTCTTCATCCAGCACCAGCGCCTTCTCGATTCCTTCCAGTCCTGCTGCCAGGATCGCCGTCAGCGCCAGATACGGATTCGCAGACGGATCCGGGAACTGCACTTCCACGGAAATACGTCCGTTCCGGTCTTCCTTCACATGAACTGCCTTTTCACTTCCTTTTTCCCACACAGCCGCCGGGAACTCCGGCTGGAACACCGTGCTCCGCTCTGCCGCCAGACGTTTGTATGAATTGACGGTCGGATTCGTGAAAATCATCATATCGCTCAGATTTTTAAGCACGCCTGCCGCAAACTGCTTCGCCTGCGCCATCGCCTCGGCGCCCCGTCTGGAAGAGATCGACACGCCCACATGAAGCCCCGATCCGTCGCCGCTCATGTTTGGCTTCGGCATAAAAGTCGCATGCAGACCATGGCGTTTCGCAATCCGTTTGACCGCCGCCTTGAACGTCTGTAAATAATCTGCTGCCTCAATGCCCCGGCGCGCCGGAAGGACGAAGCTGTGCTGTCCGGCAGTCAGACCATGATGCGTGCTCTCGACCGCAAATCCTGCTTCCTCCAGGCTCAGAACCATGTCCCGGCGGACGCCTCTGCCAAATCGATCGGTCCCGCGTCATAATACCCGGCAACCTCATGCGTCACCGTCGTCGGTCTCCCATCATCATCCGTGTGAAACAGATAAAACTCACACTGGAAATCAAAATCAAAGTCCAGTCCCATCTTCTCGGCACGTTTTACCGTTTCCTGTAAAATATGACGCGAATCCGTCCAGGACGGCGTCCCATCCGCATTGCAGACCTGGCAGATCACGCGCGCTACATTTTCCTGCCCGGAATCCCACGGAAGAACCTGATACGTTGATGCATCCGGCTTCAAGTACAATTCCACACTCTCGCTCTGGTCCGTCAGATACTCCGGCGCCGCCGCGCCCTCGATCCCAGCTTTCTGTAAGCCGCCGAGCGCAAACCGGTTGATTGCATACCCCTCTTTCATCGCTTTTTCCGCCTGCCTCCGCGTCATCTGGACCATTTTGCACTGTCCAAAAATATCGGTAAACTGCAGCTTTACCAAATCAACATCTTCATCAAAAAAAGGTTCGGATCGGTTCGTATTCTCTCCCATCGCCATTTCCTCCTATAAAAAACGAGGCAGCTGTCTCTGTTTCCAGTCAGCCCCCTCGCCCTCTTTTCATATACGCCCAAAATTTTCCTGCCTATACAGCCCCAAAAATTTCAAGCATACGTTTATGATCGTTTTGCTGTGTGAGAATGCCCCTGTCATTCTTTTCACAATTTTTATAAATAAAATATAGCAGTCCGATATTTTTCTGTCAAATACTTTTTTATTTAATCCGCAGCTGTTCGCTCAATTCATTTCCCAACTGGATATGTCCCACATAGCCGACCTCGCCGACCATGTAAACCATGCCGTCCTCCTTGATTTCCACTTCCAGCGTGCCACCCGGCATATGGACGTACATATGCGGATCGGCAAGTCCCAGGCGGTATGCCGCACTCGCCGCCGCGCAGGCGCAGCTTCCGGACGCCAGCGTATATCCAACGCCTCTCTCATAGATCTCGATCTGGATATTCGTCCGGTCAAGGACATTTAAAATCTGCGTATTGACCTTTTCCGGGAAATATTCGGATGTTTCCGAATGCTCGCCGATCCGGCACACCATTTCCTTCGAAATCTCATTCATCCAGATAACACAGTGCGGATTTCCCATTGAAAGACAAGTCGTGACATACGGAATCTTTCCAAATACCATCGTCTGGTTTACCATCTCCCGCCGCTCGCCGGTCACCGGAATCTCATCGCTCCAGAACGTCGGATGTCCCATCGAAATTTTCACACGGGTCGCATCCTCGTTGAGATAAAAGACTGTCTCCTCGCCTCCCAGCGTTTTCCAGGAGATCGTCGTTTTCTGCACATATCCCGCGTCCCGCAGATATTTTGCAAAAATACCCATGCCGTTGCCGCTCTTCTCCGCCTCGCTGCCGTCCGCGTTGTAGATGCGTACATAAAAATCATTCTCCCCCAGATATGGGCCCGCCAGAATGCCATCCGCGCCGATGCCAAAATGACGGCTGCACATCTTCTTGATATTCTCCGCATTCAATTCCAAATCATTCTTATTTGGATCAAACACCAGGTAATCATTTCCCATACAGTGATATTTTTCAAGCACAACCTGTTTCATCGCGATACCTCCTGCCCCTTTTAATCAATACCATAAAAATCTTTCATCGTAACTGTTCAGTACCTTCACAGTCACGCGCAAAAATCCATTAAAATTGCCTACGGCAATGGGATTTTTGCCTGCTGACCCATGTTTTCGTACGGTCAGCGCAGTAAATGCGCAGACCTACTGAACAGTTACCTTTCATCAATGATTTCTATTCTACTTCCGTTCTCGAAATCACTTTATCATGCATATCCATTTATATTTTGAATATGTCTGCATTTTCATAATATTCCATCTATGCTTTCTTTAATTTCAATTTTAAGAAAATATAGCAGCTTTTAATAGAAGAATCATGCTTTAAATATTGCATATAATGCTATATAATATGAACTAAGAAATGAAATATCTGTGTTTCAAAACATATTTATCTCAGAGGAAAACAACAAACTCAATGCATTTATACAAGATATAATTTCCCGCAACAATCAACCTGCAATACACTCAAAAAAGGAGTCCCCTTATGTCAGAAAATACCACCCACGAATCCCCCGCCTACGAAAAACGCGGCTACCTCAACCACGAATTCCGCCTCTTCCACCTGCGCGGGCAGATGGATACACCGGTTGCCTACCACTATCATGATTTCCACAAAGTCCTGATCCTGTTAAATGGCGAAGCGGACTACATCGTGGAAGGCCGTTCCTACCACCTCCGCCCGCTCGACATCGTCCTCGTCGGCGCGCACTGCCTGCACAAGCCGGTCGTTCCATACCACAGCCGATATGAGCGTATCATCCTCTACCTGTCGCCGGAATGTCTGGATGCATTCTCCTGTGCTGACTGTGCGCTCGACCTCTGTTTCCAGCTTGCCAGAGAACAGCAGTCCGATGTTCTGCGCCTCGGTTCCCTTACCATGACGCCGCTCTTAGAGGCGCTGTCAAGACTGGAAAATGCCTATCAGGCAGGTGGTACAAATGACAATGGCACAGATAATGCTAACTTTGAATCCCTTGGTGGCAGCAGTTATGGCTCCGGGCTTCTTCTGCGTTTATTATTCCTGGAATTTATGGTACACCTCGATCGCGCCGCCTCCGAAAACCATCGGGAATACGTTCCGACCTCCCCTTCCGGCGAAAAAATCCTGGAACTCATGCGCTACCTCTCTGAACACCCGGAAGAAGACCATACGATCGACCAGCTCGCCGCCCGCTTTTACATAAGCAAATACCACATGATGCGTCTCTTCCGCCAGGAAACCGGCTACACCATTACCGAATACCTGACCGAAAAACGCCTCCAAAACGCAAACGAGCTCCTGCGCCGGGGCACCCCCGTCACAGAAGCCTGCTATCAATCCGGATTCCGCAATTATGCTGCGTTCCTCCGGGCATATAAGAAAAAATATCGCGATACGCCGCATAATTTATCCAGATTAAATTACAAAGAAAATTTTACTATATAATAAGGAAACCTCCCTATTCTTCCCTCCGGAATTTCTGAATCGCCTCCATCAGCATCCTGAAATTCCGGATCATCGAATCAAACGCCCCATATTTATAAAAATTGATAAAGACAAGCCCCACCGGCACCGCCAGAATCATGCCTGTCAGCCCGCGCAGCTTAAATCCCAGATACAAAAGAAACAGGGTCATCAGAGGCGGCAATCCCATCGACTCCCCGACGATCTTCGGCTGGATAATCTGGCGGACGACCTGCGTCAGGATGTAGAGCAGGATAAGCCCGGTCGCATACGCATACTCCCCCGCGAACAGCTTCACAACCGCCCATGGAAACAGCACCGTTCCCGTTCCAAAGATTGGCAGAAAATCCAGAATCGCCGTCAAAAATGCCAACAGGACACCGTAGCGGACACCCAGCACCAAAAATCCTGCCGCAAGAATCAGCGCCACCACACACATGATACGGAATTGTGCCAGAAAATATCCTCCAATCACTCCCTTTGCGTCCCGTTTCATATACTCGATATAGCGGAATATAAATGCCGGAAGATGCCCCTTCAGCCAGAGCATGATGGACTCCCGGTCCGCCAGAAACAGATACGAAGACAGGATAGTAATGACCATATTTACCAGAAGATTCGGAATACTCTTCGCCACATGTCCGGCGATCTGCACGGTCGGTTCCGCCGCCCGCGATACCAGTTTTCCAAACAAACCATCCAGATTATCCGAAAATGCCAGCAGCGGCGGCTGTAAATTCTGAGGAAAATATTCTGCAAGCTTCCGCCCATTCTGCAATGCATCCCCGATCTCAGCGATCACACTCTGATATATTTCCGGTGCATCCGCCAGAAAACTTCCCATTTCCCGGTAAACCAGAAGACCCGCCCCGTAAAAAAGACTGATCACGATCGCCAGCGCCGCGATAATGATCAGCATCGAGCCGTGGCGCCGCACCAGCTTCACGCGCCTTTCCAGAAACCGGACCAGCGGATTTGCTAAAAGTGCCAGGATCCATCCGACCACAAACGGCATGAAAAAGCGCAGAAGCCTGGGACCTAAAAAGATGACCAGACATAGACCCAGGAACGGAATCACAATATTCAGAATCATTCTAAGATATCGTTTCATCTCATCCTTTTCCTTTCCGAGGCAATGATGCAATTTCGCTATACCAGATTATAGTGTTCCGCAATCTTTCTGAATGCCGGAAGCGATCTCTCGATCTGCCCATACGATACGCAGTATGCGATGCGCACATAACCCGGGCAAGCGAATGAACTTCCCGGTACTACCAGTACATTGTACTGTTTGCATACCTCGCAGAATTCCTTCTCATTCTCCACCGGGGATTTCACGAACAGGTAGAACGCGCCCTCCGGCTTGATGCAGGAAAATCCGCACTCTTTCAGTCCGTTGTAAAGCAGGTTACGGTTGCGGTCGTAAGCTTCCAGATTCACATTCGCATCTACGCAGCGCTTGATGACTCTCTGCATCAGGGATGGCGCATTGACACAGCCCAGAACACGGTTCGCGATCGTTGCCGCCTGGAATACATTTGCGCTCTCATCCATCTCAGACGGGATTACCAGATAACCGATACGCTCGCCCGGAAGGGACAGGGACTTGCTGTACGAGTAGCAAACCACTGTATTGCGGTAATATTTTGTCACATACGGTACAACCGCGCCGTCGTAAGCCAGCTCACGGTACGGCTCATCGGACAGAAGCACGATCGATGTGCCAAATTCCTTCTGTTTCTTTTCCAAAATTGCTGCAATCTTCTGCAGTGTTTCCTCGGAATAAATAACACCGGTCGGGTTGTTCGGGGTGTTGATGATGACCGCCTTGGTTTTTTCGTTGATCTTTTCCTCAAATTCAACGAGATTCGGCTGGAAATCCACCGTATTCGGAGATACAACCACCAGCTCGCCGTCATAGTTGCGGACATAGGAACCATACTCTACAAAGTACGGTGCAAAGGTAATGACCTGCTCTCCTGGATTTAACAGGGTCTTTAAAATGACATTCAGGCCACTTGCCGCACCGACCGTCATCAGAATGTTGCCTGCGTGAAAGGAGGTGCCGAACCGGCGGTTTAACGACTGTGCGATCGTCTCGCGCACATCTTCATAGCCTGCGTTGGACATATATCCGTGTACAAACAGGGAATCTTCTTCCTTTACGATATCCTGAATCGCCTGATTTACCTCTGCCGGAGCCGGTACGCTCGGGTTTCCAAGGCTGAAATCAAATACATTCTCACGTCCATATTTCGCCGCCAGCTTATTGCCCTCTTCGAACATCATACGGATGGCGGAGTTATTTTTCATAAGCGGTATCATTTTTTCTGAAATCATTGGCTTGCCCTCTTTTCTATAAAATTGATCAATGCGGCAATTCAATCTGCATACAAGCAGCACTTTAACTTGCTGAATTGTCGTCTTTTTGTTATTATAGCAGATTTTATTTCATTTTTATATCTTAATCCATATATTTTTACCGCCCTGCAATCTTATGTGATACCAAAAACGCCACAACCGCTGTCACCGCGAAATAAAACCATGTGGACGGATTGCTGAACCAGGTTGTGAAAAACGATAACAGCATGTAAAGTGCAAACTGTGCGTACAGAAGATAGGTAATCGGATTCTGCACCTGGCGCATCATCCGCATCAGCAGATACGCCGCCGCTCCTAACAGGGCAGAAAAGACGAACACGCCAATTACGCCGAAATCGTAGTACGCATCATAAAACATCGTCAGCGTCGTCAGTTCTTCCTTCGTCACATAATATGGAAATGCCGTCAACGTCGGAACCAGAAACTTGAGTCCCGTCAGCGTCCAGAACGGTGCCAGCATTTTCATGCCCCAGCTGTGCTTCACAAGTCCCTTGACCAGACAGTCGAAATTATCGTAATTGTTTGCAACATAAATATACGGCTGCGTCACAAAAATCGGCAGGTGCCGTTTCATCTCAAAAACCGTATTCAGGTAGGCAGTATCATGGCTGCGCGCGATCGTCAGCAGAATGTAGAGCACAATCAGCCCCGCCAGCGCAAAAACAACGTAGATCGGATTCAGCTGGTGTTCCATCTGCATGTAGGTAATCAATGCCAGCAGTACCGCAAACAGAAGCTGGGAGCGCGACACGCACAGAAGCGGAATCGCCACCGCCGCTGCATCTGCCAGAAGCATACACACCAGCCGTCCCCGGCTGCGACCGCCCTCGATGCAAAAATAGATCACAGAGAGCGCCGGAACCAGCACACAGGACACCGTCAGATAATGAAGCCCGGTCACATGGAAATAGGAATAGGCATGCGGAACTCCATGGAGCAGCAGCGGAATATAGCCCATATAGACCGCCTCAATCGCGAAGCAGCCTGCCGATACCGCCGCCAGCGCCACCGCGCAGAAAAAAACAGTTCCGGCATAGGATTCCAGCCCCCGGCGCTGCACCGCGCCGGAATGACCGCCCACACGGACGGACGCTTCGCCGGAAAATGCTTCCAGATAATAAAAAGCCAGATAAAAGCCCGCAAACGCCGCCAGAAGTCCCAGCCACGTTCCCGCACTCCATGCCTGACTTAAATAACTAAGCTTCATACACGCCAGTCCCTGTCCACCTACAAAGGAAAGAGCGAAAATCCCCCGCAGATGCAGAAGATTTCCACTCCGGATATAGTCTGACGCATACAGATACACCGCCGCCGCCAGAAGCCCTGCGCCGGATAAAAGATAATGGCGGCTGAGCGCCAGAAGCAGCGAAGCCGCATAGCAAACCAAATAAACGATCATAGTTCCATCCTATCCGTACGTCTGTACACAGTCTTTTACCGCACCGTTTTTTTTCTACTCGCCCAGCCCGTCATCAACGATTTTCAGCATCGCTGACAGAGCTTCCTCCTCGTCTTTTCCATCACAGATAAACTCGATCTCATCACCGCTCTTGATGCACGCCCCAAGCACGCTCAGGACACTCTTTGCATTGGACACGGTGCCACGGAACTGGAACTGGACGGAACAATCGAATTTTACCGCCTCATTACACAGGATTCCCGCCGGTCTCAAATGCAGACCGGTCGGGTTTTTTAATTTGATTTTTGCTTTTACCATTATTTTAACTTCTTTCTCCTCATTTGTGGACGACGTACTATGCTTTATGCCGCATTGCCGCTCTCTGCATCCACATTTTCTTTTGCCGAGCTTGCCCCGCTCTCCCGGTTGGAACTGCTCTGGCTGTCCGTGTCTCCATGGTCACTCTCGGTGCTTTCCGTCGTCTGGGCGCTGGAGCTTCCATGCTCGCTGACCCGCACCGTCACAGCCGGTGCCGACAGCATCTTATACGCGTCCCCCAGCTGGAGCTGCGCCGTTGCCGTGTGCTCGCCCAGTCCCATGCCTGATACATCGACCCGGATATTCATCTTCGACGCCGACAGACTGCTTAAATCCTCCTCGAGTCCCTGTACCTTGACTTCCATCTTCGTATCCTCGACGGTATAGCTGTAGCTGCTGTTCTTTCCGTTTAGAGTCACATCCTCCGGTTTGACCGTAAAGGTTTTCTCCGTCAGCTTCTCCACCTGCAGTGTCACGTTGATTGTCGTGCTGTCCAGTCCCACGATCGTAAGCCCGGACGGCAGGTAATCATCCAGATCGATCTCGCACTCCACATCCTTTGTCGCGCCCTGCACATTGAGGGACGGTCCCTGAATCGTGATCGTGCTGACCGAAGCCAGATCGGTCTTGAGTCCTGCCACAGACACCGACTTGATATCCGTCTTCGGACCCGTATAGCGGTATCCATCCGCCACCTCGCCGCTGACGTCAAAATCAAGCGGTACTTCTTTTACTTTCAGGATCTGCATCGTATAAGAGACATCTCCGCCAACCGTCTTGACAGAATCTCCCAAATCTGACAGCACATTTCCATTGGCGTCAAAATACTCCGGTGTTGCTGTTCCACTGACATCCGCCACAGCACCGTCAATATTAAAACGGATACCCACGCTGCTGATCTGTCCGATCAGGGAGGTTGGTCCTTTGACCGTCACCTGAGATGGCACCATTGTCACCTCACCCGCCTCGTAACCGTCTGCCGCCTCGCCCTGCGGATACGCTTTCAGCGTAAATGCCTTGGTCTGCAGCGCCTCGGTCGTGATCTTGATGACCTCCGGGGACTTCACAACCGGCGTGGACTCCAGCAGTTCCTCATTGTTCACCACTTCCACTCGGATCGGGATCGCCCCCGTCACATCATACATTTCCGATAAATCCGCATAGGCGTTGAAATCCGACGCCTTTACCTTATAATCATCCTTCGTCCGGATCTTGAAACTGATCACCGCCGTTTTTTTGCCTACCACATCATAGGCAAGATCCGCCTGCTCCAGCACCTGATCGTTCGTGATCGTGACCGGAACCTCCCTCGTCGACACCTTGATCGGGTTCGCCACATTCACGACTGCCAGCCACACAAAGAAAGCACAGAACAGGGCAATCAGCTTGATCGCAAGATTATTCGTCAGCTTTTCTTTCATTTCTGCGTCTTCCCTTCCATATTCTGAAACGACCTGTGTTTTCCGTTTCCCGTTTTACCAGAACCGACAACATATCTCTCAGTTCATCGCCATCCTTGACACTCTTAAGCCGTCCGGACACAGCCACCGACACGCGCCCCGTCTCTTCCGATACAACCAGGGTCACGCTATCGGTCGCCTCACTGACTCCGACTGCCGCACGGTGTCTGGTTCCCAATGCCTTGCTGATATCCATATTGTCCGAGAGCGGCAGATAACAGGTCGCCGCCGTCACACGGTTACCGCGAATCACGACCGCGCCGTCGTGCAGCGGTGTGTTGTGCTCAAAAATATTGATCAGAAGCTGGCTCGTCACGATACCATCGACCTCGATGCCCGTCCGCTCGATCTCTCCGAGCGGCGTGCCCCTCTCAATGACGATCAAAGCGCCCGTCTTGACTTTTCCCATCTCAAAACAAGCACGCACCAGCTCTGCAATCGTCTTTTCGCTGAAATCCTCATTTTTCTTCGTATCATCCGTTGAAAACAGCGTCGTCAGCACGTTCTGGCTTCCGATCTGCTCCAGTGCTTTCCGCAGCTCCGGCTGGAAAATAACGATGATCGCCGTTACCGCAATGTACGACGTCTTTTCCAGAAGCCACAGAATCGTATCCAGTTCCAGGATCGCAGCTGCCAGAAAGAATGCAAGAATAAAAATAATACCCTTCAGAAGCGTCCACGCCCGCGTATTTTTGATCCAGATCAGCATTTCATATACCAGAATTGCTATAATCGCGATCTCTATTAAATTTTTAAAGGTTATCTTCGGTACGAACGAGATCCACGAATAAATCTCCGCCAGTATCTCTGCCATTCTTTTCCCTCCCTTTCGGGCTGCGTTTCTGTTACCAGTCACGTACATATGACCCGTCACGCATTTCTTTTAACAACAAGTTTCTTTTATAAAATAGTCTATCTTCTCTTTACTTTATTGATTTCCTGTACCTTTACATCCGTCCTCGAAATCGCAATCTTTGGAACCGCTTTCACATAGTAATAATAATCATCATCCTCAAACTGCGTGTACTCGGTCCGGCTGTAATCGACCGAAAAAACAAACAGCTGATAGATCAGCGATGCAATGACCGCACCAATCATTCCCACAACCAGCTCCGGCACGGACACCGGAACGCCAAAGCGGAAATCGCCGATAAACACAACCAGAATCTGTAAAATAAGGCCAGCTCCGATCGCGATCCCCCAGGAGTAGTTGATCGACAGTTTCTTGATCACACAGACCGTCAGCGCCCCCAGACAGCATGCCGCAATCATGACAAGCATCGCCGGGTTTGCCAGCAGGTTTTTGACGACCTGCGCCAGCATCTGCGTGATCTCAGTCTGCTCACTGCCTGCCAGGAAGCTCCATTCTGCTTCACATACAGAATCACGTAGTACAGAAAAATCCCACAGCTCATCGGAATCACCGATACGAGGCTTCCAGTCAGTCCGAGAATCATCGGGACTGCAAACGGCATCTTCAGAAAAAACAAGAGCGGCGTTACAATCAGGTACGCGCTGTCACCCGGCTGAAATCCGTAATACAGCAGCACCACGATCAGAAGAAACACCAAGGTGATGAGCGCCACTTCCATCGATGCTGCAAAGAGCTGTGCCAGCAAAAAAATCCCAATCAGAAACGCAATGGCTCCAAATGGGAGAAATGCACATATAATTCCCGCAAACAGCGGCACCAGACCGCCGCTCAGTTTCGGCATCAGTCCGATGTTCTGGTTAATCAGAAACACCGCCGCAAAGGCAGTTATAAAACGCAGGAATGCATTCACAAATGCACTGTATCTCGCATAGAAAGCCTTGAGTGCTTCTTTCCCTGCAAGGAGTCCTCTCATCTGCCTCTCCTCTCTCTCTCCATTTTTCTGGCGCGCGGCGTATATCGTAGCGCTTATCCAGATGTTTCAGTTTCGCTATGTAGATCCGGTTCATCTTTTCCTCGTACTCATACCGCTCGCCATACACGATGATCGTCAGCACGACATACAGAAAAAGCCCCCCGAGGTATAAAGCTCCTCCTCGAAAAGCCAGTCCCTTCAGTTCATCCATTCCTATCGAACTCAGAACTACTTCTACATTAAATAATATCCACATTCCAAAGAGAAGTATGCTGCACAATGTATAGCTTATAAATCCCCGGAGCAGATTGCGGCTGATATAGTCGCTTTTAAAATACTGATTGACTGTTTTCATATGGGAAGCATGCTTCTTCTCAAACAGTGCCAGTTCGGTCATTAATTTTATCTTGTCTTCGTTGAGCATACATGGTTCCTTTTTTATATATGCCGCGCTTCCGGTCCAATACGTCCCGTTTCTGAAACCGCTGCGCCAAAAACGCATTCTTCCATAAATTATAACATAACTTTTTTCTCTTGGCGAGGGGGCGGGGGGATTTTTCATAGGTTTTTCATAAATTTGTAAGGGATTGTCAGACATCAAAAAGAGCTCTGCCGATCACACATTTTCGCATGATCGGCAGAGCGTATCAAGTCTGTTTCATAAGATGTAAAAACCATGCCTTTTTTGCTTCTTTTTATGTTATGATACTTTTATGATGATACCAGGGTCAAAAGGTCAGAAGTTCGACGCAAGCTTGCTTGCAGGAGAATTTTTGACCTTGGGACCCGCCAAAAACATGAGTAAGTAGCCATTTTTCCAAGAAAAATGAGCGAATTACGAATGTTTTTGAAGATTGCGGGAGCATATAGTGCGGAGCATCTGGTATCAGAGGGGGCAAAATGCCTTTTGACCCCAACATCTTTATGATATTAGGATCAAAAGGTTCGAAACATGCGTAAGCAGCCTTTTTCCAGACAATCAGAAGAAAAGAGGGATTTTGTTTTGAAAATCGCGATTGTAGATGATTTGTCCAGTGTATGGGTGCAATACCTCGCGCTCCCTTGCTTTGGCGTTTTATTTAAGCTGATAGTAGACGCCGAGAGCGGAATGATTTTATTTCTATATTTATTTATCATCGATTATCTGTTGGTCGTGCGTGCCGCCGCTTTCTACATCTGTCAGGCGCTCTTCGGCTACAACTTTTTCTCCTGGGAGACCGGGTGTTCCGGCTCTGAAAACACGCCGCCTTTCATCCGTCTCTCCGCGGTGCAGACGGGTACCTCCACCCTGTCCATCACCACGGACAACACCAGCGCATTCAGCCCTACCTGGATGAATGAAAAACTGGTATCGACCAAACCTGCGGGAAGCGGCATCGGAACCGAATCGATCCGCATGATCGCCGAACAGTACCACGGCGATGCACGGTTTGAATGGCGGGACGGCGTATTTTATGCTTCGGTATTGCTGAATCCGTAATGACACAAAAAGGGGATATCCAGTTTTTTCTGCTATCTCCCTACATAACTGGTTCCTGCAGCACGGTTCCCTCCGGGAATGCGGTACGGAACACGCGGCGCACCAGCGGACCTGCTACAATGAGCTGGAACGGAAGCGCCATGATGATGTTCTTCGGAATATTGGTCAGCCAGATGATGAGCAGCTGGCTCCATGCGCCGGATTTCACGCAGGCTTCCAGACCGCCATATAAGGACATAACAAATACCATCGGAACGACCATGCAGCAGGAGATCGTAATTACTTTACGAAGTGTGCTGCTCTCCGGTGATACAAAGTAACGGAACGCAATTCCCTTCGCCGGACCGGACACGATGAACCAGTCAAACAGAAACGCATACACGAATGCAAACGGGAATCCGATCCATCCTTCGCGGATCGTTTCCAAGGATAAATGTCCCATATGAAGGGTTACATTGTACATACTCATCCAGAGTACCATCGTGAAACACATGATAACGGAATAGATAAAACTTTCTCTCTTATTTCTTGGCATTTTCATTCTCCTCCTATAAAATAATTGCTTCTATCCAGATGCATCGGCAAATCAGTCCGACACACCCACGCACAAGATGCTGTCCGTGATAAATTTCACAAAATAAAAGGCAGCAGAAATCGGAAACTCGTTTCGATCTCTACTGCTGTATGCAATCTCACTGCGTTTTTTCAAACTATATTCAACTTGGGTTACGGTTCGCTATTATAACGTCTTTTTTCCATTCGTGTAAGCACTTTTTTTATTTTTTCACAATTTCATCATATTGAACGATCAATTTTTTTTATTTTTTATTCCGCTTATGCAACTTGACAAGAGCTGCTTTTTCAGCTCCCCTTTCATTTTTTCCGAATTTTTCCCTAAAAACAGGCAAATAGATATTGACAATACTGCCTTTATTCGATAGAATGTAATAGTATGTTTACATTGAACTGTCCGTGTCCAGGCTTTAATGCAAACCAAATACAAAATGAATTACGAATCAAAATAAAAGAATTTATGATGGAGGTACACTACATTGGCTAACATTAAATCCGCAAAAAAAAGAATCTTAGTTGCAGAGACAAGAGCTGCAAGAAACAAGGCTATCAGATCCAAAGTTAAAACTGCTGTTAAGAAAGTAGAAGCTGCTGTTGCTGCAAAAGATAAGGCTGCTGCACAGGCTGCATTATTAGCTGCTACCAGCGAGATCGACAAGGCTACTTCCAAGGGCGTATACCACAAGAATACAGCTTCCCGCAAAGTATCCCGTCTTTCCAAGGCTGTAAATACTCTGGCTTAATTATCCAGAGCGGATCTTTCGAATTATATATTAAAAATTAACCCAAATTAAAAAACCATTATTCTGTGGGTGTGACAGAATAATGGTTTTTTGTTGCTTCTTTTCCAGCCGGGTCCGGCCGAAGAACCGCTGATTCTGATGCTGGCACTGCCCTTTAGAATCAGCGCACGGAACTTCTGGGCTGACTGAGCAGCAGCTCCACCGCCAGCCGGTCGCCATCCGCCCGGTCTTGACTGCCTCCTCGGCATCCACGCAGGTCTGCACATAGGAAATGAGCTGTTCTTTCGTAAATGCCGCCGCCTGGCTGCTGAGCTTTCCGGCTACGAACGGAGGTACTTTCAATTTCGAGGCAACCGTCCCCCGGTCTGCGCCGGACGCCTGCAATTCTCGCACCAGCAAAAGCTGGTTAAACTGTCTGGCAATCAGGAACAGGATCCGCATCGGCGGCTCCCTGAGTGTCAGCAGGTCTTCGTACAGATCCATCGCCCGCTTCGTCTTTCCCGCCGTGATCGCCGCTACCATGTCGAAGATCTTGTTCGTGATCTGCACGGTCGTGATGACTTTCACATCCTCTGCCGTCACTACCTCACTGCCCATCGTGTAGGAAATGAGTTTTTCCAGCTCCATCCGGATGTTTTCCATATCATCGCCGACGCGCTCCAAAAAGAGATTCATCGTGGACGGCGTGATCTTCCGCCCATTCTGCGCCAGGATCGTCGCCGCCCATCTGGCGAGCTGCGCGCTGTCCTGCCGCTTCATCTCCGCAATGTGACCCAGATCCTTGACCTTTTTGTAGAGTTTGTTTCTCTTATCGACCGCCTCCTCCACAAATACGATGCAGGTCGTGTCCGGCATCATCGGCAGATACTCCGCCAGCGCCTCCGAAGAAGTCTTGAAAAATCCGCTGTCCTCGATCAGAATCAGACGCCGCTCGCTGAAAAATGGCATCGTGTCCGCCAGACTGATCAGCTCGTTCACATCCAGCCCTTTTCCCTCGAAATAATTGTAGTTCATCGTATCATCGCCCGAGATCGCCGCCCGCAGCTTCTTTTTATAACTCTGCTTCAAAAACGCCTCTTCGCCGTATAGCAGATAAACCGGCTTAAATGTGCCATTTTTGATGTCTTCATTGATCGTCTGCATTAACTCCGTCCCCGCCTCCTGGTTCTATTCGATAAAAACAGATCCATTTTTTCGAATGTCTGTCCATCCGGTTACTTTCCTGTCTATTTTTTCACTTCCTACTATTATAAACATTTTTCTAAAATGTTGTCTACTGTAAACCCATAAAAAGAATAAAACAGCAGCTCCTTTTGTTGCTTGAAATTTTTCCTTGGTTCACTTTCAGTCAAAACCTACATTACCATCCCTAGCAAAAGATAGACCGCATACGCTACAATCCACGCAATCACGCACTGCGCCACCACGACAAAGCAAGCCCATTTTCCGCCCAGTTCGCGTCTGACCGATGAAATCGCTGCCACGCACGGCGTATAGAGCAGGCAGAAAACCAGCAGACTGACCGCTGAAAGAGGGGTCAGAATGTCACGCAGGCTCTGAGTCGTCCCGAACAGAACCGACAGCGTTGATACAACACTCTCTTTTGCCATAAATCCGGTCAGAAGTGCCGTGCAGACACGCCAGTCGCCTAATCCCATCGGCGCAAACAGTGGTGCAATCACACCAGAAATAACCGCCAGAAGACTCTGCTGGGAATTGGACACAACATTCAGGTGCAGATCAAATGTCTGAAGGAACCAGATTAAAATCGTCGCCACAAAAATAACTGTGAATGCTTTCTGCAGGAAATCCCTTGCCTTTTCCCAGAGAAGCTGGGCGACATTGCGCGCCCCCGGCATCCGGTAGTTCGGAAGCTCCATGACGAACGGAACGGCTTCACCCTTAAATAAAGTTGTTTTAAGAAGCATTGCCATCAAAATTCCCATCAGGATTCCCAACAGATAAAGTGCAATCATAACAATCGCCCCATGATGCGGGAAAAAGACAGCGGTAAAAAACGCATAAATCGAAATCTTGGCGGAACAGCTCATAAACGGAGTCAACAGGATCGTCATTTTTCGATCCCGCTCCGAAGAAAGCGTCCGGCTTGCCATGACTCCTGGTACCGTGCAGCCAAAGCCAATCAGCATCGGCACGATGCTCCGTCCGGAAAGACCGATCTTTCGAAGCAGTTTATCCATCACAAACGCCACACGTGCCATATAACCGCTGTCCTCTAAAAGCGACAGGAAGAAAAACAGCGTCACAATGATCGGCAGAAAGCTCAAAACACTTCCGACACCATTGCACACACCATCGATCAGCAGAGAATGGAGCACCGGATTGATACCTGCCGCTGTCAGCGCTGCGTCTGCCCGCTCTGTCAGCCATCCAATCACCAGTTCCAGACCATCTGAAAGGACCGCGCCAATCACATTAAATGTCAGCCAGAATACCAGACCCATGATTGCAATAAATGCCGGAATCGCCGTGTAGGTTCCAGTAAGAAGACGGTCAATCTTCACACTTCGCTGGTGTTCCCGGCTTTCCCTCGGTTTGACGACTGTCTGCCTGCAGACTTTTTCGATAAAACCAAACCGCATATCCGCAATCGCAGCTGCCCGATCCAGCCCGCGTTCCTTCTCCATCTGGCAGATAATATGTTCCAGCGTCTCTTTTTCATTCGTGTCCAGATTCAGACGCGCCTCAATCTCCTCATCGCCTTCTGCCAGCTTCGATGCAGCAAAGCGCACCGGAATACCCGCATTCTGCGCGTGATCTTCGATCAGATGCATAATACCATGCAGGCAGCGGTGCACCGCGCCACCGTGATAATCCGCATCACAGAAATCCTGCCGTCCCGGTTTCTCCTGAAAATGCGTTACATGAAGCGCATGATCGATCAGCTCTCCGATTCCTTCATTCTTTGCCGCTGAGATCGGGATAACCGGAATCCCCAGTTCTTCCTCCAGTTCGTTGACACGGACAGAACCGCCGTTCTGGCGCACCTCGTCCATCATATTAAGCGCCAGAACCATCGGAATATCCAGTTCCAGAAGCTGCATGGTCAGATACAGGTTGCGCTCAATGTTTGTCGCATCCACGATATTGATGATTCCCTTCGGGTGCTCCTGCAAAATAAACTGACGCGTCACCAGCTCCTCATTCGAATATGGCGATAAGGAATAGATTCCTGGCAGGTCGGTCACTTTCGTATTTTCATGTCCGCGGATCGTGCCATCCTTCCGGTCCACCGTCACACCCGGGAAATTCCCCACATGCTGATTGGATCCGGTCAGCTGGTTAAAAAGCGTCGTTTTGCCACAGTTCTGATTACCTGCCAGGGCAAACGTCAGAACGGTGCCATCCGGCAATGGGTGTTCCTCCGCCTTTGTATGGTATTTTCCACCTTCTCCGAGTCCAGGGTGATCGATCGCGCGCGCCATCGGAATCCCATGTTCCTTTTTGTCCGCTGCTTCGGTTCCTGCCTCGCGTACATTCTCAATCTCTATCTTCTCTGCATCCGCCAGGCGCAACGTCAGTTCATAGCTATGAATCCGCACCTCAACCGGATCGCCCATCGGCGCATATTTTACCATCGTAACCGATGCAGTCGGAATCAATCCCATATCCAGAAAATGATGCCGCAGTGCACCTTCTCCGCCAACTGTCCGAACGGTTGCAGTTTTTCCTATTGGTAAATCCTTTAATGTCATTCTCTGCCTCCATCTCTCTTCATTAGTCAAACTCATTGTATGTCATCAGACTTCTACATCCGCCTGATTTTGAAGCAAAGCATAGAGAGAAAAATACTATTGAAACTTTTTCTCAATTATGTTTCCAGATAAGTCTATTGTACTTTAGGGAATTTGTCAATCGTTGGAATCTTTAAGAATCTACCAATCAGAAAAAAATAGAAAAGATAAAAGAAAAACAGCAAGGATGAATCATCCTCACTGTCTCAAAATAGCTGGGCTACAAGGATTCGAACCTTGAAAATGACGGAGTCAGAGTCCGTTGCCTTACCATTTGGCGATAGCCCAATCTTTTATTTCATAGCTGTCTCAGCCACATTTATTATTATATCATAAATTTTTGTTTCGTCAAGTATTTTTTTCAAACACTTATGTTTTTTTGAACAATTATAATTATTTACCAGTTCGAAACATTTTACAGTCTCGTAATGCCCCGGATATTTTTCCGTCACGAGGCTTCCTGCAAATAATTCTAATGATTCTTAAAATTCCTGCTGCCCGAATCCAACTTCTGGTAACTCCAGACATATCATGGTTCAGGCAGCAGGAATCATATATCCTCATACACTCCGCTTTAATTAGCTGACTCCGCATCTGTCTTCGTTTCTTTTTCCGTCGGCTTTGTCTCCATCTGACTGTACTCTGTCTCCGAGTGCGTGCTCTCTTTTACTGCTTCTGTCAGTGTCTCCGGCGCGCGGGATGTCTCGGACGGCTTTGTCTCCACTGTCTCATCATCCGCATCGTCGTCATCCTCATCAATCAGATCATCCGCAATATCCGGCGTCTCGAAATAGCTTTTACCGTACCAAAGGAGCCGCCGTCCCGCACTGCCACTCCGCCGAGCGTAAACGTGCACTCCGTATTGGCTGGAAGCCCTTTGACGTGAATCTCACAGGAGGTTCCGCCTGTGTCCGTGATTCTCGCCGAATAGCTCTGACCGTCCGGATCTACCACCGACACGGTCGGATTTTTCCATTTAACCTTTTCCTTAAAAACGATGTTCAGCGAACCGCTCTCGTAATCTACATAGTCAATCTTCGCTTTCTTGCCTCCCGAATCGACTTCTTCCTCGTCCTCATCTGCTGCGGCGGTTGTCTCCACCGGGCGTACTGCAGTCGATGGCTGTTCTGCCGGCGTCGGTTCATTTTCCGGCTGACCGGTGCTTTCCACGGTCGTCTCCGCTAAGGTTTCTTCCTCGGTCTGCGGCAATGTCACCTCACGAACCAGAGCCGCATCCGTCTCAATGGTGCTGTCCGTCTTCGAATAACCTACCGTATAAGCACGATCCGCGATCTCCCGCGCAATCTCTTCCATCGTCATACCGGAAAATTTTTTCATATCATTTTCGGTCAGGTCGTTGTCACGGATCAGCTCCCGCAGAAAATACGCTTTTCCATAAGAAATATTGTATTTCTCCGCCAGATCCTGAATCTCCCCGGTTACCTTCATCCGCTGGTCATAGACAACCGCCTGTACCGCGTGTTCCTGCAGGGAAGACTCTACATCCCCTACGACATCCTGACGCAATGATGATGCCTTTTTCTCATTCTCATTGGACACGGTAACCAGAATCGCATTGTCCAGTTCATCCAGATAACCATTCCGGACCATCGAACCGATCAATGCGTTGACCGCAATATCAAGGTCTACATTTTTCAAATTCATATCATCCAGGATCGTCTCCGCATCCTCATTAAGCGGATTCGCCTGCAATACTTTCTCGTTCCGGTTGACGGAAAGCTCAATACTCGGATTGACATCGATGCCAATCACCGAATCGACACGGTGATTCTGGTAAAATGAAACACCGCCTCCTAACACAGCCACACACAGGCAGGCGGCTGCTGCCATCGCCACGGTCCTCATCCGGCGGTACATCCGTACACGGCGGGATGGTTTTACATAGATCTCCTGTGGCGTCGAGAGATCGATTTTATCGAATACGTTGGGAGTCAGGGTGTCCATCGCCGATCGCAGATGTGACTCAATCTCATCCTGTTCCCACGCTGTTTCAGAGTGATCGGTCAATGTACTCCCTCCTCTCTCAGGTGTTTTTTCAGTTTTTTCATAGCACGGTTGTACTTGGAAAGCACCGTTGCCAGCGGCATCTCCAAATCTGCCGCGATCTCACGATGTTTTACCCCGCTGATGTCCGCAGAAGTACAATCTGCCGTTCTTCTTCATTTAATATTTTGAGTGCTGCGTGTAATACCATCTTATCCGCAGCATCCTCTATCTGGGGACAGAATTCCCCTGTCTCCATCTCAGAAAGATCCGAAAGCCCGATATCCGCTTCATGCTTCTGGTCACGGAAACGCATATAGCAAAGATTTCTAGCGATCGTAAACATCCACGCCAGCGGTTTGCCCTGCGACTGATAGCTTCCAGCAGAAGTCCAGACCTTTAAATAAAGCTCCTGCATGACCTCCTCAGAGTCCTGCGGATTCCGCAAAATCGACAGAATAAAACCGTATATAGTTTTATCCGTATTCTGATAAAGCTGCTGAAACGCCGCCTTATCTCCCTCTGCCACTCGCAAAAGCAGCTTTTCATCGCTCATCTTATCATAGGCGACCGTCTCTTCCATGGTCGTTAAAAGCCCCATCAAAAACATGGACGAAATTTCCTTTCTATATAACTTAATGCAGAGAAACCAGTTCTTATTGCATTTGTTATGAATTTTTTCTGATTTCTGTCCAGCTCCTCACGGCAGCTGGCAAAAATCAATGCAGCTTTATTCATACTCGACCCGTTCCAGAAAAAGCCCCTCCGGCGGCGCCGTAAAGCCTGCCAGCGCTCGGTCACAGGAAAAAAGCGCCTCCGCCACTGATTCTGGTGTCCGCTTATGAAGTCCTACCTCGATCAGTGTACCGGTAAGGATTCTTACCATATTATATAGGAAGCCATTACCACGAAAATGCAGTTCGCACACACTTTCCTGCATGGTCAGCTCAATAGCAGTGAGATTCCGCACCGTCGATTTTTTCATCCGTTTCAACGAACAGAATGCTTTAAAATCGTGCTCACCCGTCAGATACGCAGCCGCCCGTCTCATGGACGCTATGTCCAGCGGTTCCCCCAGACCGTACACATATCGGCGCTCAAATACATTTTTCTTCGCTGCCGTCTCAATCCGGTAGCAGTACGTCTTGGAAACAGCATTTAAACGGCTGTGAAAACGCGTTCCCGCCTCCTGTGCCGATAAGACAGCGATATCATCTGGAAGATAGCGGTTCATATACGCCTTTATCTCCTCTGCACTCATTTCATCACAGGATGACGGCAGATGAAAATTTGCCGTCTGCCCCCAGGCATGGACACCTGCATCGGTCCGCCCGGAACCGTGTACTTCAACCGGCTGACCTGCCATTTTTTCAAGAATCTGTTCTAGTTTTCCCTGAATTGTCTTGTCTGTATTTCCCTGTTTCTGCCACCCGTCATAGCGGCTTCCGTCATACTGTAGGGTGATTTTTATATTTCGATCCGGCATATTTTTTCTCCATGTGTTATCCATTTTCATTCTTTTTTATTCGTAAATATATCTGTCCCGCCGCCAGATACAGCAACGTTCCGGTCAGCGCTCCTGCCATATCCAGCCACACATCGCTGATCTGACCAGAACGCCCCTCGGTAAACAGCTGAATCGTCTCATCCAGAAATGGAACCGCAAATATAGCGATGCGGTGGATTTCCAGCCATACATGTCCGTCCGGTGTCAGCGCACACATTCTCCCAGTCCCATCTCCCCGATCAACCAAATCCTCTATCCGCATTTTTTCTGAGACAGTCCGGTTCCTGCGCACACAGGCATCACTCTGTCTAAGCAGCATTCCCAGCCCTGTATATTCAATAAAATGAGCACATTTGCGCACAATATGTTCGGTCAGCCATGGTACAGCCACTCCGGACTCTGCTGCCAGCTTCTGCAAAAACCGGAGGATCCGTCCGCTCTCCGCCGATGACTGTACTGCCGGACGCATGGAATTGGAGTAGATAAACAAAATATATAAAATTAAAACAATATGCCAGATCCAGACCGTCACCAGGACTCTCTGTCTTCCCCGGATATTTTTTTCCACATTCATCTATAAATTCCTGTATCCATTCTATCTTCTATTGATTTATATCTTTACTGATTGGATTGTAAAATGCCGCTCTCTGCAATCCGGCGCACCGCCAGCGCAATCGCATCCTCGTCCTGCACCAGTGCCATCCGCACATGACCTTCGCCCGACGGTCCAAATGCGCTGCCCGGTGTCACCAGAACACCTGCTTTTTCAAATAAAGCCTTTACAAACTCCAGTGAATCCGTAAATCCTGCCGGGATCGGCGCCCACACAAACATCGTGCCTTCCGGTTTTTCCATCTTCCAGCCGATGGATGCAAGTCCGTCGCACAGACAGTCGCGCCGTCTCTCATATGCCGCCCTCGTCGAAGCCACACAGCTCTGGTCACCGCTGATCGCCGCGATCGCCGCTTTCTGAATCGGCAGGAACATACCATAATCCATGTTGGATTTCAATGTTTTCAGATGACTGACCACTTCCTCATTTCCCACACAGAAGCCGACGCGCGCGCCCGCCAATCCGTACGTTTTTGACAGCGAATTAAACTCCACGCCGACCTCGCGTGCGCCCGGAAAACGCAGGAAACTTCCGCAGGTTCTTCCGTCAAACACAAGCTCACTGTAGGCGTTGTCGTGAAGAACGATAATATCATATTTCTTTGCAAATGCAATCAATTCCTCATAGAAACTGTCTGGAGCCAGCACCGCCGTCGGATTGTTCGGGTAGGAAACAATCATAAATTTCGCTTTCTGAGCGACTTCCTCCGGAATTTCCTTCAAATCAATGATGTAGTGATTTTCTTCGCGCTGCGGCATATAGTAAAGCTCTGCCCCCGCCAAAGACGGACCATCCGCAAACACCGGATAACACGGATCCGGTACCAAAACCACATCGCCCTCGTCCACGATCGAAAGTGCGATGTGCGCCAGTCCCTCCTGGGAACCGAGCAAAGAGCAAATCTCTGTCTCCGGGTTCAGCTCCACTCCATAGCGGCGCGCATACCAGTCGGACACTGCCTCCAGAAGTGCCTGCTGATCCTGAATTGCATACAGGTAATTTTCCGGTACCAGACAGGCTTCGCTGAGCGCCTTTAAAATATGCGGTGCGGGGGCAATATTCGGTGCGCCGATGCTCAGATCAACGATCATCTCCCCCTCCGCCAGTTTTTTCTTCTTCATCTGCGCCAGCATGGAGAACACGCCCTCGCCAAACCGGTCCATTCTATTTGCAAATTTCATCTTGTGTTGTCCTTTCTTGAAAGAAATCTCCGATTTTCTTTCCTTTTCTATTTCTATTTTTATCTCTATGAATCCTCTTTAAAACTCTAATAATTCCCATCCGCCCGATCACTCTGTCAAATGACTTATTCAACCAGTTCCACCAAATCACATCGAACTGCCCTCGCTGAATCTTATCAATCCAGCTTTGCATCATCAGGCTATATAAGTATTAATTATAGTACATGGATATGGGAAAGTAAAGGGAGGATAACAGCTCTCGCCAGCTATTATAACTTTTCAAAAATGTTGTAAAAACAACGGACTTTTCTATGCCGGACGATTATACTTATCATGTACTTAAGAAAACAAAAAATCAAAATAGATGTTCTGACATATCTCATCCTTTCATGTATGAAGATCGGTCAGATGCACATGAATAAGAAAGACGAGGAATTTATATGGTACGAAGAATTGTAGAAATTGATCAGAAAAAATGCAACGGCTGCGGTCTCTGCGCTTCCGCCTGTCATGAGGGCGCGATCGGCATGGTGGACGGTAAAGCAACCCTTTTAAAAGATGATTACTGTGACAGCCTGGGCGACTGTCTGCCAGCCTGTCCGACTGGCGCGATCTCCTTTGTCGAGCGCGAGGCGGCGGCTTACGATGAGGCGGCAGTCCAGGTCCACATGGCAGCACGCAAAGCAAAGCAGGTATTAGAGTCAAACGCAGCGGCAAACACATCCGCACGTTCCGAAGCAAAACCGGCGACACCGGCATTTGGCGGATGTCCTGGATCCATGAGCCGTTTCCTGAAACGTCCTGACACAGCTGCTTCCCATGCATCCTCAGCAGCCACATCCACAGGCGGTCCTAGCAGCGCTGCTTGTGACCATTCAGAAAACACCCCAATAAGCGCTCTGTCCAACTGGCCGGTTCAGATCAAATTAGCCCCGATCCGCGCCCCGTATTTCGACGGTGCCAAACTTTTGGTCGCTGCCGACTGTACCGCTTACGCATACAGCCGCTTCCATCAGGACTTTATTCATGGTAAAATAACTTTGATCGGATGTCCAAAGCTTGACAGCATCGACTACTCCGAAAAGCTGACCGAAATCATCCGCAGCAACGACATCAAGAGCGTGACCGTTGTCCGCATGGAGGTTCCATGCTGCGGAGGCATTGAACAGGCAGTTAAAAATGCCTTGCAGGCAAGCGGAAAATTCATTCCATGGCAGGTAACAACCATTTCGATCGATGGGCGGATTTTAGATTAATATCTGCCATTTCCCCGATTGACCTACCCAACCATTTCGTGCAGGTTCCGCTCTCCATACACACCTGCCGAATGGACTCAATCAGACTCAAAAGAATACGAAAATTTATATATCTAAACGAGATTTTATTAAGGAGGTTCATTATGGAATACCCATACATCAAAAACATTACTCACGAAAAAGTGCAGTCTTTAGCCGGCCTGGTAAACGCAGAAGACGGTCAGATCGTCAGCAAGACTCTGGCACAGAACGAAGCTGTCAGCGTTACTCTGTTTGCATTTGCAAAAGGCGAAGAAATCTCCACCCATGATTCCACCGGAGATGCGATGGTGACCGTTCTGGAAGGCACCGGCCGCTTCACGGTCGATGGCGTCGAGCACCTGGTTCACGCAGGCGAAGTTCTCGTCATGCCGGCGAAAAAGCCGCACGCCGTTTATGCACCGGAAGCATTTAAATGGATGTTGACGGTTGTTTTCCCATTTAAATAAAGACTGCGCTCAAACTCTTTTTACCATGCAGCCCGACTGATAGCAGCCCTTATCCATTTATTCCAAAACAGGCATAACGCAGGAATCCATGCATGATTTTCATCCTTTTCTCTGCGATATGCCTGTTTTTCATTTTATAAGCACATGGTTGTGTTCATTTTTCCAGTTAATCTCCCTTCAACAGATATGAACAGCAGCTTCCAGCTTTCATTATTCCACATACTCATGCGTCTCCACCCACTGCAGCAGCTTTTCAATCGCCGGATTCGGGTTGCTCTGACGCCATGCGATCTCAAAATCAAGTTCTTCCGGGCTGCCGTCCGCGCGGAGAAGCGGAACCACTACCAGATTCCGCGCATTCCGATAATGGCGGACGGCATATTCCGGGAGAATCGCCACGCCAAATCCCGCTGACACCTCCAGAAGCACCGTCTGTACCTCCCGTTCACGCGCCACGATATTCGGTATAAAACCGCCCTTATTGTAACAAATCAATACTTCCTCCGCCTCATCGTTGGAACGCCCCTGCGGCTGCATGATGATAAAGTCTTCCCGCGCCAGATCACGGTACATCAGATGGCTCTCTCCCGCCAGCGTATGCCCCGGATAAAGAACCGCCATCATCGGAAATCGTTTGAGGAACCGGTGCTTTAAATCCTCGTAATTCTGCGTGTACAGAGACAGATTAAACGCAAGATCGCAGGTTCCATTATCTAACAGCTCATAGAGCGCGCTCATATTTTCCCGCAGCAGATGAATCGAAATATTCGGGTACGCCTCATGAAAACTTCTGAGCGTCTCCGAAAAACGGCTCTGCTCATATCCCCGGATAAATCCGATCGTCAGCTCCCCAGCTACGCCTTCCGCTGCCGTCCGCGCGAGCTTCGCCGCCTCCTCGGCGCGGACCAGAACCGCCCGCGCCTCGTTCAGATATACCTTTCCCGCCGCCGTCAGCTCGACATGGTGCTTGTCCCGCACAAAAAGCGGCACCCCGATCTTCTCCTCCAACGACTGAATCTGCAGCGTCATCGCTGTCTGCGAAATAAAACATTTTTTCGCCGCCCGCGTAAAATTCAGCTGCTCCGCCGCCGCCACAAAATATTCCATTTGTTTTAAATTCATCTCATTTCCCCATTTCTATATCCTATATGTAATCGCGTCTTTTCGATCGAGCAAAAAAATGAATCATGCCGCCCAATTTACGGGCTTTCGATCTGGCTTTTCCTGTTTTGTTATAAGTTTCCCTTATTATAATATCTGTTCTTTCTATTGGCAAGTTTTTCATTCATCCTTTATAATTTTTAATAGTCAACAAAAGAAAGTGAGTGAAAGGTATGAAACAATTCAAAAATTTCTACGAAGCACATACGCCAAGTACATTCTGCCGGGCGTCCTGTTGCAATCGGTTCTGATTGGCGGCGGCTATGCAACCGGACGTGAGATTTATTCTTACGGTGCGAAATTCGGAGCGATGGGCTGGATCTCCGGACTGACGATCGGCATCGGTTTTGCCCTGTTTGCCTTCCTGACCTTTGAGATCTGCCGGATCTACAAGGTTTACGATTATAAAAACTATATCAAGCAGGTCATTGGACCGCTCTGGCCGATGATGGATATTTTAACTGTCCTCATCGCGATTCTGCTGATTGCCGTTATGGCAGCCGCAACTGGAAGTATTTTCGAGCAGGTCGGACTTCCGAATATTCTCGGCTCCGTTGTGATCGTTCTGATCTGCGGACTCCTGAACTTTAAGGGTTCCAAGGTGATCGAGAAATTTGAATCGATCGGTACTATTTTACTGTACGGCGGCTATATTCTGTTTACAATTCTGGTACTCGTCAACAAGGGCGGCAACATTTCCCATGTATTCAGCACGATGGACACCAGCACCTACGACGGCTCTGTCACTGTTCCGCTGTGCATTTACACCGGTATCCTGTATGTTGCCTACAACATCAATTCCATCCCGATGGGCATGTTCTCCCTGACACGCCAGACCAAACGGAAAGAAACCTTTATTTCCGGTCTGATCGCCGGTCTTCTGATGGTTATTCCGTGGTTTTTGTCTTACTTTGCGATGATGTGCTTCTACGGTGACACCTCCATCGTCGGCGCGGATGTCACAACCCCGTGGATGGAAATGATCAAGGCAGTCAACGGCGGACCGGCACTGATGGCACTGTTCAGTCTCGTTATGGGCTGGACGCTGGTTGAGACGGCAACTGGCTGCATCCACATGATCATCGACCGTTTCGACGTTGCCATGGAGGAAAAGGGCGCTGCCAAGCTGTCCGATACAAACCGCGGTATGATTACGGTCATCACGCTGATCGCTGCACTCGTATTATCCCGCGTCGGCGTTGTCACCTTGATCGAGCAGGGCTATTCGTACCTGTCTTACGGATTTATCCTCTTCTACCTGCTGCCGACGCTGCTGGTAGGCGGATATAAGATTATTAAACATAAAGACAAATAAATATGTAATGATAAGAACACATCCGCCTGTGGGAGATTTCATCTTATAGGCGGATGTGGTATAATGTAAACACTTGACGAGGTATTTTCGAATCAACATAGAAAGGAAGTATATGCAATGAAATATGTCGGATATTACAATGGAGAAATCGGCCCCCTCGAGGAAATGAAAATCCCGATGTTGGACCGCGCCGTTTATTTTGGAGATGGCTGCTACGATGCCACCACCTTTGCAAACAACAACATTTTTGCCGCAGACGACCACCTCGACCGTTTCTACAACAGCTGCAAGCTGCTGGAAATCCCGTTTGAAATGTCGCGTGAAGAACTGCGTGCCGAGCTGCAGAAATGCATCGATGCCAATGAGATTGACCACGGTATGCTGTACTGGCAGTGTTCCCGCGGAACTACCTATCGTGGACATCAGTTTCCACCTGCTTCCGTAAAACCAAATCTGATGATTTTTACTGTTCCGTGCGACCTGATTCCATTTGATAAGACTTTCCGCCTGATCTCGATGGAGGACACCCGTTTCCTGCACTGCAACATCAAGACGCTGAACCTGATTCCAAGTGTCATCGCTTACCAGCGCTGCATCGAACAGGGCTGCCAGGAAACGGTCTTCCACCGCGGCGAACGCGTCACCGAATGCGCCCACAGCAATATCTTAATCATCAAGGACGGCGTTCTCCGCACCCCACCGAGAGATAATCTGATTCTTCCGGGCATCACGTTAAAACATCTGCTGATGTTAGCTGAGAAAAACGGCATCCCGACCAGCGAGGCACCATTTACCATGCAGGAACTGGCAGACGCCGACGAAATCATTGTCAGCAGCTCCGGCGGGCTCTGCATCCAGGCCGTTGAACTCGATGGAAAACCAATCGGAGGAAAAGATCCGAAGACGCTGAAGACTTTGCAGGATGCTTATGCGGAGTTTTATGCGGAAGATACGAAGGTACGGTAAAAATCCATAAATTTGCCAAGAGCTGTCACTCAAAACGTGGCAGCTCTTTTTCGCTTGCGACATGTTTCTGCTTCGCACAAGTGCGCATCCTCGCGGAGCATTTTTTGTTTCACAGGACGCAATTTCCTATGAAATAAAATAAGGATCCCTGTATTTACAAGGATCCCCAGGACGCGGAGACGGAGAGATTCGAACCCTCGTGCCGGGATGAACCGACAAACGCATTTCGAGTGCGCCGCGTTACGACCGCTTCGCTACGTCTCCAGATATTAGGTGTTTCTCTTCGAAACACCTATACTATTATACATGATATTTTGACTTTTGTCATCTGTTTTTTTCACTATTTACTGATAATACGCATCAATTCCGTTCGCAATTCCCCCGGCAATCAATTCCTGATAATCATCCCGTGCCATCTTCTGATCTTCTTCCGGGTTGCTCATAAAGCCCATCTCGACAATGGAAACCGGTATCTTACACCAGTTGATGCCGCTCATGCTGTCTGTCTCCTGCACACCGCGGTTCTTGAAGCCGGTTGCCGCGCAGACAGAGTCCGTGATCTTCTTGGAAAGAGAATAGCTTGCCGCGTGAAGCCCGCCGTTGTACGGGTTGGACGCCGTCTGGCACATGGAAAGAGTACCGTTGACCGTCGTGTTATCCAACGAATTACCGTGAATCCGGACGAAAATGGAGGCGCCGCTCTTGTTGGCGATCTCCGCTCTCTCCGCATTGCTTAAGTTGACATCGTTGGACTCGCGGATCATGACGACCTGATAGCCTCTCTCTTCCAAAATCCGTTTTAACTTCTTCGAAACTGATAAAGTCAGCTCATATTCCGGCAGCTTCGTCGATATGCCCTCGGTGCCGGAAGCCACCTTCGCCTTCATGGTTGAGGAGCCCGGTCCGACTGGTTCTTTGTCCGGATTGCCCTTTGCCTGATGTCCCGCGTCGATCGCTACGATACGTCCATTGGACACCGGTGCACCCTGTGCATCCGCTTCTGCCCCCTGCGCTGTGACCGTCGCTTCCTCACTGCCCGGCTCGGTCGTCGTCAAGTATTCGGAACGGATAAAACAGCTCTTGTCCTTATAAAGCACCTCGCTCCAGCCGTCTCCGATACCGACGCGCTGCACGCTGTCGCCCTGATTCAGCTGTGTCACAATCTCATACTCCGTTCCACAGCCCGAACGCACGTTGAGCAGGTTCTCAGTCGCATACACTGTCTCGTCGACACTCCGGAAGCCGCTCGCCGTCGTTTTGTCACTCTCCAGCTCGCTCTGATCCGCAACCGCCGCTGCATCCGCCTCCTGATGCCCTGTGCATCTTCCAGCTCCAGACTTTGCTTTGCCGCATTCGGCACCTGTTTCTTCGCTGTCTGTTCCGCCGGTTCTGTCTCAGCAGCCGCCATCTGCACCTGCTTCTGTGCCTGATTCGGAAGGGTAAATCCCGCATGGCTTACGCCAATGGAACCCGCCGCGACCACAATCGCGGTCACCGCCGCCCAGAAACGTTTCCGGTAATCCGGTGTGCCTGGCTTTCTTTTTCTGCTTTCTCCTCTTGCCATTTATAAAAAACTCCAATCTTACAGAAGATTCTAACCTCTCCATGATCCGCGCATTCACTGTTTCCAATCAATCGCATCGCAGCACAACTTTGATGCCGACAGAGATTTCAGCCCAATTAAAATCTTCTTTCATTTCTAAATTATTCGATCGTACCGCCGCCTACGACATATTCGCCGTCATAAAAAACGACTGCCTGTCCCGGCGTCGCCGCTCTCTGCGGCTCATCAAATACGCATTCCACCCGATCTTCGCCAATCTTGCGGATCGTACAGGATGCCCCTTTGTGGCTGTAACGAATCTTCGCACTGACGCGCATCTCCTGATCGCCCAGATCCTCAATCGCCATCCAGTTGAGGTTCCGGCAGGTCAGGCGGTTAGAAAAGACGTCCTCATTTTCCCCGATCACAACCTCGTTCGTCTCCGGACGGATCTCCGTCACGAACACCGGATGACCAAGTGCCAGATTTAAGCCCTTTCTCTGTCCCACCGTATAATGGGTAATTCCTTTATGATGACCTAAAATATTGCCGTACTTATCTACAAAATTGCCTTCGTCAATCCGGCAATCACTATTTTCCTCGATAAATTTTGCATAATCGTTGTCCGGCACGAAACAGATCTCCTGACTGTCCGGCTTGTGTGCCACCGGAAGTCCAATCTCCTCCGCCATCTCTCGAATCTTGTCTTTCGTATATTCGCCGACCGGCATCAAAGTGTGTGCAAGCTGATGCTGGGTCAGGTTATAAAGCGCGTAGGTCTGATCCTTCGCCGCCGTCGCAGACTTGCAGATCGCATAGCGGCCATTCGGCAGCTTCCTCACGCGCGCATAATGTCCCGTTGCAATATAATCAGCCCCAATTTCCAGACTTCTCTGCAAAAGGGACTCCCATTTTACATATCGGTTACAGGCAATACATGGATTTGGTGTGTGTCCGTCCAGATATTCCTGTACAAAGTAATCCATGACATTTTCTTTGAACTCTTTTTTGAAGTTCATCACGTAATACGGGATCTCAAGCCGTTCCGCAACCCGTCTGGCATCATCGACAGCGCTCAGACCACAGCAGCCGCCGTGCTCTTCCTGCTCTACATTCGTCTCATCCTGCCAGATCTGCATTGTGACGCCGATCACATCGTATCCTTGTTCTTTTAAAAGCCAGGCAGCCACGGAGGAGTCAACTCCTCCTGACATGCCGACTACTACTTTTTTCTTTTTCATCAATACTCTTCTTCGACGTCTTCCTCGCCGATATCCGTCTTCGGTTTTACGAGTCCTTTGATCTCAATGCCATTCTTCTGAGCATAATCCCAGAGAGCAGCGTGAATTGCCTCCTCTGCGAGCAGAGAACAGTGTACCTTAACTGGCGGAAGTCCGTCCAGTGCCTCCATAACAGCTTTGTTGGTAACTTCCATCGCTTCCTGGATAGTTTTTCCTTTTACCATCTCGGTCGCCATGCTGCTGGTCGCAACGGCTGCACCGCAGCCAAATGTTTTAAATTTTACATCCTGGATGATCTGGTTGTCATCGATATCCAGGTAAATACGCATAATATCACCGCATTTTGCGTTGCCGACGGTACCCATACCGCTGGCATTTTCAATCTCGCCTACATTTCTCGGATGCTGGAAATGATCCATTACTTTTTCTGAATACATCGGGTGTTTCCTCTCTATATCTTCATTCACTGTGAATGTTCATTTTGCTTAAAATGTCTAAATCTTACTGCTGCGGATGTTTCTTAATGTAATCCTCATACAGCGGAGACATAGAACGAAGACGTTCTACAATCTTCTTTAAGCAGTCTACCGTGAAATCAATCTGCTCCATGGTTGTCTCGGCTGACAGGGTCAGACGCAGGGAACCGTGTGCAATCTCATGCGGCAGTCCGATCGCCAGAAGTACATGGGACGGATCCAGGGATCCGGAGGTACATGCAGAACCGCTGGAACCACAGATGCCTTCCATGTCAAGCATGATCAGCATGGATTCACCCTCGATGAACTGGAATGCAAAGTTTGCATTGTTGGAAAGTCTCTGGGACGGATGTCCGTTGAGGCGTGCAAATGGAATTTCTTTTAATACACGCTCGATCAGGTGGTCACGCATCGCTTTTTCTTTTGCTGTGCGCTCTTCCATCGTCGCCATCGCAATCTCAACTGCCTTGCCGAATCCTACGATACCAGCCGTATTCTCGGTACCGCCGCGGCGTTTACGCTCCTGCGCGCCGCCGTGGATGAAGGAACGAGTCTTTAATCCGGTACGGATATAAAGGAAGCCGGTTCCCTTCGGTCCATTTAACTTGTGGGCGCTGGAACTGAGCATATCGATATGACACTCATCTACATTGATCGGAACATGACAAAATGCCTGTACCGCATCGGTGTGGAATAAAATGCCGTGTTTCTTCGCAATCTCACCAATTTCCTTGATCGGCTCAATCGTACCGATCTCATTGTTTGCAAACATAACAGAGATGAGGATGGTGTCCGGACGGATCGCCTTCTCCAGCTCGTCTAATTTAACAACACCGAACTCATCTACATCCAGATAAGTAACCTCAAAGCCTCTCTGCTCCAGGTACTCACAGGTGTGCAGAATCGCATGGTGCTCAATCTTGGTCGTGATAATGTGCTTGCCCTTTGCCTGATATGCCTCTGCTGTGGAAATCAGCGCCCAGTTATCAGACTCCGTGCCGCCGTAGGTAAAGTAAATCTCGTTGGACTTTGCGCCCAGCGCTTTCGCGATCGTCTCGCGGGCCTGTGCAATCGCTCTCTTCGGCTCTGCCGAAAATTCATAAACGGAAGACGGGTTGCCGTAATACTCCGTAAAATACGGGAGCATTGCCTCCACTACTTCCGGACGCGTTTTGGTTGTCGCCGCATTGTCCAGATAAATCAACTGTTTCATAACTAATAAATCCGCCTTTCTTCTTAGTGTATGCACGCCTGCCTTTATTGTGATTGTATCACACGGAATCTCACGGCAGGAACTCCCCGCCTGTAAACATTTGCTGCGTACATAGTTTGTAGCAATAAAGGTAAAAGCTTCATCTACGTTCTTTATTATTATATAGGAAAATTGAAAAAATACAAGCAAGAATGAGCGGGTTTTTGAAAAAACCTAGTTAAAAATGGGGTATATAATGTGCTCAAGCTATTCCACCTTACTTATCCAGACAATAAAAAACCGTCCAGCTAGGAGGGGTCAACTCCTGACTAAACGGTTTTTTATTAAATCTTTGCTCCACTTCTGCCTTGAAATCCGTTACCCAATCGGCAGCAATTCCGTGGAAACGCATGTTATCCTCCAAGAGGGAATCTTCGGATAACTGCTGTAGTGCTGTCATTGGCTTCTGACCGCACATGGAGGGTTGATGCAATAGGGTTTACATAAATAAAAAGAAATAAACTGGTAACGGATACCTGTCAATACTTATACATAAAAGGGATTGGTATAGAATCAGGTCGGTTCTTCACTTGACATATCGCTATTGTAATATTATTATATATTATTAGGATACTTCTAAGTGAAAACTCTTGTTTTTTCCTGATGGCTATAATATAACACGCATCAACTTGAAATACCATCCCCGGAACGAGAATATAAATATTGTTTTTTTACAATAATATAAGCATTTAAAAATAGTCCTATAAAGCAAAGGCTAATTAAGCTAAATGGAGGCGGAAAAATGTATATTAAAAACCCGGAGTATTTTATTACCACCGTCCGTGAGGGAAGCATTTCCAAAGCGGCTGAAAAATTATATCTGTCACAGCCATATTTAAGCCAGTGTATCGCACGAACCGAAAAGGAATTAGGTGTCAAGCTCTTCGATCGCAGCCATATGCCGCTCAAACTAACTGAGGCAGGAAAAATCTATATGCGTTATCTGGAAAGTGTCGGAGTCCTGACCGGGCAGTTTGAGGAACAGCTCGGCGAGCTGAAAACGGGGCGCAGCCGTACTCTGAATGTCGGCATGACGCTGTGGCGCGGATCCGTCCTGCTGCCGGATATCCTGCCAAGCTACTCTGAAAGCCACCCGGATGTCCGCATCACCTTACGTGAACACCACACTGCCCAGCTTTCCAAGCTGTTACAGGAGGATCAGATCGATTTCGCTCTGATGAATATGCCGCTCAATCTGGATGATTTCGTCTATGACACCGTCTTCAATGAGCGCCTCCTTCTGGTAGCCAGCAAGGACCATCCGGCTATCCGCGGTCTGGAAGCAGGCACTCCGGACCATCCGCTTCCAATCGACATGAAAAAGCTGCGCCGGGAACGCTTCATCCTGCTGCAGGAGGATCAGGTCATGGGACACGCCATGAAAAACCTCTTTGCCAAGATGAATATGGAACCAAAGGATGCCCTATACACCACCAGCAGTACGACTTCGGTCAACCTGGCGGCAAGAGGGTTCGGCATCACCTTCCTCCCGGAAGGCGGAATCCGCCACACTGCCCACGTGGAGCAGCTTGCATTCTTCACCGTAGACAATCCACCGTTCAGCGTGCCGCTGCTGCTTTTATATAAGAAGAACAGCATTATTTCACCACACGCGAAGGATTTTATCGATATGGTGAAGGAGTATTACCGGAATCTGGAAGCAAACAAAATAAAAGAATAAAGCCATAGGCTCTATTAAGCACAAAAAGCACATGAAAGTCTTCTATTGTTCCCAAATGTCTTTCATGTGCTTTTCGCATTTGCTTCTTCTGCTTAAACTTCCTCTTGATCCAGCTCCAGTCCTTTGACCATATTTTCGAATTCATATAGTAGGTCAATATACTTCTTTTGCCATGTTCCAAACAGGCTGCCACATCTCCCTCAATGTGGCAGCCTGCTCATCACTTTTTCATCAATCCTGCACTGCTCTTCCATGCCATCATCATAATATCCACTGAATCATCATATAGGTTGGCATTAGAAATAGATATGGGTTTACTACAAAGCTTTTTCATCTTTTCCTCACTTTCTATTTCGGTATGATTAAAAAGTTTCCTATCATCCAAAATATGCGCAGCAGTTACAAGAACCGCTGCGCCAAATCCAAACAACTATTTTTTAATTACCGCTGAATCGTGTTGGAATTCTGATTGTATGCTTTCGCTACGCACTTCCATTCACCATTCATCTTTAACAGAAGCAATACATCTGTGAAATCAATCCGATTGCCCCAGCCTTCTTCCAGAACACGTACAACCGCAAGTGATTCCTCTACCAGAAGTACATCAACGCGGGCTTTAAAATTGTCTCCACCAGGAACGGTATCTACATTATGATAAAACTGCTCAATCGAACCATGCTCCAGTTTTCCATCCAGATAGCCAAACAGAACCGCTTCATCGGTAAACAGCTCTTTCGCATATTTACTGTTTCCCTCTGCGACACTCTTAACAAATTTCATTGCTGCTTCTTCTACCGCCTGATACTCTTTTAATTCTGCTCTCATAATCGTTTCCTCCTTAATGAATACATTTTAATTTTATGTAAAGCAATTTGCCTTATATGTTTATTTTCTTTCGCGGTGTCCAAGCTGTTTATGTAAGAGGACATCCATCCGCACATTCTTTTCGGTTCAAATTGACTTTACTTAATAACTATATTATAATTATATCAATAATAATCAAAAGAACAAGTACGCACATAAAAGTGCAATACTAACCAAAAGGAGAGTGTAAAATGGGGGCCCGCTGCATATCAAAAGAACAATTGGAAACCACTGGATTTAGCTACACACTGTCATTAATCAACGGAAAATACAAAATGACCATCCTCTATACCCTGATGGAATTTGGTGTCGTCCGTTTCAATGAAATGAAAAAGTATATCGGTGGAATTTCTTACAAAACACTTAGTTCTACCCTAAAAGAACTTGAAATGGATCAATTAATTCATCGCGAAGAATACCCACAAATTCCTCCAAAAGTAGAATACAGCTTAACCGAGCGCGGAAAGTCCCTGATTCCCATTTTAGACGGAATGTGTGACTGGGGTGACAAGCATCGGCTATAATTTCATACCCACAAACGCCATCCTGGCTTTTCTTCTAAAAAGTGATGGCCGGCGTTTGTGCTCTTCACTCCGCTCTTCCATTCAAATATGCCTTTGAACCGTTTATTTTCCGAAAATGGGCAGCAATAGACATAAATTAAATGCTTTTTCCTAATTCATATGCCTGTTCCACTTCTTTTTTCCCGTCAACGTCTCCCGGCATCATATTGCCGCCCGCCAGGACATGGCCCAGATTTTTCCATCTTAAATATTCCATCAGGTGATCGTAATATACCACCGCATCCTCAAACCCATTTCCTTCCGCTGCCATCAGAAGTGCAGATGACTTATTGCCGCGAAGGTAATTTTTATTTCCTTCTTCAAGTGCAAACAAACGATCCACTGCCGTCCGGAGCTGCCCACTCATATTCCAATAATATAGCGGTGATGCCATAACAACGACATCTGCCTCTTTCACCGGCTGATAAATCTGCTGCATATCATCTTTTTGGACGCAGGGATATTCTTCCTCATTTTTTCCTCCAAAACATCCTTTACAGCCATGGATCTCCATCTTTCCAAGCCAGAAAATCCGGACGGTATTTCCGGCCTCCTCGGCGCCTTTTGAAAATGCATTTACTAATGCAGCTGTATTTCCCTTTTCCCTCGGGCTTCCATTTAAAATTACAATTTTCTTATTCACAAACTCTTCCTCCATGCTTGAATATATATCAATACTCTGCCCCCTATTTCCGGAGCAGCCAAAAGACATTTAGGTAATTCTATCCTAAATGTCCTTCAGCTTTACCATTTACCGGCCTTTATTTTTCATAGACATCTGATACTTCTGCTTCTACATATTTTTTATAAAGCTCATTCCACTCATTCTGAACCAGTTCAGAGCTGCAATGCGCTTTAAAATCAGCCTCCTTTTCCCAGGCATCGGATACTACCATTTTATCAGAGTCCGTGATCGATTCACCAATCTGATAATAAATATTACCCTTTTGCTTGCGGAAGTTTTCAATCAGCTGCAAGCGTCTGAGTTCCGCTGCGTATTCACTTCTTTTCCCGCTTTTAATCGTCAGTACTGCAACAAAGTTTGTCATCTTTCCATCTCCCATTTATTTAATACTAATACTTTCAAGTTTACACGTTTTTGTATTTCAATAGTGCCGATTACACTGCAACCATCCACAAAATCATCCTCTTACGCCTCTACTTCCCCATTTTTCAGACGTTTAAAGTAATCAAGTGTCAGTTCCCGCATTTTCGGAACCCAGAACATAATGCCAATGACATGAACTAAAATTATAATCATATTTCCGACATCTACCCACGGCAGAGCTGCATCTACACCAACCGTTCCGCCTAAGAAGCAAAATACAACTACCAGCACCTGCATTATTTTTCTGGCTGCTTTACCGAGCAGGTTCTCTGCCAGAATTCCGGAAGAAGTTGACATGGATAACGCCGAGGATGCTGCAAACAAAATCAAGCTGATGGAAGCTACCAGTCTTCCGATTAAGCCAATCGTGCCAAATGCATTGATTGCAAGGACAGAACCCGGAGCACCTGTTGTCCATGTTCCAGTTACCAAAATAACCATCGCACTGAATGTACAGATAACCATCGTACACATAAATACTTCAAAAATACCGAACATTCCCTGTTTTACCGGTTCATTGGTATTCGCCTGGGCATGAAGGATACTTGCACTTCCGTTTCCGCCATCATTCGAATAAACACCTCTTGCGCATCCATTTTTAATCGTAGCTGAGAGCGCCGCTCCTGCAAATCCGCCGGTTGCTGCCGTTCCGGTAAATGCGTTCGTAAAGATAGATACAAATGCTGGAACAAAATTTTGAATATTTAAAATAATCAGGATTGCTCCCGCTGCCATGTAAATAAATGCCATCGTCGGGACCAGTTTATCGGTTACCTTTACCAGGGCACCTAATCCGCCCAGGAGAACTGCAATAATAATCACGCAGCAGATAATGGTTGTAATCATTGGTTGGACGCCAAACGTAGCAACGGATGATGTAATGGCTCCTGTATGTACGCCGCAGCCAATTCCCATACCAAAGCAACAGGATACCGCCCAAATCCATCCAAGCGGTTTCCATATCTTCGCCAGATAAATATTGGCTCCGCCACGCCACTGTCCATTTTCATCTTTCTGCCGTGTGTAAACGCCCAGCAGAGCCTCCGCATATTTTAAAGCCATCGCGATAAATCCAATCACCCACATCCAAAAGACAGCTCCCGGTCCACCCAGTGCAATTGCGCTGCCGACACCAATGATGTTTCCTGTTCCGATCGTGTTGGCCAGTGTAGCCACCATAGCCGACCAGCTGGAAATACCTGATTCATCCTTATGATGTGCTGCATCTCCAAAGGTTGTCTTAAGCATATGTCCAAAATGCTTGATCTGTACAAAATCGCAGGCGACCGTGATAACCAGACCTCCGCCAATCAGAACAATCAGCATCGGAAGTGTCCACATCCACCCAGTAAACGCCATAATTGCATTATAGATTGCCATACGTATCTCCCTTCTTAATAAGCTCTGCTTTCTTATTACTCGTACATAGATGCAAAATATACAAACATCCGATCCTGATCCAACGTTCCACTAACCGGATCCGCATGCATCAGTTCCGGATGCCACTGAACCGCGATAATCGGAAGTTCCTTATGGACCATTCCCTCTATAATGCAGCTTCGTTTACACTCCACTTCAACTTTTTCTTCATTTTCAATTTTTCTCATCCATTCTTCTTTTTCTTCTTTTGAAAGGATTCCGGAAAACCATACCTGGCCAATCTTAAATCCCTTTCCCGGCTTCTTAACCGCCTGATGATGTGCAGAGTTTACAATTCCGCTCGCCCCATACATCAGCTCAAACGGTGTTCTCCGGATATTAATCGTATTATGCAGCTTAATTTCACCTGACTCATATGTATGCATATTGCCTTTTTCCAGATCCTGAATAATGGTTCCTCCAAAATATATGTTGACAAGCTGCATTCCTCGGCAAATCGCTAAAATTGGTTTTTTAGCCTTAACGGCCGCGTCCACAACTGCAAGCTGAAGCTCATCCAGTTCCCGGTCCAGATTTTTGCTGCCCTGGTTCTCTTCCCCATAGAGAGCCGGGTCCACATCCGGAAGACCGCCTGGAAACAAGATGCCATCGCACTCTTCAACCACCTTCGGATCCAATGAAATAACCAGTTCTGTATCCAGATTTTTCATCGCATCTGAAATGCCATCATACATCCCGTGTTCGTCTCTTTCTCGTTCTACATACATGACTTTTTTCATTTGTTTGTTCCCCTCCTGTTTTGTCATTATAATAATTTTTTTTGCAAAGCGATCTTTCTATAAGCTTGCTCCTATACAGCATTTGCAGTTCTCTTCCTCTTAAGAACTGTTCAAGTTGAAGGATCATGTCTCCAGTCATTAACAAACATCTGTAAAGGACAAACTGTAAAGCAAAATAATACTCAGACAGGTTGCCACACCTTCTGGATATGACAACCTGCTCAATTTTTTTATATGTGTATTAGGTTGTATGAAGTCTATTTCTCTATAATTCTAAAATTACTTACGAATCTTCTCCACAAATTCCTTCAGTCTCTTGCATCCCTCAACAACATTCTCATAGCTGTTTGCAAAGGACATACGGATATAGTGGTCGCCTTCGCTTCCGAATACATCGCCCGGTACCATTGCTACCTTGGCATTTTCAAGAAGCAACGGGGCAAATTCCTGTCCACTCATGCCGAGTTTTTCGATGTTGATGAAGATGTAGAACGCACCCTTCGGGCAGCGGCAGCTCAGTCCGTCGATCTCGTTGATTGCTTTAACTGCATAGTCGCGACGTCTCTGATACTCTTTTACCATGTCTGCTACTTCGTTCTTCTCTTCTTTCAGCGCTACGACGCCGGCTTTCTGTACGAAGGAACTTGCACAGGTAACCACGTGCTGATGCAGCTTATTGACAGTCTTGACAATCTCTTCGCTGCAGGCTGCGTAGCCGAGACGCCAGCCGGTCATGGAGTATGCTTTGGAGAAGCCGTTTAATGTGATGGTTCTCTCCTTCATGCCCGGAAGAGAGGCGATGCTGATGTGTTTTGCATCATCGTATAACAGTCTCTCATATACCTCATCTGATATAATCATGATATCGTTCTTCACAGCAATCTCTGCCAGTTCTTTCAGCACATCCTCTGCCAGCACACCGCCGGTCGGATTGCTCGGAGTGATAAGAACGAGTGCCTTGGTCCGTGGGGTAACCTTTGCACGAATCTCATCGAGATCAATCTGGTAATCATTCTCCTCTTTCAATGTATAGGTAATCGGAACCGCGCCCAGAAGCTTCGGAACATTTAAGTAGTTTAACCAGCCCGGATTCGGAACCAGAACCTCATCGCCCTCGTCGAGAATTGCTGCCATGACATCAAAAACTGCCTCGGAAAGACCTACACTGACGATGATCTCAGTCGGTTTGTACTCTACATTGTTCTGCGTCTTTAATTTCCAGGCAATCGCCTCCCGCAGCTCCATGGTACCAAAGTTGGAAGTATAGAATACATCGCCTTTTTTGATATCCTCGATGCAGGCATTCTTGATGTATTCCGGTGTATCGAAATCCGGACGTCCTAACTCAAAGTGAATGACCGTCTCTCCTGCGCGCTCCATTGCCAGCGCCTTTTCGTTTACTTTACGGATTCCAGACGGAACCAGTTCATCCATTCTTTTTGCGAATAATTTATCCATAATAAAATCTCCTTTTCATTCTGCATATACTCTCAGATTCTCATTGGTCCGCATCTGCTGACACTTTTCCAAGAATATTTTATTTTTCCTGGTAGCCGGCCGGAATTCCGTTTTTCTGTTCTCCAGCCCTTACGCTGCCTTTGTCTCGGTTTCCGCACCAGTTCCCAGCGTATGCATCATGCCCTCGCTACGTGCTACCACCATGGTGGTTACCACATCACCGGTTACGTTAAAGGTTGTATTTGCCATATCAATCAGTCGGAAGATACCGGCAATCAGACCTACAATCTCCAGCGGAAGTCCCATGTTCGTCAGAAGAATCGTGGTCATGATGATCGCGCCTCCCGGAACACCCGGACAGCCCATAGCTACTAATACAGTAGAAATAATAATGTTTACCAATGCGGACGGTGTCAGGTTCATTCCATAAATCTGTGCCGTCATTACGATAGCCGCTGCATAGTAGATACATCCACCATTCATGTTGATGGTTGCGCCAAGCGGCAGGGAGAACGATGATAACTCGGAAGATACACCAAACTCATCATTCGTAACAGAGGTTGTGATCGGAAGAGAACCGCTGCTGCTGGTGGTGCTGGCCGTTACAACCCATACTTTCCAGATACCCTGCAGCCATTTCTTTACCGGGAACTTTGCCAGAAGCGCTACCATCGGAATATACATCAGTAAAACAAGGATTACATCGGAAGCATGAACCGTGAGAATCAGCTTTCCGAGCGGTCCAAAGATTTTCAGACCATATGCACCAACTGAATCTGCTAACAGTGCACATACACCAATCGGAGAAAACTCCATAACAATGGCTGTGATTTTATACATTGCATTGGCACAGCTCTGTACACCTGCTAAAAGGCGTTCCCCCTCTTTTCCCATCATGATAAGTGCTACGCCTAAGAATACCGAAAATACAATAATCTGCAGCATATTTGTGTTGGTAAAAGAAGTGAAAATGTTGGATGGGAACATATCGATTAACGTATCAATGATACTCGGCATCGCCTGCGCCTCATAATCAGTCGATTGTGATAACGCGGTTAAATCAAATCCTTTTCCTGGATTGATGATGTTTGCCATGATAAGCCCTAATCCTACACAGAGTGCAGATGTCAGCGCATACAGTCCAACCACCTTCACGCCAATGTTCCGAAGCTTTTTCAAGTCTCCTAAGCTCGCGACTCCCGCTGTGATGGAAAAGAATACCATCGGAACGACAATCATTTTAATCATATTTAAAAAGATGGTTCCCAGAGGTTTTACAATGGTTGCTTTTTCTCCAAATACGAGTCCGATGACAATACCAAGACCAAAACCGATGAACGTCTTTGTCGCCAAGCTCAATTTCTTTTTTTCTTTCATGAATATTCCCCTTCTTATGCAATACCCTCACTTACTGTTCACACATATGTGACCACCATGTTGTTTCACAGCACTTTCTATTTCAAAAGTGCCTGCTTTAAACAACCTCCTCTATGCTATATTCTCTCCCAGATTTCATTTCCCCAAATGTCCTCCGGGAGAGAGGTATCTGCAGTTCCGGGTAAATTTCCCAATTCACCTGCAAAACATGCCTTCCGTGAACTCTTCCGGATGTCCTGCATTCCGGAAATGCATCTTTGCCATGTTTTGCAATTAGTATGCTCTTGTCATCGCACCGTCTAACAGGATGGTCTGACCAGATACGTATGTATTCGCCTCGGAGCACAGCCATGTAGCCAGACGTCCGTATTCATCGATGGTGCCGTAGCGTCCCATCGGGAACTTCTTCAGGTCTTCCTTCTCGTAATCTGCTACGCTGATGCCAGCCTTGTCTGCACGCATCTTGTTCAGATTCTCAATTCTTGCGGTGCCGATACGACCTGGTCCAATGACATTGACTAAGATATTGTCTTTGCCGACCTCACTCGCCAGGGTCTTGCTCATGCCGACAACGCCCATTCTCATGGTATTGGAAAGAATCAGGTTGTCCAGGCAGTCCTTAACGGAAGAAGAAGTTGAGTTTACGATACGACCGCCGCCGAGACGTTTCATGGACGGGAGTACCGCACGGATGGTTCTTACGTAGGAGAGCAGGCACATCTCAAAAGCGCCCTCCCATGCCGCATCATCAAAGCTTACGAACGGTCCCGGCTTCGGACCCGGACACATATTTACGAGTGCGTAGATATCGCCCAGTGTTTCAACGGTGTGTTTTACAAGTGCCTCGATGTCCTCCGCCTTGTTAACATCGCAGAGGAAGGTCTCCGGACGGTTTCCGGTTTCTTTCTCAATCTCAGCCTGTGCTTCCAGAAGCTGATCTTTAAACGGTTCTGCGGTACAAATCATAACCTTTGCACCTTCTCTTGCCATCTCGGTTGCAATTCCCTTGCCAAGTCCGGCTGCTGATGCCATACAGAGAACTACTTTGTCTTTTAATCCTAAATCCATGTTGCTACCTCCTGCTTAAAATGAATATATAAAATGATTTGAATGTTCTTTTTGAATTTTTCGTTTTTTTGAAGTATCTTATTTCCCAAATGTATCTGATATGTGTCAGTTTCTTGGAATTGGGATGGCGCTTTCACGCCATCCCCGGTACATATTACAAGGCGATTCTATTTGGGGGAAATCACCATGCAGCCCATTTTTATCTCCATCCATCACGGATGAAATCTCATTTTTTACGCTTCTTTCTCCGGATGTTTCTTTAAATCAACAACCGGGTTTACAAGTGGTGTCATCTCGAATCCGTCCGGTCCGGTGATGCGGCACTCTGCTACATCGCCATCCTGGATGTGGAACGCTCTCGGTGTTCCGGTGGAAAGGATGTCTCCGGCGTACCAGCTGGATGCTGCTGTGCAGGGATACCAGACGCGGCGGTCTGTGGGTCATGTTTGCTACTACGTTTTCTGCATGAACTTCACCGTTGTGAACACTCTGAACCAGAAGTTCATTGACATCCGGTACCTCATCCGGAGTTACAAGCTCCGGACCGAAGGAGAAGAAGGTCGGGAAGTTCTTTACGATAGTTAAATATCTCGGATTGCCGCTTACATAATCATTTCCCTTTAAGATGGATTCCTCGGTCATATCAAGGATGGTGGTGTAACCGACGATGGCATCCTGCCAGTTTTCTTCGGATACATCTCTGCAATCCTTGCCCATGATGATTCCAAGCTCAGCCTCTGCGGTGGTTTTCTGTGCTTCTTTTAACTTCGGAAGCAGGATTTCATCGCCCGGACCAATCAGGGTGTCTGCCTGCTTGAAGAAGCTTCCCGGAAATCCCTTCGGAGCTGCAGAACCGATGTCTCCGGCATGGTCTACATAGTTAAGGCCGATACCAAAGATACGTTTCGGGTTGCGGTAGAGCGGTCCGTATACAACTTTCTCGCTCGGAACCAGTCCCGGAATACTTTCCAGCTCTTCCTTGCCGCCTGCGTTATACCATTTTGTCAGTCCCGGAATCTGCTGCTTCTGGATGAGACTCATGACATCCTCGGCCCATGCAGTTCCCTTTGCTGCATTCAGTGCCTCAATCGGAAGCACTCCATTCTTTAAGACGATACCGGCTTGTTCTGTTCCGTTCACTTTGATAGTTGCAAATCTCATATGGTTTCCTCCTTTATCTGTCAGAGATTGCTTCTTCAGAAGTTCTATTTGTCTGTTTCTTTTCATTTTGTTTCAGCGTCTGAAACCCAACCTCATGAAGCTCTCTGTTTCTTTCTGACATTACTTTACCATTCCCACCAAAAATGTTCCAACTCTCTTTCGAATATGGACGTATAGGTAAATGGTTATGGACCATAACGTGTCTAAAATGATACTTGACCTTCCCTAATAAGCGAAAATACGCCTGGATACAGGCTTTCCTTGTGGTTGGAGGAAGTGGAAATGCCTGTTCCAGACGTATGATTTTAAATATATATAATCGTTTTATTATGGATTTTATAAGTTAATCGTTCTAGTAGTATGTTTGATGTCCATAGGAGAATCCTTATGCCTGTCCATGACACTGAGAATTTGAACACTTATTTTAATATGCAGCCTTGAAAAACGGCACCAGTGCAATCGCTTTCGCACAGTCATGGGAATAGCCGCCGCCCAGGCTCTGCATCCGAGTTTCTATTTTTTCAGCTATGGGATATACTCCAGTATTTTATCTGGTTAAAAATCCGAGTTATTTTTAAATATGGCACTATAAGCAATTTCCTATCAGTATTTTGTGAAATTTTAAACTATTTTTTAGCCAGTAGAATGTATTTGATAAAATCATCTACTGTTGCCCCCACGCCCGGATAGCGCTTCATCGACAAAAGGATTGCACGCTTTGCCAGCGGATCGCCAATCTTGTAATAACAGAGTTTTTCCGTTTTCTCTATGTATTTCAGCAGTGCATCCCTAAAAAAGATGATACCGGACTGTCCGCTCCGCGCCACATTATAGGCAGTCTGAAGCTGATCAAAATACATAATCACCTTCGGCTCGAAACCAGCGTGGGCGCAGATATCCATACTCCTTTTATAAGAATCCTGATTCTTTTTCAGCATCAGAAATGGTTCTTTCGAGACTTTGGAAAGGTCCACCGCACGCACCGCTTCATCCAGAAAACTCCGCTCCAGGATTGATTCCCTGGAGATCTGAAACTCTTTCAGCTTCTCATTCACAGCAAAGGAAGCAGGAACCGCCATAATCATATACTCATACCCCAGCGTCACACTCTCAAACATCTCCGGGTCGAGTGCCTCGACATCCATCGTGATATCAAACTGCCCGGTTCTAAGCCCCGCATCCATCCCTGAAATATCCGTCTCCGTCACGTTGATCCGGCACTTTGGATTCAGTCTGCAATAGCCCCGGATCACCTCCGGAAGAAAATACGCACAGAAATATCCGGAGCTTCCGATGTTAATCACACCGGAACGGATACCCGCCAGCTCTGCAAAATGCTGCTCCATCTCATTGCTGAGCTCGTATATCTTCCGCGTTTTTTCCAGATAATACTGCCCCGCCGGGGTCAGTGCCACCGGGTTCACATTACGGTCAAAGAGAGCGATTCCATATAACTGCTTCTCTATCTTCTTGATCGCGCCGCTGAGGGCTGGCTGGGAAATATAGAGTTTCTGGGCTGCTTTTGAAAAACTTCCTTCCTTCGCAATTTCCATCACGTATTCATACTCACGCTTACTGAACATACTCCCATCCCTCCATTGTATCTTTATGTACTACTTTATCTTTTGTCCGGTTATATGTTTAAGCCACTCCCCGAAAAAAAGTAAAAATATTTTTTTATGCCATTATAACGAGTTCTTTTTATCACGTCAATTCTGTAATGTATACTAATTTTACACAATTTTCAGTCTCTAAACAACAATCCGAGTATTTTTCACTCTTGCTTTATGAGGCGTTCTTTCCTATAAAACAACGAAAAAGACGCTATGCTGAAGCCTCATTACTTCGTACACAGCGTCTTTTTATCCAGAATTTTATTAAAATCTAAAATTTGAATTATTCAGCCTGCTCAGACTCTTTCTTTGCGTTCAGGTACTCCTGGATGTTTGCCATAACCTCGTCTGCGTTCAGACCATGTACCATGCAGGCCTCCTCCAGAGACTCACCGATCGAAGACGGACAGCCAACACAGTGCATGCCTGCCTCCATCAGAACATATGCAATACCCATATCATACTGAAGCATCTCGCCCATCGTGGTTGCTTTTGTGATTTCCATGATAAATTTTCCTTTCTATTCATACTTGCAGTCTCTTACGCAGCTTTGTGGTTTTCACCGCCGCTGCAAAAACACCGCGATTATTCTTATGCTTTCTTATATTAACACGAATCGCGCGGTTTTACTATCTTTTTTTGTGAAACATAGAAAATGTTACGATTCACTGGAAAAATTTTTCTGAGCTGAAAATTTTGTACAATCCGGCAGCAGCATTGCTCTTCTCTTGCATCCTCTTCTTATTTCTCTTATAATTACCATGATTGTTCTATGTTTTCCTGTATTGAGAATACGATAGTCACTGGCTCCGTTTTTCTGCCTGTGTCGGAAAACATTTTGATTTTTATACATTAAGGAGTTTTATAAAATGGATCCCTTTTCCATGTTAGAATTACTATTATCCGAAAACCAGTTCGAACTTATTCTCCCGGAAACCGGCACTTCTGCTCCCGACACGATCCGCCTGGTTTACCTGATGAATGATGCAGTCGAAAGTTTCCTTCTCTTCCACAACGCCCGCCTGACCGGTACCTACGATCCGGCATACGAGGGCGAACTCGATGCCCTCTTAACCCAGGATGAAAACGAACGCTACGCCCTGATCGTCCATCAGGGAGACTCGGTTGTCACACTCTTTTTCGAAGATCTGACTCTCGAAAATCACTACTATGACTACAGTCAGATCGGGCACTTCTGGATGAAAGGCTACGAATACCTCCGCCAGCTCGAATACCGCATCGCCATCCTGCGCGACAAACTCGACTATCTGGGGGAAAACTCCTGCAACGCAAACGAGCGGGAGCTTGCCTCCCTCGCGGAATTTCCTCCGCTAAACGTCTGCTGCTACCCGGCGGTCCCGGAAAAATACCGCGTCATCCGTGAAAATCCCTGGCATCTCTCCGAAGACGCTTCGCGCGTCTTCCAGTCCATCGCCGTCGAAGCCGGTGATCCAAAACTGCTACATCGCCTGAAGGACTATGAGCAGCACCCCACCAAGCGCCGTGCCCGTCAGATTGCCCGCCTCCTGCACCGGAACACCCATGCCAAGACAGTCGATCTCCTGACCCGGAAACTTCAAAAAGCCTCTTCCGCCTATCCGTCCCGCACCTTCGGAAAAGCCCAGCAGACCCGTCACCTGGCTCTCGAACTTCTTGCCAAAAAAAGACAGAAAGAGCTTGAAAAGCGCGGCATCCGCTCCGAACTGCTGCGTGAAGAACCCTTTACGACAGCGCAGGATTCGATTGAATTTAAGATGCATTTAATGATATGGGAGAAAGGAATTTTGAACCGTAAGGCGAGGATTGAAACCTGGGAGGAGCCGTAGTGGGACGTGAAAAACCTGAGAGCGGCAGCACTGGAAGCCGTTCTCAGGTTTTCACCTTGTTTTTAAGAAAATGATGGTTGGAATAAAATAATTTATTGCAACAGATCCTGCCGGTTGCAGTACTCTGTATGCAGCAGCTTATGTGACAGCTCCCCGCACGGTTCTCCCAGATACGTCTCATAAATTTTCTGGATCGCCGGGTTCTTGTGCGACTGTCTGACCGGAAGCTCTGCCTCTGCCTCATAGATGGCTTTCTTCCGCTTCTCCATGATCGACCATGTCTTAGGCGGATTTCCACCGCCGCCGATGCAGCCGCCCGGACATGCCATGATCTCGATAAACTGATAATCGGCGGTTCCGTTTTTTACCTTTTCCAGCAAAACTTTCGCATTTTTAATGCCATGTGCCACCGCTACCTTGATGACTCTGCCGTTCAAATCAACCTGTGATTCCTTGATTCCCTCGAAGCCGCGGACCGGTGTATAGTCGAGATGTTCCATCTCTTTGCCGGTTACCACCGCGTAGACGGTGCGGAGTGCCGCCTCCATGACGCCGCCAGTAGCACCGAAAATAAGTCCCGCGCCGCTTCCTTCGCCAAATGGATCGTCAAACGGTGTATCCGGAAGCTCGGCAAAATCGATTCCACCGGCACGGATCAAGGCAGCCAGTTCCTGAACCGTGATGGAAATATCCACATCCTGGTAGCCGCTGTCCTTCATTTCCGGACGGGTACACTCAAATTTCTTTGCCGTACACGGCATAACGGAAACACTGCAGATCTCACCCGGATCGATGCCCTCGCGCTTCGCAAACCAGGTTTTAATCAGCGCGCCGAACATCTGCTGCGGAGATTTCGCCGTCGATAAATGCTTTGTATACTCCGGTGCATAGGTTTCACAATATTTGACCCACGCCGGACAGCAGGAGGTGATCATCGGCAGGGTTCCGCCGTTCTGCAGGCGGTTCAAAAGCTCGGTTCCTTCCTCCATGATCGTCAGATCGGCAGAGAAATCGGAATCGAATACCTTGTAAAATCCCAGGCGCTTGAGAGCCGACACCAGACGTCCTGTGCTGACAACGCCCGGCTGTTCGCCCAGTGCCTCCGCCAGCGTAATGCGGACGGACGGAGCCACCTGGATAATCAGTTTTTTGCCTAATTCTTTCTGGCGATATAACCCGTAGGTATGATAATGCACCGTCAATGCTCCGGTCGGACACACCTGCACGCACTGGCCGCAGTTAATACAATTGGTATCAGCCAGTTTTTCCCCATAGGCCGGGGCAATCAGCGTATGGAATCCACGGTTTTCCTTCGAAAGGACATTGATTCCCTGAATCTCATTGCAGACCTCCATACAACGCCCGCACAGAATACATTTCTGCGGATTCCGCATGATGGCCGGAGAACTCCAGTCCTCCTTCTGATGGCGGAGCTGCTTGTCATAGCGGATATCGAGGTGCATTCCGACATCCTGCGCTACCTTCTGCAGATCGCATTTTCCGTCCTTCGGACATACGAGGCATTCCTGCGGATGTCTCGCAAAAATCAGTTCCAGAATATTTCTTCTCGCTTTCAATACCTTCGGGGAGGCCGTCTGCACGACCATTCCCTCCGAAACCGGTGTGCTGCACGCCGTCGGAAGCAGTCTCTGTCCTTCTACCTCGACCACGCAGATGCGGCAGACCGCCTTGATGCTCAGATCCTCATGATAACAGAGAGTCGGAATGTGGATACAGGCTTTTTTCGCCGCCTGTAGGATCGTCGTTCCTTCCTCCACCTCTACCGGCTGCCCGTCGATTGTCAGATGTACCATCATGCTTCTCTTCCTCCTCTCCGCTCAAATCGTCCCGCGTAGGATGTTCCCCGGCTGCGGTGTCTCGCATACGCGTCATACGAATCATACATGACATCGCGTTCACCGACTGCTGCACGCCGTCTTCCCATCCGGCTGTTTCCATCGTTTCTATAATCTTCTTCTGCTTCATAAATTCCTTCCGCCACGGCTGCCTGAGCGCAGACCGGGCAGTAATCGCGGTCGATGTGCGCCAGATATTCCTTACGGAAGTTCTGGATGCTCGTCTGCACCGGAACAGCGGTCGAATGTCCCAGACCACACAGGGCAGTCAGGCGCATCGTCTCCGTCAGCTCATCGATTTTTTCCAGATCCGGCAGAGTCGCCAGCCCCCGGCTGATGCGGGTAACCAGATTGTAAAGCTGCTGGCCGCCCTCGCGGCACGGTGTACATTTTCCGCATGACTCGCCGCGGAAGAAGTCCAAATTGTTTCGCACAATATCTACAATACAGTTGCTGTCGTCGATGACCAGAATCGTACCGCAGCCAAGACGTCCGCCGGATGCCGAAACTGTATCAATATCCAGTGTCATATCGATCTGATCGGCATTGATGATCGCACCGGAGGTACCACCGGTCTGCACGCCCAGAAGCCCTTTTCCATCCGCGATGCCGCCGCACACTTCATAAATGATATCTTTGAGGTTCACGCCCATCGGAAATTCAAATACGCCCCTGCGGACTACATTTCCACAGACCGTAAAAAGCTTTGTGCCAGGGCTGTTCGCTGTGCCGATGCTGCGGTACCATTCCGCTCCGTTTAAGAGGATCGGTGCAATATTCGCCAGCGTCTCTACGTTATTTAACATGGTCGGTTTTCCAAAGAGTCCGTGAATGCTTGGAAACGGCGGACGGAAACGTGGCTCGCCTCGTTTTCCCTCAATGGACTCAAACAATGCCGTCTCCTCGCCGCAGACGTAAGCACCCGCACCGGAGCGGAACTTGATTTCAAAGTCAAAACCGCTCTCCATCATATTTTTTCCTAAAAATCCGCGTTTTTCCGCATCCTCCAGCGCATCTTTTAATACCGGGAACAAATATGTATACTCGGCTCTCAGATAAATATATCCGGTATGGGCGCCGACTGCTTTTCCAGCAATCGCCATGCCCTCGAAGACCGCACACGGTCGGTAGAGAGAAGAATCCGGTCTTTATTCGTTCCCGGCTCTCCCTCATCGGCGTTACAGACGATGTATCTCGTTGGGTCAGATGCGTGGGCGGTAAACTCCATCTTGCGATAGGTCGGGAATCCCGCACCGCCGCGTCCACGAAGTCCGGAGGCGCGGATCACATCGATAATCGCTTCACTGTCCATCGAAAGTGCTTTTTTCAGCGCTTCAAATCCGCCGCGGTCCGCATACTCCTGTGAACTTCTCGGATTAATCTTGCCGCGGTTTTTCAGCAATACGTGCATTTCCTCCATACTATTCCACATCCTCCCGTATATATTGTTTGATAATATCCCGCACCGATTCCGGCGTCAGGTTGCCGTACACGTGCTCATTGATCATGATCGCCGGGGATATTTCACAGAGTCCCAGGCAGGGACAGTATTCCAGGGTGAACCTTCCGTCCTCGGTCGTCTCCCCGATGCTGATGCCGAGCTGATCCTCCAGCGCCTGAACGACTGCCTGCGCCCCATGTACGTGGCACGGCGCGCTCTTGCACATCCGGACAATGTAGCGCCCCCTCGGTTTTACCGACAGCATCGCATAAAAGGTGATGAAACTGTACACCTTGTTCATCGGAATATCCATCTCCCTGGCGATGACTGACGCCACCTCCTTGGAAAATGCCGACACAACCTTCTGCGCCCGGATGATCACTGTCATCAGCATATCCGGTCTGCCCTTGTATTCCGCCGCAATCGCAGCCACCTGTACCAGCTTTGAAGCCGGTGTCTTATATACATAACTGTCCCTGTCCATCCTGCTCCCTCACTTTCAGTTTGTATTTTTCCAAACTTATTTTTTGTTTGACTAACTGTCTGTTTGATTTTTTCTCAATTATAGGGATGCACTGACAAATTGTCAAGAAAAACTTACAGTTTGGTTTGTTAATTGACAAACAGTTTGTCTGAGAGTATGATGAAAGAAACAGGTTTGCTCTCATTTCCCGTTATCTTGTACCTGAATTTTTGATTTTTAAACAAAAAAGGAGAACATTCTCTTATTTATGTTCCCTATCTACTAACTTTTTTCTATAGAAACAGGATTGACGCAGCAAAATGAACGCGATAAAATTTTTTTCAGGAACTTTGACAAAAGAAAGACAATCCCTGTGCATTTCATTTTCCGAATTATTTTAAGACGCAAAATTTTGCGATACACACTCGAGGCACAGAGCACCCCAAAGGAGGTATTCATGGAAATTTCCAACTACATGGACTTTCAGTTTCTCATCCGTTTTCTCGAAGGACTTCAAAAGTTTCTCGGAGATAACTGTGAGATCATCGTCCACGATTACCGCAAAGGCTACGATCACACGATCGTCTACGCATTCAACTCACAGCTAAGCGGGCGCGACGTCGGCGGTTCCCCGCGCGGCGGCATGATCACACAGCTTGGCAATGATATCGAGCCGCTCAAGCATTCGATCATTTCCCTCGATACCAGCCAGAAAGACCGGCTTTTTAAGTCCTGCACAACGCTCATCGAGAACGAACATCACAAAATTATCGGATCTGTCTGCTTAAATATGGATGTTCGCGATCTCTATCTGGCACAGAGCGCCCTGCAAAATCTGATCGGACGCCCAGGCACCATCGGCGTATCGGCAGCTGTGGGCGCACAGATCGACGGCATGTCTGGCTGCACACCATCCGGAATGGCTTCTGATGGCACCTTTTCAGGAACTGGCAGCACGGACGGCACGAATGGCGCAAATCAGGCAGCCATGTCTGACCGCGACTTTATTCTCAAAAAGAATGTCGATGATATTTTACAGCACTATATTTATCAGGCAGAGTCCATGATCGGAAAACCGATGATGCTGATGAACAAGGAAGAAAAGATTCGTGCACTCGACTATCTTGACCAGAAAGGCGTCTTCAAGATCACAAAAACCAGCCTGCTCCTGTGCGACGCGATGCAGATTTCCAAGTATACACTGTATAATTATCTGGAAGAAGCGCGGATTTCACGAAAGAGTGAAACGAATGAATAAGAATCATAAACTAATTCTTTCAACCTCTGTTTGCTTAACCTTTGATTCATTTTAAAATATAAAAGACCTGAAGAGCAGCCATTTACCGCACCTTTCAGGTCTTTTTATATTCATTTACCATATTTACATTATTTTCTCAATTTTTCTAGTATTCTTTCTATTATTGTTGCTTCTTACCTATTCTTTTTATCCTATAAACAGACACCACGCCGGAATCGTAATCATCGAAATCAGCGTTGTGAGCACTACCGTTTTCGCTGCAAACGGTGCATCGCTGTCATAGCGCGCCGCAAAGATCGCTGCAGTTGCACCGGCTGGCATTCCCGTCATGATGACTGCCACACCTGCTGCCACCGAATCCAATCCGGCCGCCAGGCTGATTCCATATGCCAGAAGCGGAAGAAGGAACAGACGGAGCACACTGAATTTGAGGGCCGTCGGATTAATAATCTCACGCAGTTTCACATCGGTCAGAATCGTACCGATAATAAACATCGTCAGCGCCGAGTTACAGTTTCCAATGTAGGTAACCGTCGATTTCAGCACGCCCGGAAGCTGCAGCTGTGTCGCCATCAGGAACATACCGATGTAGACACCGACCAGACACGGGTGCGTCAGGACATTTCTCAATACCTTTTTCCGGTCAGAACCGCCTCCAACAAAATAGGATGTACCCGCCGACCACATGACAACGCGCATCGGAATCAGGAAAATGGATGCGTAGAGAAGTCCCATACTTCCATATACGCCTTCCGCAACCGGGTTTCCAAGGAATCCGCCGTTGGAAACGATCGTACAGTATTGAAGCACCTTCCGGTGCTGCTCTGAATATTCCTTAAACAGCACTTTGTTGAGTGCCACACAGACAAGCTGCAAGACAAATCCAACCGCCAACAGCAACCCGCACGTTTTAAAAATCGAAGCATCAAATGAAATCAGGCACGATTTCACAATATTGCAGGGAATCACGATATTCACGCAGAGATCCGTCAGACATTTTTCGCCTTCCTTGCTGATGATCCCTCGACGTTTCAGTACCGCACCCGCCAGTATCATCAGGAATAAGGAACCCTGTAGGTTGCAAAGTTCGAGTAAATTCATATGGCTCTTCCTCCTTTTCCTACGACCTTCTTATGAGACGAACCAAAAAACTCCAGATCGGCAGTATGTACAGATACGACGCCACCACCACACTCGCAATCGGAGCACCGACGGCTGCCAGAGGAACGGCTCCGGCGATCGACCACGGAACCAGCGGTGCCAGCACAACCGCCGTATTTTCCAGATCGATTGCAAATCGTTTATTATCTGGATTTCCTTCCTTGCAGAGCTGATGGGTCAGCATGATCGAAAGCGTCTGGTTACAAGCGATCATGGAAGCAACTGCCGCCACCGCAAAGGTCGCACCAAACGGAGTAATTTTCCGGCTCAACGCCTCTATTTTCCCCTGAATCGGCTTCAAGAGCCCAGTTCCCTCGAAAATTCCTGCATAACAGGAGGACAGGCTCACAATCGCAGCCACCTTAATCATTGATTTCAGTCCGCCGCCGTTCATCATAGCATTGAGCGCCGGATCGCTTGCCTGATAACCGGTCAGGCACATCTGTAAAATTTCTTCGATTGTCCGCCCCTGCAGCACCACGCTCAGAAACGCCGCCAACACAATGCTGATCAGCATCGTTTCTTGACCTCCACCCGGAACACAGACAGCACCAGGATAATCGCCGCCGGGATTACCGCGCTCCAATGAAGTACAAAACGATTGGAAAACAGCCCTTCCACATCCATCCGTCCGTTTCCGGCACTCATGGAACGTCCCACTATATAATAGAGAATACATGTAGCCACAAATGGCACCAGCGATGTCTTTATCATTTCGCGGATATTTTCATAAATATCCGTCTTCGTCAGCACACAGACAAGATTCGCGCTGGACGATACCGGTGAACAGCGGTCGCCAAAATAGATGCCAGAAAGAATCGCACCGCCGATCCAGAACGGGTCAAGCTCCATCGCACGTCCCATCGCCATACAGATAACGCCCATCGTCGCGCCGGTTCCAAAGGAGGTTCCGGTCAGGATCGACACCATACAGTTAAGAAGGAACGCGATCACCAGAAATGCCGACGGCGACACCAGCTTCGACGACCAGCACACGATCACGGCGATCGTGCCGGATGCCCGCCACAGCGCTGTGATAAAGCCAATAAGTCCGAAAATCATCAGGATATTGCGGACGGTTTTAACGCCAGAAAGCGACATTTTTCCGAGTTCCGCGAGGCTGTGCTTCCGAATCAGGCCATACGCACAGAAAATCAGATAGCCACCCGCCAACGCCCAAAGCACGGACGCGCCGGTAAACACGCAGCCTGCCAGCGCCGCGATAAATGCAAGTAATACAATTCCCTCCAGCATACTTCCTCTCTCTTTCCTACCAACCTGTTATTTTTCATCATAATCTTTTGTTTTTGATGTTTTTAGTATATTCCTGTTCCACCTTAATGTCCATCTGTTATTTTATGTATTAAATACAGCTAATTTTTGTATCTTACGCAAAAAATCCCTGCTTTTTCTCTATTCGTTTGTTTCTTGATCTAAAAAAGAAGACTTCCCAACATTTTATAATCGTCCAGCTTTCTTCTACTTTTTTCTATTTCTTCATATACTTTTCTGACATACCCTCCCCGGAGATCTGCTATGCGAAGATTTCATCCTTTGATTACCGGAACCCTGCTCCTGACAGCAGTCGGATTTTTCTGCCGGATTCTCGGCTTTTTCTACCGCATCTTTCTCTCCCGGACGATCGGCGCCGAAGGTCTGGGTTTATATCAGATGATTTTTCCCATACATGGCATCGCATTTGCTCTCTGCGCCGGTCCAATCCAGACTTCACTCTCCCGCCTGACCGCCGCCTCCCCGGAAAAGGGACGCGCCTTTTTGCGGGTCAGCCTCGCACTCTCACTATCGATCGCCCTGCCGCTGACCTCTTTGATCTACACCTTCGCCGATTTTCTCGCCGCGCGCGTCCTTCTTGCGCCCGAATGTGCGCCGCTTCTGCCCGCACTCGCCCTCTCGATCCCCTTCTGCGCGATCCATGCCTGCTGCTGCGGGTATTATTATGGGCTCAAAAAAAACGGCAGTCCCGGCATTTTCACAGGTGGTCGAGCAGTGCATCCGCATTTTCTCCGTCCTGCTGATCGTCCATGTCTGCCGCACGAACAGGATTCCGATCACGGTGCTGCTGGCTGTCTGGGGGCTGTTGATCGGGGAAGCGGCATCGGCGGTGTTCTGTCTGCTGGTTTATGGATGCTCGAAGTCCGTTGCCATACTGCCAAATGCAAACACACCTATTACTCCCCTGCTCCTCCCCCTCCTCACCATGGCACTCCCCCTCATGGCGAATCGCCTCACGCTCAGCTTTCTCCAGAGTCTCGAAGCCATCTTTGTACCGAACCAGCTTCTCCTCTCCGGGCTCTCGCGGGTTGAATCGGTCAGTATTTACGGAGTCCTCACAGGCATGGCACTCCCCTTTGTCCTCTTTCCATCCGCCATCACCAACTCCCTCGCCGTCGTCCTGCTCCCGGCAGTCTCGGAAGCGCAGGCGCAGAATCAGCCGGACAAAATCGAACGCACCATCTCCATGGCACTCCGCTACAGCCTGTACATGGGAATTCTCTGCGTCGGGCTCTTCACCCGCTTTGGTCCAGCACTGGGCGAAACCTTTTACCACAACGCCGATGCCGGACGTTTCATCCAGATTTTATCCTGGCTCTGCCCGTTTCTCTACCTCTCCACTACCATGGGAAGTATTTTAAACGGACTTGGGAAAACGGGAACCGTCTTCGTCCACCATACGGTTTCCATGCTTCTCACCCTGTCGCTCGTCCTTTTCGCCATCCCGCGATGGGGAATTTTCGCCTATCTGGCGGCGCTTCTCATCAGCGAACTGGTGCTCGCCTTTCTCCACATCCACGCCCTCGCCTGCGAAGTCCCGATCCGCCTACCAGTCAGCCAGGGCATTGTAAAACCGTCATTCTGCCTGCTGGTTTCGATTGGGATGTTAGAAGTTATTCCAAACGCGTCTTACCTGCCTCACCTGTTTCCGCCTGTCCTCATCCAGTCCGGTATCCTTTGCCTGCTGTATATAGGAGGACTGCTTCTCTTACATACAGGTACAGTCAAACAATAAATTATATGCTATTTTGCTATATCCCTTAAATGCAATATGTTTAGGTATTTTCTGGCAATTTACATTTTTTTATTTTATACTTATTACATTCAGGGGGATTTACAAAGGGGGAACTTTTTTGAAATACGATATCAATTTTCGGCATTTAGAATATTTTATCAAGGTAGCGCGCCTCGGATCCATCAATAAAGCCGCCCAGGCGCTCTATATTTCCCAGCCGTATCTTGGGAAAATCATGCACGATCTGGAAGAAAATCTCGGCGCCAGGCTCTTTAACCGCAGCCGCTCAGGCGTAACATTAACGCCTGAAGGAATGGAATTTCTGACACATTCCGAAAAAATCATTGACGAAATGGAACAGCTCTGGTTTCAGAAAAAGAAGGAACAAATCAAAATTTCTGATCCGCTGGCTGTCTCCATGACACGTTTTTCCCATATCATGGAAAGTTTCAGTGAAATAGTCCTGCGTCACCGCGATCAGCCATCCTTCTCCCATCGACTGTATGAAGGCAATTCAGACGAAGTCATCGAGGATGTGGTATCCGGGCGTGTCGATGTAGGCGTGTTTCATTTTGACAGCCGCAAACGGCGTGAAATGGAGGCCTTGCTCGAATCAAAAGGGCTGGAATACCATTTTCTTGCCAACATCGAACCACACATTATCATTTCCCGCAAACATCCGCTTCTGCTGCAACAGAAACCGGTCAACCTGCACACACTGGCAGAGTACGGCTTTCTTTGGTATCTTGGACAATGCGATGATTATATTTACCAGCTTCTCTCCGAAGGAGATCAGAATGCAGAAAAAATGCGCTCGAAAATCACCTATATTTCCAGCCGCGCCACCCTGATGTACATGATCTCGATCAGTGACTGCTACAGCATCGGCATCCACGATTTCGCCAAACAAGAAGCCTCCTACCAGTCCACTTCTATTCCGATTCCAAACTGTGGTTTTATGCTGGAATTTGGATATGCAATGCGGAAAGACACGCCAATGACGGCGATCGTACAAGAATTTATTTATGACTTAAAGAAAAAACTTCTCTAAAAAAACACCATCAAAGCTGCCGGACATTCACAGCCGTCCCGGCAGTTTTTTTTGATCCTTTTCAGCACCTCTTCCCCGTTCATCATAAATATTTATTCATATCTGACATATATATCCCGTTATACCTTTTTGTCATATCCCTTAAAGCTGACACGCATTATACAAACTGTCTTCCCCATGCTACCATACTATCAGAAAGCAACACCGAATAAAAAACAGGAGGCGTTTAAGTATGAGAGATGTACTTGAACAGGCCGTTGCACTGGGAAAAACACATACCCATGAGGGTGCAGTTGCCACCTACATACCAGAACTTGGAAAGGTAGATGGCAGTCAGCTCGGAGTCAGTGTTTTTTGCCGGAACGGCAAACGGATTTCCGTCGGGGATACGAAAGTCCGATTCAGTATTCAGAGTATCTCCAAAATCATCACCCTTGCAGTCGCGCTGGAAATCTGCGGCTTCGACCAGGTATTTAAAAAAGTAGGCATGGAGCCGACCGGCGATCCATTTAACTCGCTGATGAAACTGGAAAATACGGACAGTTCCCCCTACAACCCGATGATCAATGCAGGCGCTATCGTAGTGGCAAGCTGCCTTGCTTCCGAAATCAGTTTCGATACCATGCTTGATACCATCCGGGCTCTCTGCATGGATCCGGACATCAACCTCGACAAAAAGGTTTATCACTCGGAAATGTCTCATATTTCCCGCAACCGGGCAATCGCCTATCTGCTGGAGAGCAAGGGGTACATCGAAAAGAATAAAGATGTGGAAAACAGCCTGCATTTTTATGTCAAAATGTGCTCTCTCAGCGTGACGGCAGAAAGCCTCGCCGGACTGGGACTGATTCTCGCCAACGATGGCATTCATCCAGACACGGGGAAACGGCTTTTAAGCAGCCAGGCGGTTAAAATCGTCAAAACACTCATGTTTACCTGCGGTATGTACGATGGTTCCGGCGAATTTGCCGTCCGGGTCGGCATCCCATCCAAAAGCGGCGTCGGCGGCGGTATCTTATCAGTGGTAGACGGCGAGATGGGAATCGGCATCTTCGGACCGGCGTTAGATAAAAAGGGGAACAGCGTCGCTGGAGAATGCGTGCTTGAATATATGTCACATGAACTGCATCTCCATATGTTTGATCCGCAGCGGCACACTTTATAGCAAAAACAATATGTAAATTGTATGAGAGGGGTATTTTAAAATGGCAGATTTATACGCAAAGATAATCGGCACAGCAAGCAACTATCTTTACAGCTACGTGTTAATCATCCTGCTGGTAGGCGGCGGCATATATTTTACCATCCGCACCAAAGGGGTACAGCTTCGTTACTTACTTGAATCTATCCGGGTTATCCTGGAGCCATCCGACAAGGAAGATGAGTCTATTTCCGCCTTTCAGGCATTGATGGTTTCCACTGCTTCGCGCGTCGGCACCGGAAATATCGCCGGCATTTCTACCGCCATCTGTTTCGGCGGTCCGGGCGCTATCTTTTGGATGTGGATGACCGCGATCCTCGGAAGTGCAACCGCATTTGTAGAAAGTACGCTGGCACAGATCTACAAACGCCGTGCCGAGGACGGAAGTTGCTACGGCGGTCCTTCCTACTATATTGAAGCCGTTCTGAAAAAAAGATGGCTGGGTGTTCTCTATGCTATTTTCATGATTTTGACTTACATGGTTGGATTTAACCTCGTTGCATCCTTCAATGTGGCAGATTCTTTTAAAGTATACAGTTTCTACAATCCAAGCCTGACTCCGATTCTCATCGGTATCATCCAGGCTGTTATCTTCGGCATCTGCATCAGCGGCGGCGGCAAACAGATCGCTAAAATCACAGGAATTCTTGTTCCGGTAATGGGCGGACTTTACATTGCAGCTGCCCTGCTGATGATTATTCTCCACGGAAACATGATTCCGGGTATGTTCGCAAGCATTTTTGAAGGGGCTTTTGATATTCAGGCTATCTTCGGCGGCTTCATGGGATCCGTTGTGATGCTCGGCATCAAGAGAGGCTTGTTCTCCAATGAGGCAGGTGTCGGTGCTTCCGCTACCGCAGCCGGTTCCGCGGGTGTCAGCCACCCGGTCAAACAGGGTCTTGTTCAGGTATTATCCGTATTTATCGATACTGTTGTCATCTGCTCTGCAACCGCATTTTTACTGCTCTGCTCCGGCGTTGCACCGAGTGCAGACATGGCTGGCATGGCATATGTGCAGGCAGCTATGAATAACGTATTCGGCACCGCAGGTGTTGTATTTATCACAGTTGCCCTGATTTTATTTGCCTTTACCACGCTACTCGGAAACTACTATTTTGCTGAAACCGGCATGGCTTATCTCTGCGGCAAAACTCCGGTCAAGGGCGTCCGGATTACCCAGAGAGTGATCGCTATCGTGATTGTCCTCATCGGTTCTGTGGCAAGTCTCGGCATCGTGTGGGATACCGCCGATGTTCTGATGGGACTGATGGCAGTCATCAACGTACCAATTATCTTCCTGATTGCCAAGCCGGCGCTCCGCTGCCTGGAAGACTACCGGGCACAGAAACAGGCTGGGAAGAATCCGGTCTTTAAAGCAGCTGATATTGAGTTGAAAGAAGAAACCGATTTCTGGAATTAATAAAAACAAAAATCCGCATAAACAGGGCTGTCAGAATCTTTCCCACACATGGTTTCAACCACACTGTGCAAAATTCCGACAGCCCTGCCTGTATTTTTTCATATCTGTATTATATCTATCTTTTTACCGTTTTATTAATCTGCAGCCTTATTTGCGGTTCTTCCAAATCAAAAACATTCCAGCTGCCAGCAGCACCACTCCGACGGCGGCTCCCATCATCCAGTTCGAAGAAGATATTTTCCCCGATCAATTTTATCGAAATCTCTATTTCTATATCTTATACTCTCATAAATAGCAGATTTCTGTTCCTACTCCTGCTCATCCTCTTTCAGCACGTACGGCGTCATCTGGTATACATAGTAATTCAGCCAGTTCGTGTACAGCGTGTTGGACATATTTCTCCATTTCAGCACCGGCATGGAAAATGGATCGTTGTCCGGGTAATAGTTGCACGGTACCTGCGGATTTAAGCCTTTTTTCAGATCGCGGTGGTACTCGTTGTTTAACGTCATGCGATCATACTCTGGATGCCCCTGAACGAAAATCTGGCTTCCATCCTGGTTCATCACCAGAAATACGCCAGCCTCATCCGATTTCGCAAGAATCTGCAATTCCGGATGTTTCAGAATATCCTCTTCCCGGTCTTCCGTGTAACGGGAATGCGGGCAGTAAAAATAATCATCAAGGCTACGGACCAGCGGGATCTTCCGGTTCAAAAGACGATGTCTGTAAATGCCGGAAAGCTTTGTCTTTCTCTGATGTTTCTGAATTCCATAATGATAATAGAGTCCCGCCTGCATACCCCAGCAGATATGAAACGTCGAGGTCACATGCGTCTTGCTCCACTCCATGATCTTCGTCAGCTCGTCCCAGTAGTTGATCTCCTCAAACTCCATATTCTCCACCGGCGCGCCGGTAATAATCATACCATCAAAGCGCTTGCGGCGGATCTCGTCAAACGTCACATAAAACTTATTCAGATGCGTCTGTGATGTATTTTTCGAAATGTGCGTTTCCAGCATCAGGAATGAACAGTCCACCTGCAGCGGCGTATTCGAAAGTGCCCGCAGAAGCTGCGTCTCCGTATCCTCCTTGATCGGCATCAGGTTCAGAATCAAAATCTCAAGCGGACGAATATCCTGGCTCATCGCCCGATCCTCATCCATCACAAATATATTCTCCGATTCCAAAATTGCCCTAGCAGGAAGATCCTTTTGTATTTTAATTGGCATAGTTATATATCCCCTTTTATATAAAATTCGTTTGAATTTTAGGATTCTATTATATACCGATATGATTCATTTCTACTTACAATAAAAACTATATCAGCATTCCTAATCATAACACAAGCTGCAAAAAAAAGCCAGCTAAACACTGTCTGGCGTCCGGCTTTTTCACCTCTCTTATAGCTTCAAAAACTCCTCCTCCGAAAGAATCGGCACCCCCAATTCCCGCGCCTTCTTATTCTTCGAGGACGACGACGCCACATCATTATTGATCAGATAATTCGTCTTGGACGTCACGCTTCCGGTCACCTTGCCGCCGCGGCGCTCAATCAGCTCCTGCAGCTCTTTCCGGTTTTTGAAATGTTCCAGCGAACCGGTAATGACGAAATTCATCCCGGCGAATGCCTCATCTGCACCCTCGCTGCTTTCTTCGTCTTCTGCCTCAAAGGTCAGCTCCGCCAGCAGATGATCGACGATCGCATTATTCTTTCCATCCGAAAAGAATGCCGTCCACGCCTGCGCCAGAACTTCCCCGATTCCATCAATCTCGACCAGCTCTTCCACGGTGGCGTGACGCATCACCTCAAAATCATTTTTAAAATGACGGCAAATCATCTTGGCATTTGCCAGACCGATGCCTGCAACGCCCAGACCGTACACCATTCTCGGCAGGGTCGTGTGGGACGCTTTCTCAGCCGCCGCAATCAGATTGTCATACGATTTCTGCCCGAATCCGTCCATCTCGACGATCTCTTCCTGATGGCGGTCCAGATGGAAAATGTCCGCATACTCATGAATCATGCCGACGCCGATAAATTTCTCCAGCGTCGCCTCTGAAAGTCCCGCAATATTTAAGGCATCGCGGCTTGTAAAAAGAGTAAAACTCTTGATCTTCTTCGCCTGGCAGTCCGGGTTCGTGCAGTAGAGTGATTTTACATCGTTGAGCTGGCGCACCTCCGTCTGACCGCCGCACACCGGACATGCCTCCGGAATATCCCGGACGCCGCTGCGCGTCAGGTTATCCGCGATCTGCGGAATGATCATATTTGCCTTATAAACCGTAATCCGGTCGCCTGCCCCCAGTTCCAGCGCCTCCATGATGCTGATGTTGTGGACACTGGCACGGCTGACCGTCGTTCCCTCCAGCTCAACCGGTTCAAATACTGCCACCGGGTTAATCAGCCCCGTTCTCGACGCGCTCCATTCAATATAGAGAAGCGTCGTCTCCTGAATCTCATCCGCCCACTTGAATGCGATCGAATCGCGCGGAAATTTTGCCGTCCGCCCCAGCGACTGGCCGTAGGCAATATCATCATACAAAAGCACCAGTCCATCCGACGGCGTATCATTTTCCGCAATCGCCTCAGAATACATTTTGACCGTCTCCGGCAGCGTCTCTTTTGTCACCTCATGGTACTCTACGACCTCAAACCCCTGTGTTTTCAGCCATTCAAACTGCTCTTTCCGCGAATTTTTGAAATCAATGCCATCCGCCTTTACAAGGCTGAACGCATAAAAATGGACCTGTCTCTGCGCTGTGATTTCGCTGTTTAACTGACGCACCGAACCGCTGCATAAGTTTCGCGGATTCTTATATTTCGCATCGACATCCTCGATCTGCTCATTGATCTTCTCAAAATCCGAATACCGGATGATCGCCTCGCCGCGCAGGATAAGCTCACCCTGATAGGAAATATTTAACGGCACATTGACGAACGCCTTTGCATTTGCCGTGATAACCTCGCCGATCTCACCATTTCCACGCGTAACCGCCTTGACAAGTGTTCCATTCTGATAGGTCAGGACGATCGTCAGACCGTCCATCTTCCAGGATAAAAGCCCGGTCTGCCCGCCGAGCCAGTCTGCCAGCTCTTCCACGCTCTTCGTCTTATTTAACGAAAGCATCGGCTTCTCATGGCGCTCCTTCGGAAGCGCGCTGACTACCTCATATCCTACATTCTGCGTCGGGCTGTTCGCAAACACAATTCCCGTCTCTTTCTCCAATGAAACCAGTTCATCATAAAGCTTATCATACTCAAAGTTGCTCATGATCTCCCGGCTCTCCTGATAATAGGCGCGCCCTGCTGCCCGCAGCGTCCCAATCAGCTCCCGTATCCGTTTTGTCTTGTCCTCTGCCATCTATCTGACTCCACCTTTCCCATCGCTCTCTCCAACTACCTCTGAATGCGTTTTCAAGCATTTCTATGCAACCTCATATGTGAACCTGCACTGACTGCCAGACAACATTGTCTCAGCCATTCTTCTTTCCGTTCAAAATATCTTCTAATTTCTGTCTCTCTGCCGCTGTCACTTCCCGGTACTCGCCTGTTTTCAGCCCATCCAGCGTAATGTTCAGCATCCGGACGCGTTTTAATGTCTGTACCTGGTACCCAAGCGCCTCGCACATCCGGCGGATCTGGCGGTTGAGTCCCTGGGTCAGGATGATCCGGAAACTCGTCTTCCCGGTCTTTTCCACCTCACAAGGACGGGTAACCGTATCTAAAATCTTCACTCCTGCGCTCATCTTCCGGACAAACTCACTATCAATGGGTTTATCCACCGTTACCAGATATTCCTTTTCATGTCCGTAACGAGCCCTTAGAATCCGGTTGACCAGCTCGCCCTCATTCGTCATGAGAAGCAGCCCTTCTGAATCCTTGTCCAGACGCCCGATCGGGTAAATCCGGACCGGATAATCTAAAAATTCTACGATATTTTCTGCCCGATCTTTATCAGAAGTCGTGCAGACAATCCCCCGCGGCTTATTGACCGCTAAAAGCACCGGCGCATCCTTGCCGGACACCGCTACGCCATCGCACGCCACGCGCTGTCCCGGCATCAGCTTCTGTCCGACCTCTGCCACGCGCCCATCGATCGTCACACGCCCGTCCGCGATCCGCCGATCCGCCTCCCGCCGGGAGCAGATGCCCGCCTCGCTCAAAAAGCGATTTAAACGAACGCCTTCCGCTGGAATCCGGGATTCCTGCTTTTCACTTGGCTGTGCTCTCTTGTATGATGTATCATTTTGATTTTTTTGCATTTTATTCATCTCATTTCGATTTATTGTGCCGTAGGATTCCGGCAACCAAAGTATAAAAATTATAACATTTTCGTCCATGGGGGTGAACCTCACATGGCTAAAGTCACATGCTTCTCAGCCGTTTTAAACGGCAAGACTAAATATCGGCGGATACGCCAGTAACTTAGAATTCGTGCGGATACGCACTTTTCCCATGCCGGATACGGCTGGTTTCCACATTACAGGTAGTCCGCTGTATATCTGCCTGCATTTATGCCGCTTTTAAATTGTTTACTTCTACATAAAGCTTTCTCAAATCTGCATAAACACAGGAGGTTCTACGCTTCACTGCAGGTACTTTTGCCTCCAGTGAAGACCTTTCCGTTTCCGGCAAGGGTTTTAAAAATTCCCGTATAAAATATCTCGCTCCGATATTATAGGATGCTGACAGGTCGCAGTTATACTGTTTTCCGGTCCGGAAGGTACATAGGCTATGGTTCTCCTGGTTTCTTACTACCGCTCCGCTTCCGTCACAGGCCAGCCTGCTGGTGTTCCGGGCACTGACCCTGGACACACGAATTCCGTTCCGATGTGCCTGATGTTCACACAGTTTCTGAATATCCCGCTTTCTCCATAAATGAAGCTTTTGTTTCTTTTTTCCGGATATTTTTCCCTGCATTTCCAGATACTCAAACACAATTACACCTGCCTGATACTCTGCGGCATATTTCGTGATCTCCGCAGCTATTTTGCGGGACAGCTCCATATTCAGCCTTTTTGCATAATCCCATCGGCTTTGGACCTGTCTGGAGGAATGTTCCCTCTGAAAACGGCGGATTCTGCCAAGCACATGATACAAATGATCTTTATCACTGGAGAAATTTATAAATTTACGTCCCAGGATAGTGCCATCTGCACGCATGATGCTGCAGACCGCATCCGTATTGATTCCTAAATCAACGCTGCATATCACCTGCTCTTTTACATCTGTTTTTGATAAGCTTACTTCCTCTGTGTATGAAAACCGAAGGAAATATTTATGAT
>NZ_QUFZ01000015.1:0-75535 GCF_003478725.1 Clostridium sp. AF22-10
ATCATATATTTCTTCATATGCTTTAAAAAACAATGTAGGGTCATCTTTTTTCAAACTTTGAAGATTTTTTGTTTGATTAACTCTATAATGAACTAATATATCATCTACATATGTAATTTTTTCAGCAACCGCTAATGATGCCAACACAAAAAATACATCATTACTATATTTCAAATTTTGATAATGCAAGTTCTTTTTTATTACAAATTCTTTTCTATATAATTTAGTCCATGGACATGGTGTTGTAACCTGAAACAAAAAATCCGGAATAGTTTGTCTCGAAAACACTTCATTATCCCCAATCAAATCGGTTCTTAATAAATGTTTTACCATCATATATTCCTTAGTTCTGGTATTATAATGATCTGCATTAAATAACACTATATCTGCATTTATCTCTTTTCCTTTTTTATATGTTTTCTCAAGCAAATCTAATTCAAACAAATCATCCGAATCAAGAAATATAATATATTCTCCCTTTGCTTCTTTTAAACCATTATTTCTTGCTACACCCGCATACAAATTTTTCTGATGTAAAATTTTAATTCTATCATCTTTTTCTGAATGTTTTTTTAATATTTCTAACGAGCTATCTTTTGATCCGTCATCCACACAAATTATTTCAATTTCTTTCATTGTTTGATGAGTTAAGCACTCTAACGTTTCATTTAAATATTCTTCCGCATTATATACCGGCATTACAACCGACACTTTCACTTTGCTCATTTGTATTCCCCTTTATTCACTATATCTACATACTTAATAAAAAATCCCAGTTTTCACTTGCCCATACACAGGTTTCTTTTTCTCCTGAATAAATCTCGTGTTTTGCCTGTATTCCGCTCTCTTTTAATTTATTATCTATTTCTCGAATTGTTCTTTTCTCCTGCATTCGGTTTACATCATCTAATATGATTACAAACTGATTTCCTAAGTACTCTGGAATTAATGACAATACATCGATCCTTGAATATACTTTCATATCGCCACCTATTGGCGCATCAATCAAAATCAAATCAAATGTTTTATTATTTTTTAATTCAAGCAAAAAATCCTTATAAACGCGTACCAATTCTGCATCTTTATAATTTATATATTCAATATCCATTTGGATAATATGGCTATTTTCATTCATTTCATGTGATTTTTTAAAAAAATCAATCCATGATTTATCATGTTCAACAATCGTATGGTTAATCTGTGACGATGTTTTCACATATTGAATCGTCATTACACTTGACTGCCCAAGACCTAATTCTAATATATTTTGAGGACGAAACTCATCTAATATGCGATACAATGCATACAAGGCTGGATATCCCAATGCCCATCTTCCAGGAGAAAACTTTTTCTTCTTTAGCCATTCTGAACTATTTATTGTATTATTAAATATTTCCGCCCAGACCGCTTCCTTAGAAATCCCAATTTCTTTATCCAGCCCAATCTTCAACATCTCATTTTTTTCTTGCAATTCTTCTATTTGTTCATTAAGGTCACTATATTTTTTTTGTGTACACTTTTGTATTTCCAGTGTTTTTTCCGCCACCTCCCTTAATTCAGATATTGTCTTCTCTTGTTTTTCTACTTTTTTGCTCAACCGTTCTATCTCAGCCAATATTTCACTTTTACATCTTTCCGATTCTTCTTCAACTTTTTTCCAAGATGCTGGGATGATTTTTTTTAATATTCTTTTTAATTTCATAAAATACCTCCACTATCTAAAAAATACTAATTTAATCGAGCGTGGTATATATAATAAAATTTCTCCAACTCTAAAAGTAATCGTTTTTTTTACAGCATCCGCTCCCGCTTCTAAAACATTTATCGTTTCTACTTTTTTTCTATATTCATCTATTAATCTGTCATAAAATGGATAACCATTCCGTTTTTTTTTTACAGCATCCGCTCCCGCTTCTAAAACATTTATCGTTTCTACTTTTTTTCTATATTCATCTATTAATCTGTCATAAAATGGATAACCATTCCGTTCTCTTCTATTTTTATCCAAAATACTATATATCTTTTCGATCCATTCTCTTGTATTTTTTTCTTTTTCTATAATTCCTTCGAATATTATCTTTCCAAACTCCTCCATCATCCGAAACCAAGTCAAATCAACAAGCCTTTCCAAATGGTTCTGCACTGCCATCTCCATGTCCATATAGATACCCTTCAACAAATCTATTCTCTTTTCTTTTGTCCATTTCAATTCCCGATGACCGTAACGATATCGATACACTACCTTCTTAACCGCATAAAATCTTTCTGCGGTAATCATTGCTCTTACAAAAAACGGTGGATCCTGAAACCGAATCAATTTAGGAAAATACAACTGATGCTCTAAGATAAATTCCCGGTTATACAAAAACCTATGATACCCAAAATCAAACTGCCAATCCTCATATTCGATCACACCCTCATTTGGAAACACATATCCAAAATACTGTTCCGGAAACTCTGTCCTAACCTCTCCCGTTCTATCGTCGTATTCGCTAAACTCCCCACCGCATATATGACATCCGCTTTTTTCTGCTTTTTCAAAAAGGACCTCCAGAATATCCTCCTCTGGATACCAGTCATCTGGATCCATAAAAATCAGATATTTGCCGGAAGCCTTTTTTATCCCGTTATTTCTTGCTGTCGAAACTCCCAGATTTTCCTGACGAATCGGCAAAATTCTGGCATCTGCTTTCGCATATTCTGCCAGAATCTCCCATGAGCGATCCGTTGAACCATCATCAATACATACTACTTCTATCTCTTTTAAGGTCTGGCTCAAAATACTATCCAGACATTCTTTCACATATACTTCCATATTATAAATAGGAACAATTACTGATACTTTCGTCATACTTTCTCCTATCATTTCTATTTTCTTTGTTCCATATATGCATCACAGACAGTCTGTACTTCTCCCGCCATTTTAAGTACGCCATGATCCAACCACGCTGCATGATCACAAAGTTTTTTCACTGTCTCTATATTATGTGACACAAATAATAAAGTTGTTCCACCCTCCAGCATGTGACTCATGCGTTCCATACATTTCTGTTGGAAAAGGAAATCACCTACTGCCAGAATTTCATCAACAATTAAAATCTCCGGCTTTACCATCGTTGCAATCGAAAAACCAAGTCTGGCAGACATACCTGATGAAAAGTTTTTAATTGGTGTATCAAGGAAATCATGTAATTCTGCGAAATCCACTATTTCATCAAAATGGTCATCCATAAACTTTTTTGAATGTCCCAAAACAGTTCCATTTAAATAAATATTTTCCCGGGCAGTTAAATTCGAATCAAAACCGGCTCCTAACTCAATCAATGGGGCAATTTCTCCATGTACTGTAATACTCCCTTTATATGGTTTTAAAATCCCACTGATCGCTTTTAAAAGCGTTGATTTTCCCGAACCATTCATACCAATCAGCGCCCATGCTTCTCCTCGTTTTATTTTAAAAGAGACATCTTTGACCGCCAAAAACTCTTGAAATATCAATTCTTTTTTTATCAACTTAATAATGTATTCTTTCAGGTTATCAACCTTTTCACTTGCCATATTAAAGCGTATGGTCACATGATCTATTTCGATTGCATAATCTTCCATTCCAACACCTGTTCCTTAAATATATAAAATAAAATCATCCTGTTTTCGTTTAAACATCAAAATCCCAAAGAATAGCATAATGAATGCTATTAGCCAACCACCTAAAAAAACACGCGGTCCCGGAAAATGACCGTAATAAACTAAATCTCTAAATTGTGCCACATAATAGTACAAAGGATTTAATCCTTTTACTACGAAAGCGACACTGCTTGGAAGAGACTCCACAGGATAAAAAATCGGAGTTAAGTACATCCATGCTGTAATAATTGCCTGATAGATATACTGAATATCTCGGAAAAAAACATTAAACTCTGCAAGAAAAAATCCAAGTCCACAACAAAAAATATAGATTTGAAGTACTACTAACGGAAACAAGAAAAAAGTCCAATAAATCCGGGCACGTGTTACAAGCATAACAATAAAAAGGGCACCAAATGAAAAAAGCAGATCTACCATACAACTTGTCACTTTAGATAATGTAAAAATATATTTTGGCACATACGTTTTCTTCAAAAGTGCCGCATTACCCGTAACAGAAGTCATCGCCTGGTTCGTCGATGTGGACATAAAATCAAACAACATCTTCCCCGTAAACAAATACACCGGGAAATTTTCAATATTCCGGCTGAACATCGTCGAAAACACAATCGTCATAATAATCATGACAAACAACGGATTCAGCACACTCCACAGATATCCCAGAAAGCTGCGTCGATATTTCAGTTTTATGTCACGGCTTACCAGCTGTATCAGAAGATCTTTGTATTTCATAAAAACATTGATCCGGTCAATCCAAGCCCTCATTTTTTGCTTCCTTTCTCTATCTCCAAATACTGTTTCCATGCGTCCATGGATGTGAATTTTTGAATTTCCTTCTGGTACTTCTCAGCTGCTGTTTTATGCTTTTTCATCAGTCTCCATGCGTCACGGTAAAGCCCACATGCAAGCCACAACTGTTTCCACTCTCTCTTTGCTAGAACTGCTTTTCCCGAAAATGGCTCAAACAACACAACTTTTTTCTTCCGAAATGCCTGAAATGGAGACTCAACTGGCGATAAAGCGATTATTTTTTTATCCGCAGGAAGCAGCCAGCCATTAAACGTCACTTTTTTTATCAGATTCGCCGCTTTTCGCGCCGGACTGAAGTATTCGTCTACCGTTTTCACTTCATAGGAATCCCGATAGTCATCCGCATATTGTTTAATCCGACGATAGTATTCTTCCCCTAATTCTCCCTTCAGATTTTCAATCGGTTTCATCGCAACCTGTTCTCGGAGCCAGTTATTCAGCTTTTCTGCATCCGTTTTATATAACCATTCCGGTCCACGGCAGAAATCATAGAATGCCTGATATGCCAATCGCATTTCTCCGTAGCGAAATTCAATGATATCCACTGTAATACGTTTCCAAATCCATTTAAGGATCTCTGTCTGACTTCTCTCCTGTTCGTTCAAAGCTGTGGTGATTAATGTGTTTCTCACATCGTAATACGTATTTACGCCTGTAAAGGTAAGTTCAAATCCCTTATGCCATACGCCAAATCCATTTAAAAAGACAATTCCTGCTTTCTGGTTCCGAATGCCAAATTCGATATCATCATGGTGAAGGAACAGCGGAATCGGCAGGTTATCCGGGCGCACAAGATTTAAACTCATGCAGCAGCACCACCAACCGGAATATGGCATATTTTTATGAACCGCTTCACACATATATTTATCCGTACATACGTGAAAATCTCTTAAATCTGCCAGCGGGAAATCGTTCTGTACCACGAATTCTTTGAACCACTCTCCGGCTGCCTGCTGAATATACGGAAAATCCTCCCGCCACAGGCTTCCGCCCAAAGTAATATCCTCCCACTCATCCTTCCGCATCCCCAAAAATCCATATGCCCGCACAAAAAGCTCCGGATCCATCACAGCGTCATCATCCATCATCTGCACATGCGTCAGTCCCAGGCGTTCTTTCTCCTCGATCGCTTCAATCATGCCCCTCGTAAAGCCGCCGGCGCCGCCGACATTTCGGTTGGGAATGATGCGAATTGTATCTGGATGCTGGTCAGCCAGGCGGCTGATTTCTTCGTGTTCCGAGAGTGTTCTCCCATTATCCACCAGCCAATAGCAGAGATTCATTGATGCATTTTCCGGTCGCTCTAAAAAGCGGAGAACACTTTTTAAATTTCGCAGCACATACGGTTCGCGTTTAAATGTACAGACAACCGCCGCGATGCGAACCGGCTTTTCCTCCTGGCATTTTCCCTCATACCACCCAGATAGCTGCGGTACATCTGATTTGCTGCTTATTCCTGGTTTTACTGAAAACCAGAACACACCTTTATCTATCTCCTGATACGGAAATTCCAATGTCAGCGGCTCCGGCTGTCCGCTTAATTCGATTTCACGAATCATGGTTTCGTCATGCATCAGCCGGACTGCCTGGCAATCGCCCACTTCCAGATGCAGCGTCAGTGTTTCCTGATTTGTATATTTTTTTCTTTTTTCTATATAAAAGAGATTGAAATAGCCATTGAAATCAATCCACTCACCATTCCGGTGGAAATACAGCTCTTCTTCCCTGCAAATGTCCGGTTCTGGGAACCGTATATTCTGTAATCTCATCCGCTCTTCTCCTTCTTTTGTTTCGTCAGAACTGACGTTTCTGATGTTTCAGCGCCCAAACCGCCGCCCCATACAACCGATACCGGCTCATCCGGAGTGCCTTTACCGCCTTATTCCGGTTTGCATGGTAAATTCCCGGATATTTTTTCAATAATTCTTTGTCAAACCGAACCAGCTGATTTCTCACCTTTTTATCCGCCGGAAGGCTCAAAAGGATCTTGACTCTTCCTGCCGCTACGCGGGCGATTCCGCTCTCGATATAGCGCAGTTTTTCCTCGGAGCAGTTAATTTCTCCATTCCGGCATTTCTGATAAAATGCACACAGGGATTCCAGCACCCGGTCGTAATTTTTCTTGTTCTGCACCATTTTTTCCGGGCTGACACTCTGACCCGCACGTCCAATCCGGTACTGATAGACAAAATCCGGCAGAAAGGACACGGTCCGCACCCACGGGATCGGATACAGGATGTATTCCGCATCGACGTAATAACAATGTTCGTCGATCGAAAGCGGCATCTGTCTCAAAATCTCTGTCCGCCAGGTAATCCCATGCATTTTCATATAAACCTGATCAGCGATACCATCCAAAACGTATGATTTTCCGTATTTCACGCCCTTGAATGGCTCTTTCATCTCCGCCTTACTCGGAAAAGAGGATTCCTCCCCGCTTCCATTGTCAAACCGCCAGTAAAAGCCGCTGACAACCGCATCATCGCTGGTATGTGCCAATGCATCTAATAAATTTGAAAATGCCTCCGGCTCGACCCAGTCGTCGGCATCGACGACCTTTAGATACCGGCCGCGCGCCTCCCGGATGCCGCAATTAATGCCGGAACCGTGACCGCCGTTTTCTTTATGAATCACACGGACTGTATCGGGATAGATTTTTGCATATTGATCTGCAATTTTTCCGGTGTGATCTGTCGAACCATCGTCTACCACCAACACTTCCAGGCACGACTGCCCATTTTCCTGGTATCTCGCATCCGGTTCTGTCTCTCCTTTCTCCATGTCTGAAATTTCAGGTTTTTCAAGAACTAGACGTTTGTTTGTACATTCGTCACAGAGAGAGTCCAATGTGTATTTAATATATTTTTCCGCGTTATACGCCGGGATGACGACTGTCAGAAGCGTTTCCATTGTCCGCCACTCCTTCCGTACTTTCTTTTAACATCATGATCTTCGGTGTCATCAGCATCAGCTTCAGATCCAGAAGCAGAGAATAATTCCGTATGTAGGTCAGATCCAGTTTCAGCTTGTCATAGGAAGTCGTATTGTATTTCCCGTAAACCTGTGCATAACCAGTCAGTCCCGCTTTCATTTTCAGGCGGTAGCAAAATTCCGGGATCTCTTCCTCTATCTCCTCCGCCAGCTCCGGACGTTCCGGGCGCGGTCCCACGATCGACATCTCGCCTTTCCAGATATTAAAAAGCTGCGGAAGCTCGTCCAGACGGGTTCTGCGGAGGAAGTGTCCGACCGGCAGAATCCGGTCATCATTTTCAGCCGCCAGTCTGGCGCCTGTTTTCGCCTCTGCGTTCTGGATCATCGTCCGGAATTTACAGATCTGAAACTCTTTCCTACCCTCGGTCAGCCTCGTCTGCTTATAAAACACAGGTCCCCGGTCGGTCAGATAGATTGACAGCGCCACCAGCAGAAAAAATGGCGATAAAACAACGATTCCCAATCCTGAAAAGAATAGGTCAATCGCCCGTTTTACAAACCGCTGTCCCCCGGAAATTCCTTCATTTCTGGACAGAAGAAGCGGACTGTCGAAAATATCCAGTTCTTCGGACGTCCGAATCAGAATGTCTGAAAGTTTCGGCACCGTATAGGTACGGATGTCCTCTTCAAAACATTTTTTCAACAGTTCATTCCGGTCCTTGGCCGGAATATCGCCGATAATCAAGGCGTCAAATGCTCCTGCTTCCCGGATGATCGCCTCCATTCCTGCCCGGATATGAATCGCTTTCGCCAGGTAATATTTATCCTCGCGCGAATTGATTTTTTCCATCAGATGAAATGCCGGACGATCGCCGCATACCAGAAGCATTCTTCTCGGCGGAAACAGCAACCGGTACAGCCGCTGAAATAAATATGTCCAGACGATAGCCGCCAGAAGCTGTACCAGCATCATCGCCAGCAAAGTCCGCGGATCGTGAAATTTCTTATCCAGCAATGAGATTTGTATATAGGTAATAATATTTAAAAGCCCGATCGACAGTATCTGGGAGCAAAGCAGGTTTCCCTTTTTCAGATATCCGATCCGAAATCCCCCATATGTATATAGGAAGAAAAACAAAATTCCTGCATACAGGGCGATCATCAGCCAGTTTCCTCTTCTCCAAAATGGAAATTCAATTAATTTATTGAAATAACCGTTCCAGACGCATCCATAAATTCCCGTCAGGACAGCCATCAAAATGACCGCGCCTCCCATTCGGAACAGCCTCTTGAATGGTTCGTATTGTCTCAAAATCGTATCCTCTCGCAACTGTCTGCTTTCTCACAGGCAAACTCCGCGTACAAATGTACGGTTCTTACCAAACAGTTACTTTCTTTCATCTTTTTTTATCCTGAACTATCAGGCGTGCATTCTTTCCCGCAACTTTTTCTGATACAAATAGCCGCGAATCCCAACCGGCAGTATGCTTGCCGCCACACGCACAGCACAGTTACTTATATATTCAGGAAATGTCAAAAATCCACTTTTATAAAAATGGGTCTGCAGACGTATATTTTCTCTCGCATACGCCAGACCGCCGCGCCGCTGCATCATGCCATTTCCCGTTCTCGCGTATACCAGCACATCCGGCAGATTTTCCGCCCGATAACCAGCCTGCAGCATCCGCACCCATAGTTCGTAATCTTCGGCACCCTTCACGGCACGATAATTGCCAACCGCTAAAACAGCGTCCCGCCGCATCATAACCGCCATGTGGTTCATCGGGTTGCGCTTGCGGGCAAATATAAGAATCTCCTCATAACCGCACGGCAGCGTCCGGGTACCGGTGATACAACAATCTTCTGGAATCTCCACCGGCTCTTTCGGTGTATCTATCGTCCACTGCATATTTGCTGCTTTTTCCAGCGAATCCATCTCAAACTCGGCAATCGCCCCGCTCGCCAGCGCCAGCGCTGGGTTGCCTCGGAACTGCACCAGCTGCTTTTCACATCGTTCCGGACAGGCGATATCGTCGCTGTCCATGCGGGCAATCAGATTATTTCGGCAGCTTTCCACCCCTGCTGCCAGTGCCGGTCCTATGCCGCGATTTTCCGGCAGACGCACGATTTTCACCTGTTCGGACCATGTTTCTTCTAATTTTCTGATTACTGCATCGAGTTCTTCCGTCAGCGGACCATCGCAGACCAGGACAAACTCATCCGGGGAAACACTCTGTTTCATCATGCTGAGCGCCGCCCGGTAAAAATAGAACGGATTTTCCTTTCGGTAAACAGGCATCAGAACGGAATACTTCATATCTAAACTTCTCATATGCCTGCCACCTGCTCCCGGTTTTCATCGCCTTTTACACGGATCGCCAGTTCGACCCGCCGTGCTGCTCCCAGCATCGGTATCTCCAGCGTCACAACCCGTTTTCGGATTCGTTTCCGCACGATCTGTCCCAGCGACTCTCCCAATATGCCTTCCGCCGACACGAGCTCTCCCGCCTCGTTTACCTGTACGAGAAATCGTCTTACCGTATGCTGCGGATCCTCTCGAAGCAGACGTTTCAGGAAATCTTCCTCCGCCTTTTCCAACGGTACTGCCTTCTCATCGAGCGGAAGCTTCGCAGAACCAGCCAAAATTCCTATCTTCTGTTCCAGTTCTCCCGCATCATCCGTATCCACAAAGATATATCCCGGAAACATCGGCTCCACACCGATGTGATAAATCCCGCCCATCCGCCAGGACCGTTCTTTAGACAGCACAAAACAGGGCTTATCCGACTCTCCCGAATAAACCCGGTTCAATTTCTCTGCCATCTCAGCTTCTCTTCCTGTAGGCGTTTGTACTGCGTACCACATACCGAGCTTCTTCCTCTCGTTTTTACAGTTTTCGCAGAATACCTAGTTCTGCGAAATTTGGAGGAAATTTCAGAGACACAAAAGGAGTTTTATTTTGACAATATTGATTTTTAAATAGTAGTAATTGGAAATTTGGTAAATAATTGATCAGAAATGCGTATCTTAATAATTTCATAATAGATTCTTGGGAGAAACTTCTATTGAATTCGCTCTAAAAGCATAGTATAATGAACAAAGATTTCGCAGACTAGGTATTCTGCGAAATCTTTATTGTTTGATTTATTTTGCAATACTATACAGTATATATACACATTATCTTTATGCTCAAATTGTGTATAATTGCCCTTACTTAGTTTTTTTAACATACAAAAAGCAGAGATGGATCTTTTTATGATTTCATCTCTGCTTCCCAATTTTCTTATTCTTTTATGTCCTACCAAATTTTCCGATAGAACCGTATATCCCTTAATACCGTTATCTTAGATACTTACTTTTTCTTCACCATACACCGTTTCTTAAAAAACGAAATACCATAGCAGAGTACCTGATCGTAGTCATCCTCATACTCCTTCGCATACATTCTGTCATCAATCTGCTGTAGCGCTGTATCGCACTCACTTTCTAATTTTTCCAGATTTTTCGTATACTTTGCCTCAAAGACTGCAACCTGTGCGTTGAGGGAATCGTAGACAACCACATCACTGCGCCCCTCTCCATGCTCCTTATTGGAATCCACCATATACCCAGCGCCGGTAAAGATTCCAGCGAGAAACGCATGGTAAAAATCTTCCCGATAATCATGGTAACTGATCGTGCGCCGCAGCAATGCATTCATCTCTCTCGTAATACCCTCGCTGTCACCGTTCCAGACCGCGTCAAACAGGGCATTCCGATCCCATTTCCTGGTGCTGTCATCGAACCATTTGATAACGATCGTTTCAAAGATCTCTTTAATTTCCGCATTCGGAATCATAAGGGCAGACATGCCATCTGGCAGATCATCCTTATAATCAGCTCTGCGCGCTTTCGTTAAGTATCCTGTCAGATACAACATGCTCTGTTTTTTATCGCCTATTTCAAATAAAAAAATTATTTCTGTCTCGCCTTAAACGCCCGGTCAATCTCCCGCTTCGCGTCCTTTTTCGCCAGATCGTCTCTCTTATCATACAGCTTCTTACCGCGTGCCAGACCAATCTCCACTTTTACGAGACTTCCTTTAAAATACACCTGCAGCGGTACCAGCGTATATCCTTTTTCTTTGATCTTTGACATCAGGCGGCGGATCTCCAGTTTGTGGAGAAGGAGTTTCCGCACACGCAGCGGATCTTTATTAAAGATATTTCCCTTCTCATATGGCTGATATGCATGCCGAATACATACACCTGACCGTCGCTCTCGATCTTGATAAATGCTTCCTTGATGCTGCATTTACCCATGCGGATCGATTTGACCTCGGTACCGAATAACTCGATCCCGGCTTCGAATTTATCATCGATAAAATAATCATGGTAAGCTTTCTTATTGTTCGCCACCATCTTGATTCCTGCTCCCATTTTAATTCCTCTTTCCCTCTCTACTTTTTACATCTTATTTTACAATCTTCTACTTCCAGTACACCGCCGGCATAAAATCAATCGTCCTCGCATACCGGTCGCACGCAGTCACGCGGACGCGGATAGTCTGACCGAGCTTGTACGTCTTTCTCGTCATCTCTCCGACCAGCTCATAGTGTGCTTCGTCAAATACGAAATAGTCGCCGCGCAGTTCATTGACATGAACTAATCCTTCAACCGTGTTCGGCAGCTCGACATAGAAGCCCCAGTTGGTGACACCGGAAATGACTCCCTCGAATTCTTCTCCGATGTAATGTTCCATGTACTGGACTTTCTTCATCTTATCAGTCTCGCGTTCGGCTTCGTCGGCGCGGCGCTCCAGGGCCGAGGTCTGAACTGCCACTTCCGGCAGGATTTTTTCAAAATGGGCGGTTTTTCGCGCATCCATATTGCCGTGCAGGCACTCTTTGATGATCCGATGGATCTGCAGATCCGGGTAACGGCGGATCGGGGAGGTGAAATGGGTATAGTATTTCGCCGCCAATCCAAAATGACCGGAGTTCAAGGTCGAATATTTCGCCTGTTTCATGGAGCGCAGCGTCAGACGGCTGAGCAATGCCTCCTCCGGCGTGCCCTCGATCTTTTCAAGCAGCTTTTGCAGCTCTTTCGGGTGGACTTCGCCGCCCGGCATCCGCAATGTATATCCAAAGTTGTTGATGAACGTGCCGAGTTTCGCCATCTTCTCCTCATCCGGTTTCTCATGGATTCGGTAGAGGAACGGCATTTCCTGCCAATAATAGTCCTCGGCTACCGTCTCATTTGCCATCAGCATGAAATCCTCGATAAGCTTCGTCGCCGCGTTGCGCTCATACGGCTTGATCTCGATCGGGCGTCCTTTGGCGTCGAGTAAAATCTTGCTCTCTGGAAAGTCGAAGTCAATCGCACCGCGCTCCTGGCGCCTCTTGCGGAGAAGCTGCGAAAGTTCTTTCATTTGCAGGAATAAATCCACAAATTCCTTATATTTCTCCTTTGTCTCTGCATCATCATCCGTGATGATCGCATTGACCGCCGTATACGTCATCCGGCGATCGACGCGGATCAATGTCTCTGCAATCTCATGTCCGATCACGACGCCTTTGTCATTGATCTCCATGATACAGCTCAGCGCCAGGCGATCCTCGCCTGATTCAGGGAACAGATACCGTTTGAGAGTTTATGCGGCAGCATCGGAATGACGCGGTCGGTCAGATACACGCTCGTTCCGCGCTTTAATGCCTCGCGGTCAAGCGGGCTGCCCTCGCGGACATAATGGGTCACATCCGCGATGTGTACACCGAGCCGGTAACCCTGCTCCGTCTTTTCCAGCGTGATCGCATCGTCGAGATCCTTCGCTTCCTCACCATCGATCGTGACTGTCGGCAAATCGCGCAGATCCTTGCGTCCCGCCTTGTCCTCCTCGCGGACGGCATCCGGGATCTCTTCAAGCTGCGCCATGACCTCCGGCGGAAATTCTTCCGGCAAACCGTATGCTTTCACGATCGATAAAATATCGACTCCCGGATCGTTCATATGTCCGAGAATGCTGGTGATCACGCCCTCCGGCTTCTTATCCGGGCTGTTTCCGTAATCCTTGATCTTCACGATGACCTTATGACCGGTCACTGCGCCCGCGTCACACCCCTGCGGGATGAAAATGTCGCGTGAAATCCGTGGATTGTCCGGGATCACAAAGCCGAAACCGCCGTTTTTCTCATACAGACCGACCAGCTCCTGATTGGCGTGCTCCAGGATCCGCACGATACTTCCCTCAGCTCTGCGTCCGCCGTCGCTCTCCTGCTCAATCACAACCAGCACCTTATCGCCGTGCATCGCGCCCTTTGTTTTTTCACGCGGAACGAACACATCCTGCTCACGTCCCTCGATTGTCACAAAACCGAAGCCCTTCGGGTGTCCCGAATAAATACCTGCCTCTGAAAATGTCTCCGGGCGTCCCAGCTTGCCCTTGCGGGACATGCTGATTTTTCCCTCTTCCAGCAGATGATCGATAACCCGCTGCAGCTCCCGGCGCTGTTCCTTCGGAATATTTAAAAGAAGTGCCAGCTCCTTCAGCTTCATCGGCACGTATGCCGGTTCATTCATGACATCCTGAATCATCTTGCAGCGGCGGGTAAACTCCTCCTCGGAAGCACCAGCATCCTCACGCTCCTTCTTACCGCGCTTTTCGCGCTTCTTATCCATCTCACGCTCAAACTTCCGATCACGGTCTTTCTTTCCCGCTTTATCCTTTTTCCGGCGCACCGATTCCTCTTTCGGACCTTTCGCACGCTCCGGCTTTTTCTTCTTTTTTTCGTACCTCTCTTCCCACTCGCCGATCAGCCCATCCCCGTCAATCTGGCGCTGTACGCTGCTCTCCCGGCTTTCTCCGGACATTTTCTCTTCCCGCGCTTCTTCTTTCCGCATCGCAAACCGCTGTTCTGCATTCTTCCGGATCGTCTCCAGCATCTCATCCGAGAGCTTTGTCTCCGTCTGCTGGTGCTTTTCAAATGACTTTCTTTCTCTCCTGCGATTTTCCGGCATTTTCTGTCCTTCCTCTTTCTGTGAAGCTGCCGCACTCTGCATCTGCGCCTGGCGCTTCTGCTGTTTTGCGTATTTCTGAGCCTCGCTTCTCTTTATTTTTCCCATGATTTTATCAAATATGTTCAAATTTATCTCACTTCTCTTTCTCAATATGAAAAAAAGGCTGCCACGCGACAGCCTCTTAAAGGTTCCTTACAGGAATTTCAAATTCAAAACTAATGCAAGGATCAGCCACAGAATTGCAGCATATTTGGTCAGCTTCTCCAGCTTTCCTTCCATAGAACGGCTTTTATTTCTGCCCCAGTAGCTGTCAGCCATACCGCCGATGGAACCGGACAGACCTGCCGATTTGCCCTCCTGCAGTAGGATTACCGCCGACAGGAATACACAGATAATAATAAATATGATCGTAAGGATCGTCTTGATCATCTTCGCACCTCCTGAATAAACATAGTAATCATAGCATATTTTCGGCAGAAGGACAACTGTTTTTTTCCCGACTTCAACCCGGGAATTTGCCGTATTTAAATGCGAAGCCACGGCAAATTCCGTTTCCGGGCTTGATTTTATCTCCCGTCGTGCGATACAATAAAGTTCTATCACATTTACAATCAGCGAAATCCTTTTTTTCATGGGAACAGCTATTTTTTATCATAAAACGAGTCAGGAGGGTTCTATTTTGAAAAAATTCACTTCGACGTTTGGGCGTCTGTTTCTCTCTGCCGTCCTTATTTTTCTGGTGTTCTACACCATGATGCCAGCCATCAATCTGCACGATCAGGATTTCATCGTATTCCTGATTATCTGCATTCTGATTGTACTGGCAGTCAACTTTATGGAAAGCATTCTCATATTCCTGAAAACAGTGCAGCAAAACCGCGGCGTCGAGATCGTGCGCGATCCTGTGACCGGACGGATGGTTCTGCGGCGCAAGTACGCCGACGCCTCCGGCAGTCCGTTTGCCGGTTTTAAGGCGATGGGACGCCCGTGCAAATATGGCACGATCGCGATCGCTGTCCTGATCTTCTTTTCCCTGATCGCCTCGGCGGCGGGCATCCAGCTTTTTAATGCGTCCCGCTACCGCGATCTGATCACCGTTACCGAGGGCGATTTTGCCTCAGATGTCGCAGAGCTTGGCATGTCGCAGATCCCGGTCGTTGATAAGGACACCGCCTCCCGGCTCGGAAGCAAAAAGCTCGGTGAGATGACCGACCTGGTCTCCCAGTTTGAGATTCAGGAAAATTACACACAGATCAACTACAAGGGGACACCGTACCGCGTGACGCCTTTGCGCTATGCCGACCCGATCAAGTGGCTGTACAACCAGAAGAAGGGACTTCCGGCATACATTGCTGTCAATATGGTCGATCAGAATACTGATCTCGTCTGGCTGTCCTCCGGCATGAAGTATTCCACCAGTGAATATTTCTTCCGCAATATCAACCGCTACATCCGTTTCTGCTACCCGACACGGATGTTTGAGACGGTCTCCTTCGAGATCGACGACGATGGAAATCCATACTGGGTGGCGCCGACCATCGCCTACCGGATCGGCTGGTGGAACGGCAAGGACATCGACGGCGCGATCCTCGTCAATGCTGAGACCGGCGAATCTAAGTGGTACGCCAAGGCGGATGTCCCACAGTGGATCGACCAGCTCTATGATTCGAACCTCATCATGGAACAGCTCGACGACAACGGCAGATTTCAGAATGGTTATTTAAACTCTATCTTCGGTCAGCGCGGCGTGCGTCGGACGACCTACGGCTACAACTATCTAGCCATCGACGACGATGTGTGGCTGTACACCGGCATGAGCTCTGTAACCTCAGATGAGTCGAACATTGGCTTCGTCCTCGTCAACCTGCGGACGAAAGAAACGAAATTTTACACCGTTCCGGGCGCCACCGAGCTCGCCGCAATGGATTCCGCGCGCGGACAGGTGCAGCACTTAAATTACAGTGCGACCTTCCCGCTTCTCTTAAATATTTCCGGACGACCGGCATATTTCATTTCCCTGAAAGATGCTGCAGGGCTTGTGAAAATGTATGCGTTCGTCGATGTCGCGCAGTACCAGATCGTCGGCACCGGACAGACGATCGATGAGGCGAAGCGCAATTACCGTGAGACGCTGGGACAGGAGGAAATCGAAGATCCGACTGCCAAGGAACCGGCGGCAAGCGAAACTGTCTCCGGCACGGTCGAGGCGATCGAGAATGTCGTCATTTCCGGCAACACCTACTACTATTTCACGCTGACCGATGACCGCACCGACAGCATCTACACCGCTGCGATTACCGTTTCCGAGCGACTTCCATTCGTGCAGGCGGGCGACTCCGTTTCCTTTGAGTGCGTCGAGAATGGTTCTACAAAAGAAGTTATAACCTGGAGGTAAGATAACATTGAAAAGTGAAGATATGATTTTAAAGGCAGCCATCGTGCACATCCTTGATTCTTCGGTGGGAATTCCGGTTCTCTCCGACCAGAGCATGGAGGTCGGACCCGATTTTTCCGACTTCCTGAAAGCGCATATCGAGAAAATAACGGAAAGTGACGATGTCAAGCACTGTACATTTGCAGAAGGATCCGAGGTCAAAGAGCTGCTGCAAAACTGCACCCCCGACAATTTCGTCGAGACGAGCAAACAGCTCGCCGAGCGCCTCTACGACATCATGAATGCGAATATTGACATTCCAGCCGCCGATGTGGCGATGACCGTGTTCGGCTGCAAGGGCAAGGATTATCTGGCATTCTTAAAGATGAACTACAAGACCTCCTACACGCATCAGACCAGGGAAACGGACGGCGGCAACAGCAACGAGATCATTTTACAGCGCGCACTGCTTCCGGGACAGGGACAGCGCCTCTCCGAGGCGTTTGTCCTCGATCTCTCCGACGGCTCCCTGATTCTGGCTGAGAAAAAATATGAGGTCAACGGCGAAAAATGCTTCTATTTCTCCGAGCTCTTCCTCGAATGCCGCGCCCCGCTCTCCCAGAAATCCAAGCTCGATATCGTCACCCGCGCCGTCGATCAGGTTGCCAAAAAATATTACGGCGACGAGGATGCACAGAAAAAGATGGAAATCAAAGACATTATCTGTAATGAATTAGAGGAACAGGGCGAAATCAAGGTGTCCGAACTGCGCGAAAAAGTATTTCCCGGCAGCCCGGAGATGCTCGAGGAGCTGGATGAAAAACTCGACCGCTACAACCTCTCCTACGAGACGGTCGCGCCGAAAAATGAGCAGACGATCAAGAAATTCCAGAAACAGAAGCTGTACACTGACACCGGCATCGAGATCACGATCCCGATGGAAGAATACAGAAATCCCGACCATGTGGAGTTTATCACCAACATGGACGGGACAATCTCGGTGTTGATTAAAAATATTGGGATGCTGAGCAGTAAATAGCCTCTCACACAAAATTTATTTATCGGCTGATTCAAACGATTGCGATACATAATAACAGAAACATCCATCAGTCATGCCGCTGATCAAATCTTGTATACACCTCACAGAACCGCGCCGCAAACGACGGCTCGCGTCCACCCGCATACAGATGAGAAACATCCCCAAAACTGCTCATGCGGAAGGATGCGACGCCGGAGCGGCGCTCTTCTGTACAGAGCACCGTCACCGACGACGGCGCCGCACAGGTTCCGTGCCAGAGCTGCATCGGAGAGATATTTAAGAGATGGGAAAGCAGGACGCACTCGACGCCAAAATGACAGAATAAAACAATCGTGTCCTCATTCGGTGCCACGGCCCGGTAAAACAATCCATTTCTCACATATCCGTGCCGTCTGAGCAGCCGGTCAAGCTCTCCAATCACCCAGTCGTACTCTTCTTTTACATGGGCGTTCTGAAAGACTTCTGTTTCATGCCAGTGATCCTTATCAAAATACTTCGGCTCCGCCATCCACGCATCCGGCAGCCAGTCCCAGACACAGTGCCCGGAATCCTTCCCCGGATGTACCGCCTGCGGGGCAAATTCACGCAGCCAGCTGCAGGTTTCTGCCGTGCGGCAGGCTTTTTTTAAGGTCAGGGACGCCGTGTCCTTCGCACGCCCCAGCGGCGATACATAATAAGCCGCCACCGGAATCGGCGCCAGACGGTCTGCCAGAAGCTTTGCTTCCTCCCAGCCAGCCGGGGTCAGGGAATCAATTGAGTAATCAGGATCCGCATGGCGGACAATCAGAAGGCGCATAGGAAAACTCCTTTCGTAAAGAAATGTTACAAAACCAAAAAGCGCGGTGCTCATGACCAGGGGATGTATCTGGGCGCGGGCAAAATCAGAGCATCTTCCGATACTCCTGCTTCCACCCATTTAAAAGTTCTCCCGCACTCTCCATCCGCCGGACCGGATTGCGGTCAAACATCGTTTCGACCATGCGGACATTCCCGCACTTCTCCGCGGTCTGGTTCGCCTCGTCGAGTTCCCGTTTCCAGATCTTCTTCTGTTCCGGCGTCATCGCAGCCGCATGGCGCTCCTTAAGCTCCAGTTTCGGGTCAATCAAGGCAAGCTGGTACAGGTGCTTCAGCATCTCCGGGCTCTTGTCGAAATTGTACGCCATTTCATAAGCAGTAAACGCTTTCTCAAACCAGAAAATCCCGGCATACGCCGCCCCGATATTGTTCCAGATCTTCGCAGTAAATTCGTCCGTCAGCGATTTGACCCGCCAGTCCTCCAGAATCCGGTTGTAGTAATAGATCGCCGTCCCAAACTGCCGCAGGCGGAAATAGTAATCCGCCATCTCCTTCCGGAACTCCGCCGCATTCATTTTGCGAAATGCCGCCAATTTCTGGCGGTATGCCGCAATCTCCTTTGCCGTATAATAACAGCACTCCTGCAGAATCACGATCGGCAGCTCGTCCTGGCTCTCGCCGCTCCGCTGCCATGCCTCCAGTTTGCCTGCCAGAAACGAAAGTCCCAGCTCCGAACGGATAAACTCAATCAGGCGGTCATCCACAAATCCATCCAGCACCAGAAGCGGATTCTGATAAATGACATAACACAGCTCCTGCGACGATGCGATATGGACGCCCAGCCGTTCTATGTAAAAAGGATGTCGAACCGGCTCCTGCCGGCAAAGTATCAGACTCATAATGAAACCTCTTGTTTAATCATCCGGTTTGTCGCCGGAAATAATTCTCCAAATCCCAAATCACGTATCATGACGATCATCGTGTCTTCCCCGGTAAATCCAAATGCCATCTCGATCCGGGTCGTCCGGTCCGGGCGTTTCGGGAATCCCTCAAGCGGAATCTTCACCGTCTTCTTTTTGCGCGGTTCCAGCGGCTGGAGTGAAAATTCCACCTCCGGCGTGCCCGACACAATAAATTCCGCCGTCATTTTCGTCTCATACCAGCTGTCCCCGGCGGATGCCAGCACCAGCTGTCCCTCTTTCTCACGCTCCTGAATCTTTAAGGAAACCGTTGTTTTCAGCCGCCCCTCACAGATACAGGTAAAATGGTACGCACTCTGTGCCTCACAGAGATCTTCCGAGCGGATCAGCGCCCCTCGGGTAAATACATCCATCTCCGCAAATACACGGCGCCGTTTGCAGATCTGCTGCATAAAATCTGACGCCCAGTCCGTCTGTGCAAATCCCCTGCCGGTCAGGATGATCGCTGAAAACAGGCGCTTCTGCAGCAGCCGTTCCGCACAGGAGGAAAGAATCCGGTCTGCCATCTGGATGCCCGCGTCGCTGTCCAGCACATTTAAGTGGAATGACTCCTCCAGTTCCTCCTGATCCGCGACCACCTGCATCTGGCGCAACCCGCGCTGCACTCTCAATTCATAATAATGAAGACCATTCTCCGAAAGTTCAAACATTCCCACCTGGTTGCTCCAGACTTCCCGTTTCTGGCTCATCACGTAATATACAAAGCTCTCCGCGTGACTGATCACATGCACCCGGCTCCGGTCGATTTCCAGAAAATCGGCACAGTACATCAGGCAGTCCACCAGCTTTACCTCAAGCTTTGGCACCGTGATTACCAGGTTTTCTATCTCTTCTTTTCCGGACGCCTGTCTGGGAATCGCAAGCACCTGCTTCAGGAACATTTTCAGCAGATATAAGCCCTCGTAGCGGACACCGTCGATCGTGGCGGTGCCGTCCTTCATCGCCAGGGAAAGCAGCTTATCTTCCACTACCATGCCCTCTAACGCGCCCCCGGCACTCTCCTCTGCCACCCGCCAGACGTCCGAATCCGGTTCTTTTCCGATCCGGGTCGGAACCGACCAGATCGTCTCCTGCCCCTGACAGGATATATGTGTGCATGAATCACACAGATCCATGCCAATTATAAGTCCATTCATCTATCGTTTGTCCGTCTGTCCCTTTCCTCAGGCGATCGGGAAAAGTGCGCTTACCGCCGCATCTCTCTTCTGGTACTCCCGCATCTTTTCCCGAAGCGCCGTCTCGTTATTTACTTTTAAAGAAAGACTCATCTCATTGAGCGCCGCAAACCGGCTTTCCCGGCTGCGTCCCGGAATCTCCCGGCAGGAAATCTCTCCCTTTTCTTTCGTTTTCCGGACGCCGTCCTCTTCCTCTTCGATCTGATATTCCAGCGTCTCGCCCTCAAAAATCACCTTTTCACGAATGTAAATATCCCGGTAAACGAGACGCATTTCCTCATAGTGGAACTCTTCCTCCTGCGGCAGAATCCGCAGCCGCAGATACGGGCGCACCGCCCGGTTTCCGTGATACTCGATGATTTCTTTATCTAAAATATTGCCCGGGATATGGATAAACCGCGCCAGATCCTTAAAATAGGCAAAAATCATGCCCGCATCTAAAAGCACATCCACCACCGACTGGCACAGGCGCCGCTGTTCCTCCGAAAGCTCCGGCAGCGTCGCATAATACTTTGTCAGCGCCAGCAGATAAATATCCGGGATCCGCTCCCGATCAGAGCTTCCCTGCACAGCACCCTCCAAAAATGCGAACACCTTGTCGTCCGTCGGACGGTTTTCCAGAAAATATTCCACGCTCTTGACCGTGAAATACGCGCGCACGATATTTTCCCCTGTTTTCTTGCGTGACGCATAAAGCTCGAACACCCGGTCTAACTTTGCTGTATTGCCGGTAAAGAGCATCTGCGCCACCAGCCGTTCCTCCAGATCGTACGTCTCCACCCGGAGCCGCAGTCCCTGCATCAGGACGCGGTACATCTGATCCACCGTACCGTTGAAATGTTCGCAGAGATAATCGAGAATCACACTGTCCGGCTTCTCGTGTTCAAAGACATACCAGGTCAGATAAAGCAGGTGGTCATCCCGGTCAAAGAGATTTTGAAGCAGCATTCTCCCGCAAAGCCGCAGCAGCAGATTGACCGGCAGACCTTCCAGACCATACCGGCACACCATCTCATACGCCTCGCTGAAATGCCCGCACCGGATCAGCGTCCCGCAGACGCCGTTTCTCTCATCCCGCGTCAGCTGGTCCTTGTCAAGGCTCAGAAGGTAGGAAACACTTCCATCCTTTTTCGCATCCTCAATCCCATCCGCCATCCTCTTATAATACCGCACGATCGCTGACAGCACCTTTGCCCTAAACAGCGGGTGCAGCTCCATCTTCTGATCCGCGTGCTCCAAAAGGATCGCATCGTCCCCGGTCAGCACCTCCTTGCGGCAGGCTTTTGCACACGCATTCATAAAGAGGAACGGATGCATCGGATTCATTTCAAAACAGGTCTGTAAAAGTTCCTCCATATCCGTAAATACCGGCTGGATGGCGCAATTTACCCGCGCATACCGCGTCTCATTTTCATCCTGGAATAGAACCAGATCGCGCTCCGAAAACAGCGGCACATACGCCGTGCCCTCGTTCAGCACATACGCGTCCTCCGTCATCTGCTCCTCATGGCGCACCACCACGTATTTCATCGCCGGTTCCCGGCATTCTACCCGGCAGGATTTCAAAATCCCCGGCAGGACACGCGCCATCTGCGTATCGATCAGTTCCGGATAGATCAATTTCCGGTACAGGACCGCCAGGGCACCGTCTATCCGTTCCTTGAAAAGCTGATCCACCGCAAACTCTTCCATCGCCCGCTCGTACATCCGGTAAATATCCGAATCCGGCGTTCCATATGTAAGAAGGTTCGCATAAAGCTTCGCCAGTGACCCCGCATCCAAATTTGCCGAATACGAAAAGTATAAAAATACCTCACGCGACATCAGGCGGTCATAATTCTCCGGCATCGCATATAAATAATATTCATACAGGCGCGTCAGACTCAAATCTGCCTCCAGCGCCCGGCTATACCATTCAAAACAGGCTGTCTCCCGGCAGTCTCCCCGGATCAGCATTGCACAGAGCGCCTCCAGAATCTCCGTCTCCGGATACAGCCCGTAAAGTTCCGTCAAAAGGCGTCTGTAAAACTCCCGGTACGAACGGGACGCACGCATCACCCGGACCGCCGCCAGTGCCAGCTCGCGGCTGATAATTTTCCGGCGTGCCCCATAGTACAGGGCATGAAGCTCAAAATTGCCCGCATTGTCTAAAAGGATCGGATCACTCTCCAGAAGTTTCAGTCCCGCCGCATAGAGGAATGGGCTGTGACAGCCATCCTTAAACTCCTGCTCCATGCTGATCAGCACCGTAACCGGATTTTTCTGCAATTCCTCATCCAGACGCAGAAGCATCAGATAATAAAACAGGCTGCTGCCCGTCTCCTCCGACGCATACTGCTGCAACAGGCGGATCAAAGTGTCCTTCTGCTCGGCATTGCCGGTCAGCGTCACGTACAGATAGCGGTACAGGCAGTTAAGCTTCCGGTCGCCCGATATTTTAAGCGCCGCTGAATCCTGCAGCTCCTTTAAAATCGTCTGCGCTTTCTCGCGCCGATCAGTCAAAAGGTATAATTCCGCCTGCAAAAGCCGCAGTCCCGCGTCATAGTGCGTCATTTTCATCAGATCCAGCTCCCGCTGCATCTGGTGAACCGCCTCCGTGCCGCCGATCCCATTTTCATACGCCAGACGGGCAGTCAGATAATTTCCAAGCTCTTTCTGGAATGACATATGTGCCCGGTCGCATCCGCCCGCATCGGCAGCCGATGCCTCGATCGGGATCCGCACGGTTTCTCTGGCAGTGTGAATCAGGACGGCACCGAAATTCTTTCCGGCATGCAGCCGTTCCGCCAGAATCCGTACCGGAAGACGGAGCAGACCATCTTCAAAATCCGCCTGCGTCGCACTCTTCTTTGGCAAATGGAGGAACTCGCCGTCTGCCGTCACCTCCAGGTACACACTGCCCCAGTTATCCATCCGGATCTCGATCGTGTCCTCGGCATTCTCAGCCAGCTCGGCATATACGCGCGCCCTGCCCGGAATCGTCAGACCGACCGGCTTTTTCACGCCCAGTCCAACCAGAAATTCTTCCATAAAATTTGCCCGGCTGCCGTGCCCCTTCAGGCCGTCATAGAGTGCGCGCACATGCATATCCTGCATAAACGGCACTTCCACAAAATCCGGGTACTCCAAAAGCCGGAGCGCCGTCTCCATATCATTTTCCGCGATGTGCAGAAAATCTTCCGCCGTTTTCAGATCACCTAAAGTCTTCCCGGCGTCTGCCACCTCGACGTGAAACTCATACGGAATCTCCTCTTCCCCGCAGTTTGTCACCAGATAAAAAGAACCTGTGATCGTGTCGCCTGCCGTCAGGAACGAAGTGTCCACTTCATATACGATCCGGCACCGGAGTCCGCCAAACGAATTGTTATCCCCCGGAATCCGCACCCGCAGGTTTGAGGAATACACAAATCCCTTCACACTTAATCCATTTTCGCTCCCGATCCATAAATTTCTCTGCATCAGGGTATTCATCCGCAGCGTCTCGTCTATCTTTTCAGGCGACCAGGTCATCTTCGGCTGTTCCGAATCGATGATTCCCTTCGCCAGCCGGTTAATTCTCTCTTTCATTCCTATCACCTGCCGTTTCATTATCCTGTCCCGGTAACTGCTTTGTCTTCCCACAGTTCCGTCGGTTCGAAATCTCGTACCTTATATCATACCATATTTTGTCTGCATTTACATCAGGGAATTGGAGAATTTCGCTGATTGCCCATCCGGCATTTTTATAGAAACAAGCGCTATCCTGCCTGCCGGGCAAAAATTTGATGGTTCCGCCCGGTATGTAAAATAGCGCCTGTTTCCAGTTTTCAATCGTTTTCTAATTTTTCTTAATTTCCTAATCCCAGTCGCCCACATACAGGCGTGTGCCAGTCTGCCAAACTGTTGGTTCATAGATCGTCCAAATTGGATATGGATATGCTTTTCCTTGCAGAGAATCATCTATTGCGATCGTCTGATCAACGCCATTGGTGCCTGTTTTGGACGACAGGTCAGCGGCACCTGTCCTGGTAATACTAGAATAGCTGTCCTTTACAGAGCTGCTGTCCACATAAGGTGCGCCAATGATTGCGTCGCTTAGCTTTGGCAGATACCAGCATTCTTCCGGGACCGAAAGAATGCCAGCTTCCAGCTGGGCTCCTGGCCCCCACCACCAGGTATTGTTCAACTGACCAATATAGTGTCCAAGGAACATTGAGGTTCCAGCCGCTTTCACACTTCCTGTTGTGTAGCAGTTCGAAAGAACCAGTTTTGCAGAATCATATTTTCCAAATAAACCGCCTGCGATGGCATTATATGTATTCGTTCCACACGCATCCGCTGCACTGAAACTCTGTATTACCGAAATCGGACCATCCATCCACCCCACGAGGCCTCCGGCACACCTGCCGCCTGACACATTCTTTCTATCTGACAGCACTTCCGCACCACTTTCCGTATAACCGTAAGAGCGGTTCCGTCCGCCGACATAACTGTTTTCAATGCTGAATTCTTTCCCGGCAGTTCCGCCATTCTGGTTGTTTTTCAGGTATCCATACAAACCTCCGGCGGTTCCAGTTGTATCCACATACCCAGAGAAGAAGCTGTTTTCCAACTTCATCTGACCAGAGCTCTCGGCAAAGCCGACCAGACCTCCGCTAGCATCGGTTCCCTGTATCCGTGCATTTTTTCCTGAAACATATACGTGATTCATCACTAAATCACTTACTTTTGCTTCCCCGATCAAGCCTCCGGTTTTTCCTCCACTTATTTGCAGCGTCGGTGCATCTACAACTACATGGTCGAGTGTCAGACTGCCACTATTCGTGCTTCCAACCACCGCGCCTGTTGCCAGCGTTCCAGAAATCCGGGATTCTTCTCCATATATATGGATATTTTTAATCGTTAGATAGCTGTCCGCCGAAGTGCCTGCCTGCGCCACCAGCCCTGCTGTATTCTGCCCCTGACAGGAAATGTCCGGATCCTTCAGATTCAAGTTTGATATCGTCAGATGATCCGTCTTCTGAAATAAAGCCGCACCATTCCAGGCAACAGGAGTTATCTTTAAGCCTGCAATCGTATAACATTCACCCAGTTTTGCTTTTTCTTTCTCATCCACCTCCGCATCATAAGAGATAATATCCGGGTTGTTAATCGGCCAGAAACTTCCACCTTCATACTTGGAATTTCCCGGACTGTAGATCGTCATCTTTCCGTATGCATCTTTCACCTCTTTACAATACGCTTCCGTCTGTGAGGTAATCGAATCATCCTCCTGCCAGAGAATATTATCGGTCTGAATGACCCGTGTGATCTTTAAACCACCATAGCCTTCTCCGCAGAAATTCAGATTCTGCAGATGACGCCCATTGGCAACCTTAACCGTATAGGTATCCGTTCCATCATCATTGGGTTCAATTACATCGGCAAAACAACTGTTGAACTTATATGAGAGCCTTGTATTTTCTGTCGGTGGATAGCCATCCTCGCTCAATTTTACGGTAACATTTTCTCCATTTATGTAACCGCCCGGCTGATAACCTCCCCAGGTACCCAGACTACAGAAATTTCCACCCTCGCGTGATAAATCATCCAGATAGAAACGCAATTTCAACTTTTTCTCTTCCGTTATGCCTATTTCAAAACGATTTACCCTGTTTTTGTCGGCAAATCTCGTCCAACTGCCATTTGCCTCATTTTTTACACAGCTGGCAGCTTTCTCTTCCGTATCTACAAAGCAAAATTTTGATCCCATTCTCAGAGTATTTTCCTGCAAATCACCCGTATTGACTTGGAGAACATACCACATCGTTTTACCGCTCAATTCGCCGGTAATCGAAAATATCAGATGTATTCTCTGATTTTCTTCAAGCGGAGACGGAGAGACATAATCGATATACAGCCTGTTTCCAGTATGCAGCGCCTCTTCGTTCTCTTCCTTGTCCCAGTCCCCGACATGGTTATTCAGAAACCAGGAAAATCCCTTTGAAGCGTTCTGCGCAGCAAGTTTTTCCGCTACTTTCTGGATCGTCGGCATGGGATAAATCGGTATTTCTGCTTTCTTTAATTCTGGATCATACGGATATGTATTCTCGCTGTCTGCACCCGTTCCCTCAGCACCAAACAGTTCTGAAAGTTCTTCTGCGTATGCGAGCACATATTTCTCATTCACCTTACTGCACACATAACAGCCCGGATAAACTGATTTTTTGTTTGTTCCCGTACCGCTCGTCTCCGACGGCAGCATTCCATCCGTTCTATTTGCATAATCATAGAACGCAACAAACGCAGGTGCTTTCAGCGCCGGATTCTCTGTTTCATTCGCTGCCGTTCCGCTTCCATCCTCCGTTTCATCCGATTTTTCCTCAGCCGTCGGCGAATACACCGACGCCGACACATATGTATTCGCTATCTGACTGTCTGCCGGAAGCTGTGCGGCGAGACCTCCTGCGAATCCGCCGGTATATGCCGCTACATTATAACGTCCGGTAAGATTCTCAAAGGCTGCATTGGCATTTGCCCCATTCCCCGGTTTCTGGGATGTGTCAAACTTCTTGTTTGCTGTATGACCGCCGACATAACAGCTCTGAATCTGCACCGTGGGACCGCTTGCGGCGGCTGCAGTTGATGCTTTCTCAACAGTTCCGACCAGACCGCCGGCGTACATGCCTTCCACATAGAGTGCCGCTGCGCTGTCGGTCAGAGAAATTTCCCCCTTTGCCGTGCCGATCAGGCTGCCCGCCGTTCCCTTTAAAGCGCGGATCCGGTATTTGCTTTCTTCCTCCTGCTTCAGATCTGCCGCTTTTTCTGTGCTGCTTCCCAGCTTATCACGGAAATGATTCTCCGCCAGTGCATCCTGGACGGTCAGAGTGACGCCCTCAAATGTGCCCACCAACGCACCGGCAGAAGCGCCGGTCTGCTCTGCCTGTACCTGCGGATATTCAATCTGCACATTTTTAATTTTCACCGTTGCCAGATTCGTAGTTCCCCGGGAATCCGTTCCCGGCGTCACCGCACCAATCAAAGCGCCTGCACTCGCCTTCGTCCGGACCACCGGCTGGCAGATCAGCAGGTTTTTAACACTCATATCCTGTGTTACCGTTCCAAACAGTCCACCCGTCCCATCTACTGCTGTGATTGAACTTCCCGCCGTTTTTCCTACCTGCAGACCATCGATCCGGTATGTATTTCCCTGATAGTCCAGTGGATACGGCAGACTAAGCGGAAGATAGCTTCCCGCCTCCGTGATATATGCCTGTGCCGTCGGGTTCGTCCGATCTGCATTCGTTTGATCCGTCACCCGGTAGGCAATCGAGATGGTTTCCGCATTCTGATTCAAAAAATTCGAGCCAAATGCCGTATGCAGCTTCGCCACATGTCCGCAGTAACCGCTCTCGTCCGCAATATTTTCTCCCGCTTTCCAGGTCAGATCACTATTCTGCATCGCCGTAACCGTTTTGGATGTAGTCACCGCCCCAGTGTACAGCTGATCCGGATCCCAGCCTGAAACCCGCTCATCCAGATTTTCCAGATGGCGGAAGCTGCCAATCTCCGCGCTTCGGTCCGTACTGATCGATGCAAAGAGGCTGCTGCCGGATTCTATATTGCTCGTTTTAACCTGCGAAAGCGCTTCATTGTTGAAAACCTGCGCGTACACAAAGATATTTCGCCCGGAATAAAGGAGGCAAAACCTCTTTCATCCTGCTGAAATATCATATCCGTCTGTGCCGGCTGGTTGAAATCCATAAATTTGAATCCTGTACTTGTGCCCGTGCCGGCTGGCGCCGCTATGTCATCCAGAATGACCTGATACGTTCCATCCGAATTGCCCGAAGCTCCGGACACCTTCGCCACACGCGCCGAGCGGCTGGTTTCCGGGGGATTGATCTCGATGTATCCGGTTGTACCGCTCTTTTCTCCCTTTACAAACAGACTCAGTGAATGTTCATTTTTATTCGGATCCTCGATTTTTGCATATAAAATATCATCATTCACCAGTTTCACTGTCGGCGCCTCGAATTCCTCCACCGGCAGTTCCGGGACTTCCAGATTTCCTGATGCGTAATATCCGATCGGCAGTTTCTGATCTTTATAATTGGAGTTAGCTCCCGTAAACCGCTCCCGTTTTCCGGCATCAGACGCCGCCGCCAGAAGTGCCTCGCTTCCGATATCCGTCTGCACAAACTGATAACGATCCGAATACCACACCTCGCGGACCAGTCCTGCCTCCGGATCATAGAAAATAAGATAGCTCCCGTCTCCACGGACGGTCTCATCAATCGATCCAAACGGAAGAAGGCGCTGCCGGATCTCCTCGGTCACATTCGCAGATGCCAGCGCCATCTCACCGCCAGACTCTTCTTGTTCCGATTCAGGCTGCCCTGCCTGTTTTTCCGGCACATAGAGAACCCCGTAGATATTTCCCTCTTTCTCCTCCGCCAGCACTGTATTATCTACCGAAATTCCCAGCTTTGCCTGCTTTTGATCGTCTGAAAATTCCCCCTGTGCCTCCATATGGAGCAGACGCGGAATCGTCCCACTGGAGACCTCCAGTGTCAGATGATTCTGCGCCGCCAGAAAGATCTCCTTCGCCGTCTGATCCATCTCCAGACGGCGGAGCTTTCTTTGGTAATGAATCACCGCAACAAAAGAAAGACTGGCAAGAATACCGACAATCGCAATCACCGTCAAAAATTCCGCCAGTGTAAACGCCGCCCTTCTCTTCTGTTTGTTCTGTCTCTTCTGCTCCATCTGTCCTCGTTCCTCTTTTTATTGTAACTGTTCAGTACCTTCACAGTCACGCGCAGACCTGCTGAACAGTTAGTTTTTATTTTATTTCTGATCCAGATTGACTGCACGCACGGTCAGGTTAATCGGCTTTACCACCGCTTTCCGGGAAGTTCCCATCGTATCTTTTTTCCGGTAGATCGCCAGATTTTGAACCGTAAAGCATGCTGTCTCCTCCGAATAGGTATAGCCGTCAAATGCCGTATAGTATTCATCCGAAATCGCCGCCTGCGTCAGCAAGGATATCTTATTATACGCATCATCGTAAGTATAATCCCCATACCATTTTTCAATGCCCGTGCCAGACCAGTCTGTCGCACTGAAGTGCAGCCACAGGTGGCTGTTTCCACTCCGCAAAAGAGGTGTTACCAATTCTCCTGTTGCGGAAGTCCCGGCAGAATTTTTCACTTCCAGCGCATTCGCAAATTCATCGGTCATCAGCTGCGCCGTGAGCGACAGCGCCTGCTCTGCATCTGCCTGTTCCTGCGTCCTCTGGTAAACATTTTTTACCATCATCACGCCGCCTCCAAGCACCGTGCCGATCATACCGAGAATCACAATCGCCGCCAGAAGCTCCGTCAGCGTCATACCGTTCTGTGACCGGAGTTTTTTCTGACATACTGAAAAGAGCTTCCGGTGACCCTTGGATGCCGTCTGTTTCTGCTGCCTGCAATGCCTATTTCTGCATCTGCGGCATTCACATCTCTCCTGTCCCATCTCTGTCTCCTCTATCGGTATCTGTAAAGCAGCTCTTGTAAGTTTACCTCTTCCTCTTCTGCATCCGAATCAGCCTGGCTCACATACAGCACGATGGGATACTGTCCCGTCCGGTAATTCGTCTGTGTGCCTGTCTGGTAGGCATTTGACGCCAGGCTTTTCTTCATGCCGCCGGTTCCAGATGCCTCCAGCTCCAGAACATATCTGCCCGACGCCTGTTTCGCTGTCCGGTTGTTCTCCAGCTGATTGCGGCTGTCATAATAGCTCGCCATCTGCTCTTCGCCCTGCCGCAGCATCCTGCCGGACGCCAGAAATGCACTCAGAAACATCGTCATTCCCAGTGCAATCACAAGAACCGATATCAGTACCTCTGTCAGTGTCTCGCCCGTATTGGCACGCAGCTTTCTTCCAGCTGCCCATTTCATTCTACTTATCATTCTGCAGCAGCTCCTTCTCTATTGTTCCGTTCTGCCAGCGGATCGTCGTAATGATGGTCGTCGTCGTGATCGTGTAGGAATCGTCGTCGTCCGATTCGTCGTCATCGCCCCGTACTGTGACCGTCTTATGCTCGGAGCTATGTGCTGCTTCCAGCTCCAGCCGTTTCTCGCACCGCTCTTCCTTCCTGTCATCCGCCGTTACTGTATCTGAGATAACCGCCTTGATTTTATAATCATCCGCCATCCACAGACGTACACTGGTCTTTAACGGGTCAATCGTGTCCCCGGTCGTTCCGTCTTTCTTCACTGACAGGGTAAAATCTTTGTACGCCATTTCTTCCTCCGACGCATCGTCCCCGTCTGCCAGCTTCCGATACTCATTATTTCTATAAATATCCACGATCAGTGAATCGAGAATCGCGCTATTCCCACTCTCTGGGCTTGACAAACCCGAATCCGTTCCATAGAACTTCTGCCACGACGCCTCATTATCCGTGTTTTTCCAGCTGCCGACGTAGTAGCAGTAAAAATCATCCTTATCGTTTTCCTCGTCTTCCCGGCTGTCATGCACGATCACTTCCTTGATCTTGACTATATTTTCCGTCTTCTGCAGTTCATCCCGCAGAAATACCGCCGCCGAGTCCACCGCATACCGCTTCTGATCTTCTCCCGGAAGATTCCGGATCTTACCAGCCGATGCAGAGGCGGACGCCAGAATGATCGACGCGCCCACCCCGCAAAACACAAAAAACAGGAGCGCCGCCATCAAGCTGGCGCCATCCTGATTTTTCATACAGCTGAAAACCCGCTTCCAGATTTCCGGGTGTTTTTCACTGTTCTCTGCTTTTTTCATGCTTTATTCTCCCAGCGCCGCCTCTGCCGCTGTCTCAAGGTCCGAACGCTGCAGGTTCGACACATCCGCATTCGCCAGTCCCGACGGTGCCTGCGTTTCCTCCGGTTCCAGATCCAGACCTTCTTCTGATTCCGCATCGTATCGGGTCTCAAAATAAGTCAGCTGGAACGTCACTGCTACCGGGTGGATGCGGATATCCTTTAACTCTTCATCTTCCAGATCTTCATCATCTTGAATGCTCAGATCCTCGATCAGGCAGCGGTATGATCCTTCCACTACCTCATGAAGCATCGAAACAGCGTGATCAAACGAATCTGCCGTAAAAGAAATATTCATCGCACGCCGGATCTGCATCCCATCCACCTTCGGTTCCGAATACTGGAAGCTGAAATTATACGCATCTGCAAAAATGCGGTTCAGCTCTTCCGTCTCTTCCTTAAAATGATTGTAAGCCGGAACCATCGGCGCATTGGATGCCTTATTTTCCTCTATCTCCTTCTTCATCTGCTGGATCTGCTTCGACTTTACCTGCTCCATCTGGATCTGTGCCTCCAGATCCGTCGTATCCGCCGCCTGGATCCGCCTCTGCACCGGAAGATAGAATCCGGCATAGTAGCCCGCCGCGATCAATATGATTACAAACAGAAGCAGTACAATCTTCTGCGTTCTTGATAAGATATATTTCTTTAACGAATTCATTGTTTTTCTCCGTCCTCTTCTGGTACGTTAAAAAATACAGTCATCGACACGCCCACCGGTTTGGAAGCCGCAAGAACCCGCTCCTCCCCCTCTTTCTGAACCGTCTCTTCCAGAGACGCCGTCACATAGCGTGCATCCGGATCCGCCTCCGCATCGCGAACCAGCTCCGGAAAGGAGGAACCATTGGGAATTCTTCCCTCTAATGCCATCTGATCGGAGGTGATCGAAACCGTCGAAACGGCCGTCAGCGGGAAAATCTGTGATTTCAGCGAATCCAACATCTTTCTCCGGTCTGGAAGCTGTCTCTCTTCCTCATTCAGGTACCCATTTCCATAATGTGCGTATTCCGCCTGAACCTCACTGTACACCTCGTTGGACTTCTGAAGCGCCGAAAGCTGCTGCTCAGTCGCCGCATAGACTGCCTCCGCCTGGTCTGCCTTTCTCAGAAGACGCACCACGTCAAACTGCGAAAACCCATAAACTAGTCCCATAAATACGACAAACACACCCAATTCTGCCGCTATCTTTCCTTTTTTAACCTGCTTCTGATACAGATTGATGCGCCGTTTTTTCGGATACTTCGGACCGCCAATCTGCATATTCGCGATTGATTTTAAATCAGCCACCGCTCTTCCTCCTTATGCAAGTAATACACCGTATGCCTGTGGGCTGTCGATCCACTCGTCTTCCTCATCCAAAGAGACCTCCGGCAGAAGCTCCGCCACACTCCGCACCGGCAGATTAAGCGTTTCTTTCAGCGCATCAATCAATTCCCCGTATCGTGCGCCTCCGCCGCAATAATAGAGGCTGTCGATCGTATTATTCACATTGTTGAAGCTATAAAAGTTCAAAACTCGCATGACCTGGACGGCGCGGGTCCGGTACTGCTCCTCCAGCACAGCCGCCATCTTTTCTTTGTCGGTCTCCTCGCGGTTTTCTTCCTCCACCTCAATTCCCAGTTCCTGCATCTTGTTCTTATCTCCCAAACGGATCTGCTCGATCTCCTCACAGCCCGGCTCCATGGTACGGGTAATATCATAGATCCCCTGGCGAAAGAAATGGATCCGCAATGCTTGGGTTCCCAGATCGAGAATCGCATAGTCTTTCACAGTTTCCGATTTTTCTGCCCCCTCTGCGTTCTCTTTTTCTTCCTTTTTATGAGGTTCTGCATTCAGCTTTGTCTCCAAAGCCTTCTTCTCATCCGCCATTCTCTCTTCTGCATATTCCAGAATCCATTCCAGTCCCAGCACGGCCGGAACCAGACCGACCAATTTCAAGTGTGCCATCTTGGCCAGTTTTTCAAATTGCTGCGACAGCTCTTTCGTACACGCCGCACCAATCAAATCCATTTTTTCCTGATCCGCATAGATCATCGCATAATCAAAGACGTACTTATCCATCTCGTTTCCGATATAATCATGGAACTCATATGGAAGATTCAGCCGGAGCTGTTCCTCCGTCATCAGCGGCAGCTCAAAGCGCCGCACATACGCATCCTCCTGCCGGATGACAAACACGACGTTCCGGCAGCGGATCGCATACTCCTTCAACAAATCCTTTATTAAATCCGCATATTGACGCATATCGTTCCGGTCGATCCCCTCGACCCGCTCGCTGATAAATTCGCGAAGCTCGCCATTTTCCGCATATGCAATCTTGATACGGTAATGTCCAATCTCAATTCCTAAACAATTCTTCATCTCTGCACTCCCTTTAAAAGAGCCCTGTATACCATTGTGTCCATATATCTCCATACAGCAGCATACAAAAACATGCCGCCGCAATCGCCGGTCCAAACGGAATTTTCTCCCTCCGACCGATGACAGAACCTGCAATTCCCAGCACACAGCTGAGAATCAGGAAAAATAATACCTCCCAGGCGGAACGCATATACAGTCCCGTCACAAAAAAAAGTTTTACATCGCCGCCCCCCAAGCTTTCTTTTCCGGTCAGGCGGTCAAACAGCAGGGAAAGTGCCAGCATACTGACAGCCAGTCCGGCACCGGTCAGAACTCCCCGCAGCATCTGTCTTCCCGGTTCCGGTAAGCCCAGCGCCGTGCCAAAAAAGATCAGGATTCCGGCTATCTGAAGCCGGTCCGGTATGATCCACGCATGCAGATCTGTGAGTGTCAGACATAAAAGCACCATCCAGAGCAGAATTCCCCGCAGTGCCAGCACCGAGACATCGTACCGGTACATAATCAGGCAGCATGCAATTCCTGAAACAAATTCCGTCCAGAATGCCTCCGCCGGGATCTTCGCTCCGCAATAACGGCACCTGCCCCGCAGGCACAGCCGTGAAAAAAGCGGTACCAAATCCAGTACTCCCAGCACATGACCGCAGGCATCACAGTGGGATCTCCCTTTCAAAACGGACGTTCCGTTTAACATCCGCCCTGCCAGACAGTCAGTAAAACTTCCGAGCGCACAGCCAAGGATAAATGTTATGGTTAATATGTAAATCGTTAAAAATGTGGTTTGATGCAGCATCAATGGAATATCTCCTGTCCGTATCCATGTTCTGTCTGTTTGTAAATCCCCAATGTTTTATATCTTCCAAGATATGTAAAACGCTATCTTTATCTTAAAACGCCCACTTTCATTTCTTTTACTTGGCACCAAATCCCGGCTTCGGACCAAATGGATTCTGGTCGGTTCCCCCAACTTCATTTCCCTCATAGAAAGGAGCGGTCTGAAGCGGAGACGTATTCGCATATGGATTAGCCGCCGGATTTCCGATGTACACCAGAATATCTGTACACGGTGTCTTGGCTTCCATCGCCGTCTTCCGGTATTCCTGCCCCAGGTCATTTACCTTCTTTGTTCCACTTCCCTGTGCATACTCAATGTGCGCGTTCTCTCCCTCTGCCTGACAGACAATTTTTCCTTCTTTTACATTATACCGGTAATAGCGGTATTGCTTCCGCGGCTGGTTCTCGTAACGTTCCAGGCTTTCCTTGCTTCCATACAGCATCGCCACGGCCGCTGCCTTCGCCGCACGGACATTCGCCTGATTGGCTGCGATGACCGCTTTTTTCCGCTGTGCCGTAAAAATCGGAATACTGATCGCCACCAGAATCCCTACGATCGCTATCACCACCAGAAGTTCTGCCAGTGTGAAACCGTGTTGGTTCTTTTTCATTTGCTCACCCACTTTTTATCAAAATGACCTGCTGACTTTGTTTTGATTCGTGCGTTGCAGGCCACGCTTATGTATCTGACAATGAATGGATTTTTCAATCCTGAAAAATTTCTGATGTGAACATCACTTTCATTCTAAACCTTCATGCGCCTGGCAGTCAGGTGTACCACCACAAATGAAAGCTCTGGCAGGCACATTTGGCATCCTTGAATTCATGCCGCCTAATCGGCGGCAGAACTTTCATAGTAAATTGACTTTATACTGTGTGTTTACTTGTCAGAGAAGCACGTCAGGCGCCTTTAGCAAAAATGGATGGGAAAACCCCATCCATTTTCTCCACGTATGTGGTTTATTTCTTACTCCTTAGTAGAAGCATACAATTTAACTTCTGTACCGTTTGCAGTACTGTCTGAATCGCTGCTGATTTTAATAGCCACCTGTATATGCTCGTACTTAGCTTTATCGGTTGCAGAATCCATATCAGTGACTTCGCTATAGTCAGTTGTTGGTGCTGCAAAATCAGTCTTAAGAGCACCATCTTTCGTAGACGTGCCACTATCCAAATCGTACTCATAATATACAATTTTACCATCTTTATCGGCTAACGTCACATCTTCATCTGTCAAATACGCTGCTATCGCTGCTGCCTTCGCCGCTCTTAAGTTTGCCTGATTCGTAGCCTTTCTAGCCTTGCTCAGCTGTGCCGTAAATACCGGAATCGAGATTGCAACCAGAATACCTACGATCGCAACAACCACCAGCAGCTCTGCCAGTGTGAATCCTTTTTTGTTCCCACGAACTTTTTTCATTAATCCTTTCATCATAATCATTCTCCTATTTCTTTTTTATTAATGAACAGGGATTCCGCCCTGTTTCATCCTGAATCATGCACTCCGTCTACATCAGATCGTACATCGTAAAGATAGGCAGATAAATCGACACTACAATGATACCCGCAAAAATCGCAAGCACCACCAGCATCGTCGGTTCCAGCAGTGCCAGAAGCCGCTGAATTCGATAATCCGCCTCGTTGGCGTAATAATCGGCAACATTGTCCAGTGTCTCCTCGAGCTCACCGGTTTCTTCTCCGACAGAACACATATCGACCATCGTCGGCGGGAAATATTTCTTTCCCTGCAGACATTCCACCAGACTGCGTCCCCGCTCGATTCCTTCGCGCAGGGAGCGGACATCCTCGCTCAGAAGTGCATTGTCCATGACCTTCGCCGTCGTGTCAACCGCCTGATTGATCGTGATACCCGCTGCCAGAAGCACCGACATCGTATTAGCAAACTGTGCTGCGCCGTTCATCTGGTTGATCACGCCCACAAGTGGAAGGGATAACGCGATCTTTGCTTTCTGAATTCGCCCCTGCGGCGTATTGCCATAGACCTGCGAACCAATCTTCAAAAACACCAGCACCGCCAGCATCAGCAGCCACCACTTCGCGAAGAAATGGGAAGTCGCAATCAGCATCCGCGTCATCAGCGGCAGCGTACCGCCCAGATCGGTAAATACATCTGCCAGTGTCGGGATAACCTTCGCCATGACGATAATCAGGACAACCACCGCAATCGCAACGACGAACAAAGGATACGTCATCGCTCCCTTGATCTTCTCCGTCGTCTTGTAGGACTTTTCGTAAAACTTCTGAAGCCGGTCAAAGGATCGTTCCAGTGTACCGGACTGCTCGCCTGCCCGGATCGTCTCGATAAACGTGAGCGGAAAACGGTCGCTATACTTTTCCAGCGCCGACGCAACGGTACTTCCGGCAGCTACTTCCTCTGCCGCAGCCCCCATGATCTTCCGGATCCGCTTGTCCTCATTCTGAGCTGCCAGCATACGCATCGCGCGCGCCACGGTCATACCCGAATGAAGAGTGATTGCAAACTGCGAACACAGGATCGCCAGCTTCTTCGTCTTGATCCGCCTGCTTCCGATCTCCATCTCCAGGAGACTGCCGTCATCAGGTCTTTTCTTCTCTTTCTTCTGACTGATGCTCAGAAGAATCGGATAGTTTTCCCGGATTCTGGAAGCGGCTGCCGCTTCACTCTCAGCCTGGAGCACTCCCCGGACTTCTTTTCCATCCCGTCCCAGCGCTTTATATGAAAAATTCGGCATCTCTCATACCTCCAGCCACAGGATTCAGCTGTACGCCATCTGTATGTACATCGCCATCTGCATCCTTTTTATGATTATTTTAACATCTTTGTTTATTTTTGTAAATACGCTGTCAATCTTTTGAATATTTTATATAAAAGTGTGCATCTAGATTGGCTTATTTTTTGCTATTTTCTCTATACGCGCTTTGTTTTTGCCAATCTATTTTTGTATATATTTTCGCCAACACTTCTGACTTTTCTTTTCCAGACTATTTCTGGTATATAGATCATCAGAGCGGAAATGGTACGTCCCGCCTGACACTCCCAAAAGAATAGCTCCCGTTTCTTTTTATCTTCTCTCTTATTTCTCGTTCTTCTTATCCAGCATCTCTTCCATCGTATGCCATCCCAGCACCGCGCATTTGACACGCGCCGGCATATGGGAAACATCGACCAGGGCACCGGCTTCCTCGAGTTCTTCGATCTCGTTCTCGCCTGCCTCGCCCTTGATCATCCGCAGGAACAGATCCGCCAGATGGCGTGCTTCCTCTTCGGATTTTCCGATGATCAGATCCAGCATGATATCAGCGGACGCCTGGGAGATTGCGCAGCCGCTTCCCTCAAAAGCACCGTCTACCACCTGTCCATCTTCGACCTTCAACTGAAGAATGATGTCATCTCCACAGCTCGGATTGACGCCCTCTAATACCAGATTGGCATCCGGCAGCTTTTCTTTATGTAACGGATGCAGATTGTGATCCGTCAGTATTTCATTGTAAAAGGTTCTATTCTCCATATCCCATTTTCCTCCGGATTTCTTTCAGGTTCTGGACAAAACGGTCGATGTCCTCCTCCGTATTGTAGAACGCAAAGCTGGCACGCGCTGTTGCAAATACACCCAGATGTTTTAAAAGTGGCTGGGCGCAATGGTGGCCTGCGCGCACATTGACATTTGCGGCATCCAGAATCGACGCGATATCGTGCGGATGTACGCCGTCCACGGTAAAGCTGATAATTCCGTTGTGCTCTTCCGGCTTATCGCTTCCCTGGATATGAACGCCCGGAATCTGCTGCATCGCCGTCATTGCCCGTGTTGTCAGCAGCTCCTCACGCTTCCGCACCTCGTCAAATCCGACGTTCATCAGATAATCGATCGCCGCCTGTAAGCCGACCGCACCGCCGCCATTGACGGTACCGGCTTCGAATTTGTGCGGCAGCTCGGCAAAGACTGCGGATTCCCGGCTGACCGAATCGATCATCTCGCCGCCCGTCAGGAACGGCGGCATCGCATCCAGAAGGGTCTCTTTTCCGTACAGGACGCCGATTCCCATCGGTGCCATCAGCTTGTGACCGGAAAATACAAGGAAATCTGCATCCAGTGCCTGCACATCCACCGGAATATGCGGGGCGCTCTGTGCCGCATCGATGACAATGACACCGCCTTTTTCATGCACCAGTTTCGTCAGTTTCTCGACCGGATTTCTGCGGCCAAGGACATTGGAAATCTGCGGCATCGCTGCGATCTTTGTCTTTTCTGTCACCAGGGCTTCCATATCTTCATCCCGGTAGGAACCATCCGGCTGACATTCCAGATAAACGAGCTTCGCGCCTGTCTGTCTGGATACCATCTGCCACGGCAGGATATTGCTGTGGTGGTTATCAATGCTGATTAAGATCTCATCGCCTGCTTTCAGACTGGTTAAACCATAGCTGTACGCGATCAAATTCAGGCTCTCGGTGCTGTTGCGTGTAAACACGACCTCGCTCGTCTTTCCAGCATTGATAAATTCCCGCACGCGCTCTCTTGCCGCTTCATATGCCTCCGTCGCCTCGATTCCCAGCTCATAGAGCCCGCGGAGCGGATTGGCATTTTTCTTTGTATAGAAATCTTCCACTGCCTTTAATACCGCCTCCGGACGCTGTGCCGTCGCCGCATTGTCCAGATATGCGATATCCGAACCCGCAAGCAGGGGAAAATCTTTCTTGTAATCTGTCATGTTCTGTTCCTTCTTATATATTTGTTTGTATACTTGCTGCAAAAACAAACCGCAGCCAACTTACAGTTTTTTCATTTTATTATCGCTTCTGGTTCATGAACTCCTGAACCTGCTTCTGTACTGCCTCGTCTGCTACCAGCTCATTCAGCGCGTCGATTCTCGCCCGCGCTACCATGCGCTCAGCTCCTCTCTCGACAGTCCGCGGGAGCACAGATAAAACAGCGTTGCATCGTCCAGATCGCCCATCGAAGCGCCGTGATTTCCTTCGACATCTTCTTCCGCACACAGAATCAGCGGAATTGTCTGATTTACGATGTCATCGCCGAGCAGCAGCACATCCTCGCGCTCAGTTCCCTTTGCCCCGGCGCATCCCGGCACGAAATCGATCGTTCCGCGGAACAGCTTGGAGGAACCGTCCTGCAAAACGCCGGAGACTTCCATCATACTCTCTGTCTTTTTGCCGCGGTGGCGTACTGTATAGTTCATATCCAGCTTCTGGTTTACACTGGTGTAATAGCCGATCTTCGCGTCAGCTGCGCTCTTTTTTCCTTCCAGCTCGGTCAGGCAGCCCGCGTAGACCTTGCCTGCGCCCAGTTCCAGTTTCAAAAGCTCAAATGTGGCATTTTCCCCGCAGGACGCACCGATATCACTCAGGCAGGTATATCCGGCGCCGAGAAGCTGCACTTCCTGAAGCTGTACCTTTGCATTCTTTTCCGCATGGACCTTTACCTGGAACGAGGATGTTCCCTGTGCGCCCTCCCCGGAGCGGAATACGATCAGCACGTTTAAGCGGCTGTTTTCCTTTGCATCCAGGCAGAGGCGGTTCTGGTAACTGCCGTTTTTGTAATCGACGCAGAGAACCGTCCATTCTGTATTTTCATTCTGCAGCACAGCTGCCGCTTCCGCTGTCAGCCGGTAGATACTTCCCACACCGGCATTTTCTTCTGCAACAGCCGTTCCATTTACAGTGTCCGTTCTATTTGCGCCAGCCGTTCCGCATTCCGCCGCCATCACATCGTACTCGCGTCCCATGCCGGTCTGGATCTCGTCCCACTCTTTTCCGGAGATTTCTTTTTCCCAGGTCACACCTGCTGCCAAGCGCTCCGGTTTTATCAAAACACTTTCCTCCGGCCACTCAATCTGTATCTGGCTTTCGTTCATTCCCAGCCGGTTCCAGGTTCGGGTCGGAAGAATGTTTACTGTCATTTCTTTCTGTCCCATTGTTTCCTCCTGTCGTTACCATTCATGCACTTGCATGCCCCGCAGCAGAATCTGTTATTTCAAAATCCCCGCTGCAAACAGTAACCATCTATTATCCGATACTGCCTTTCATCTCAAGCTGAATCAGGTTGTTCATCTCAACCGCGTACTCAAGCGGCAGCTCCTTCGATACATCATCCGCAAATCCGCTGACGATCATTGCGCGCGCGTCCTCCTCGCTGATGCCGCGTGACATCAGATAGAAAACAGCCTCGTCGCTGATCCGTCCGATCTTTGCCTCATGGCCGACGTTCGCGTCGCGGGTCCGGATATCCATCGCCGGGACCGTATCGGAACGTGAAATATCATCCAGCATCAGGGACTGGCAGGAAACCGATGCCTTAGAACCGGATGCCTGTTTTCCAATCTGCACGCTGCTTCGGAACGTACTGATACCGCCGTCCTTGGAAATAGATTTCGTATTAACATAGGAAGAAGTCCGTTTGCCCGTGTGGACTACCTTCGCACCGGTATCGAGGTTCTGACCTTCTCCGGCAAAAGTAATGCCGGTAAATTCCATTCTTGAATCATCGCCCTTTAAGATACTCATCGGGTACAGATACGATACATGGGAACCAAAGGAACCCGATACCCACTCGATCGTGCCGCCCTCTTCCACAATCGCGCGCTTGGTGTTCAAATTGTACATATTTTTCGACCAGTTCTCGATCGTCGAATAGCGGAGTTTCGCATTTTTGCCGACGTACAGCTCGACACAGCCCGCATGCAGGTTTGCTACGTTATATTTCGGCGCAGAACAGCCCTCGATGAAATGCAGATATGCCCCCTCATCAACGATGATCAGAGTATGTTCAAACTGTCCGGCTCCCGGTGCATTGAGACGAAAATAGGACTGAAGCGGGATCGTAACCGACACACCCTTTGGCACGTACACAAAAGATCCGCCGGACCAGACCGCCCCGTGCAGCGCTGCAAATTTATGTTCCTGCGGTTTGACCAGATGCATAAAATGCGTCCGGATCATTTCCGCATATTCGCCGTGCATTGCGCTCTCCAAATCGGTGTAGACAACGCCCTGCGCCGCTACCTCCGCGCGCACGTTATGATATACTAACTCCGAGTCATACTGGGCGCCCACGCCTGCCAGTGATTTCTGCTCCGCCTGCGGGATTCCCAGACGCTCAAAGGTATCTTTGATGTCCTTCGGAACCTCCGACCATTTGGCGCTCATCTTGGATTTCGGACGGACATAGGTTACGATGTTATCCATATCCAGATCCTCGATATCCGGTCCCCAGTTCGGAACCTGCAGGGAATTGTAAATCTGTAAGGACTGCAGACGAAACTGCTGCATCCATGCTGGGTCATTTTTCTCCTTAGAAATCTTCTCAACGATCTCCGGGGTCAGACCCGCTTTTACTTTATATGCGTCATTTTCTTTGTCTTTTATATCGTAGATGCTGCGATCAATGTCATCTACATACGTTTTTTCTTTCATGTTTGATGCCTCCATATTACCCGTGCTGATTCGTTATTACTGTCGCGTTATCCTGCAGCACTTTCGATTTCAAAAATGCCTGCCTGCGAACAATAACAATTAGTTCCGGGCGTCTGCCACACCCGCCTCACGGATAAAGGATTCGTAGCCTTCCTGGTTGATCTTATCAACCAGGGAGCCGTCACCGGTTGCCACGATCTTTCCATCTACCATGATGTGCGTATAGTCAACATGCAGTGCATCGAGAATCCGGGTGCTGTGCGTGATAATAAGAAGCGCGCCGTTCTGGTTCTTCTGGTACTCTTCCACACCCTTAGAAACCAGACGGACTGCATCAACATCCAGACCAGAGTCTGTCTCATCGAGGATTGCCAGGCTCGGATTTAAGAGCATCAGCTGTAAAATCTCAGATTTTTTCTTCTCACCACCGGAAAAGCCCACGTTTAAGCTTCTCTGTGCATACGATTCATCCATCTGGAGAATGTCCATCGCCTTTTTGAGCTGTTTATGAAATTCCCAGATCTTTAAGTTCTTGCCAGTCTGCTGGCGCATCGCGCTCCGCAGGAAACTTTCCAGCGAAAGTCCCGGTACCTCCAGCGGCTCCTGGAAGGACAGGAACATACCGGCTTTGGAACGCTTGTCCGTGGACTCATGTGTGATATCCTCACCCTTAAATAAGATCTGACCGCCCGTGATCTGATATCGCGGGTTTCCCATCAGGACGTTTCCGAGCGTCGATTTGCCCGCGCCGTTCGGTCCCATCAGGACATGTACCTCTCCTGCGCCGACGCTCAAATCAACGCCGTGCAGGATCTCTTTTTCTTCTATATTTGCTTTTATCTGATTTACTTCTAACACTTTTTCTGCCATAAAGCACTCCATTTCCGGGACCGGCTGAGACATTCATGCTCGGTCTATCTGATCTGTGACAGCCGCCTCGTCACGAAAGCGGTTATCCTTCTTAGCAAACGTCCATCTCTCTGGTTCCTTTTTTCTATAATGAATCTGGCTGTTCAGACGGTCAGATTACCCTATGGCTATTATAGGTATTTATTTCCGGATTGTAAACCCTCATTTTTCACAAAACAAGAAAGATTCTTATTATATTATTGAGACTTTTTCTCGTTTATTATTGAGTCAGCATCATCCACCCCCAATACACAACCCCTAATCCCCACGAACTCAGAATCCCATACAGGATCACCGGACCCGCGATTGTAAATATTTTGCATCCGACACCAAACACCTGTCCTTCCGCCTTGTATTCCAGCGCCGGGGATGCAACTGAATTGGCGAATCCGGTGATCGGAACCAGCACACCAGCTCCAAAAACACGAGCCAGCCTCTGGAATACATTTGCCCCTGTCAGGATAACGCTGAGCAGAATCAGTCCCAGCATCGTCCAGAGCGCCGCCGTTTTCTCCTCCATGCCTGTCTGAACCAGACAATTTGTGCTGATCTGCGCCGCCAGGCAGATCAGCCCGCCGGAAATGCCCGCCATCAACACATTTTTCCATGTACTGTGGACGGGCGTAATCGATTTGACATATGCTTCATATTGATCTTTTCTGGCTTCCATGGTTTCTCCTCTCTTCTACTGTCTTCCAATTCCATGTAAGAAATAATACAGCGAACCCGCACATTTCCCCGCCGCAATCGCGAGAAGGAGATATGGCAGCCCCACTGCCAGACGCAGGCGGCGGCTCAGCACCGGCAGGGCTTTCAATGTCTCTGCCAGCGACATGACGAGGCAGCCCACAAAAATACCACAGGAAAGTCCCGCAGCCGCTAGAAGCAGCTGTCCGGAGACATTTCCAAGCATCACCAGAAATCCAGCACCAGCTCCCGTTCTGCCACCGCCTTCTGCTGCCTTCTGCCACAACTCTACCTCCGGCATTGCCGCTGGCCACGCTATTCTCAGAAAACTCCCGGTCAGCTGTTTCACTTTCTCTGTAAATAAATCCACCACATTTCCAAACAATCCTCCCAGCGCGATAATCGTCTCATACAAGAAGATTTTCCCCTTCGACGCCGTCGCCGTCTTTCCAATCAGGCGCGGATAAACGCCGATGACCACCAGAAAGGCGTAGACTCCTGCTGCCACCGTGCTTCCCGCCGCCAGCCCCGCCAGCAAAAGCAGCGCTTCTTTAAGAAACATCGATGTCATCCTCCTTCCGCTCCTCGTTCTGAATCAGCGTTTTATTGACATTTTCCTCATACAGGCGCATTTCTACCTCCAGCGGCGTCGGATCGAGACTGAATTTCCACGAAGTAAAATGGTTAAAAAACAGCAAAATCCCCACCGGAAGCCCGATCGAATAACCGACCTCCAACGCCGTTGTTCCGTCCGACGCCTGCCCCGTCGTGATCTCATATATTTTCCTGAATACATCCAGCACGTTTGCATCGTTGTTGAATGTCATGATCGCAAATGCCGCCCCGAAAAAGCAAATCAGGCAGACGAACAGCGTCTTGCACCACTGCCAGACAAGCGCCTGACGGCGCGGCGGCTGATAATGAATGACATAGTCCGTCTCCCCCAGATTCTGCACCGATGTCCCCGGAATTTCCCGTTCAATCTGCTGGATAATCTCCATGACGTTTCCAATCAGACGGCTTTCGCGCTGTTTCCCGCCGCCGCGGATCCTCTTCACGATCATCGCACGACAGCGGCTTTCCACGCTTTTTTCACTGCAATAAACTTCTCCCAGGCTTGCAAGCGGTACATTTTTCTCATGTACCTGCGTGATCTGGCTGAGTTTCAGATAGACCGTCTGTGTCATAATGCTGCCTTCTCCGTCTGTGCCTCCGGTCTCAAAAATGCCTCCGCGCTGTCCCCGGAATGCTGTACGAAGGTTCCGTCAATGTAGACGCTGTCCCGCCCCACTGCCATCAGACAGAGACAGAGCGCTGCCACAATCAGAATCATGCATCCGACCCAGATACAGATTCCCATCTTTTTTTTCATTGTCACTTTCACATTTCCCGTCATTTTTTTCCATCCTTCCTGTGTATTCTGGAAACTCCAAAAGTTCCTGTATCCAGTAGTATGGCTGTCTTTCAATGGAGTATGCACATTCATATATTCTGAATTATGAGCCTGTCTTTTTTTCTCATGTTTCTTCCAGCTTTGCGCGCATCTGCCCTAATATTTTCCGCTCGATCCGCGACACCTGTACTTGTGAAATGCCGAGCTGCGCCGCGATCTGAGTCTGTGTCTGATCATAAAAATAGTGCCGCACAATGATCTCCCGCTGCCGTCCATTGAGCATTTTCAGCAAATCTCCCAAAAGCATCCGGTCAAGCAGAACCTCATTCTCCGCTGTCTCCCCAGCAATCCGGTCCTGAAGCAGAAGACCAGTTTCTTCCCCGGCGCTGGCTGGTGCAGAGAGCGATTCAACCGGACTGTCCGCCGCCATCGATGCGGCAGCTTCCTCACAGCTCACTCCAATCTGCGCCGCCAGCTCTTCCAGCGTCGGCTCCCGCCCAAGCGCCGTGCAGAGCGCTTCCCGCGCTGCCCGGAGCCGCTGGTTTTGCTCTTTGATGGAACGGCTGACCTTGATGATCCCGTCATCCCGGAGAAAACGTTTGATCTCCCCCGCAATCATCGGCACCGCATACGTCGAAAAACGCACCTCATATGATAGGTCAAACTTATCAATCGCCTTCAACAGCCCGATACTTCCGATCTGAAATAAGTCCTCCGTCTCACACCCCCGCCCCGCAAAGCGGCGGACGATGCTCCATACAAGTCCCAGATTGTCCTTTACCAGCGCCTCCCGCGCCGTCTTATCGCCCTGGTGTGCCCGTTTGATCTGCTCGATGGTTTTATCCATAGGACTCTGCCGTTTCTTTTTCTTCCTGCTCTTTATTCATATATCCCCTTCCAATTTGCTTTTTCATCGTCACACACGTTCCGCAGCCCACCTTGGACTCCACCTCAACCTCATCCATAAACGCTTCCATAAACGAAAAGCCCATCCCTGAGCGCTCGCCGGTCGTGTCTGTCGTATACATCGGCTCCATCGCCTTTTCCACATCCAGGATTCCTTTTCCCTCATCCCGGACCGAAATTATCAGTTCTTCTCCCTCAATCCGCGCTTCTATGTAAATAATTCCGATTTCATCGCTATACCCATGAATCACCGCATTTGTCACCGCCTCCGAGACCGCCGTTTTCACATCCTCCAGCTCCTCCATCGTCGGATTCATCCGACTCATGAAGACTGCCGCTGTGACACGGGCAAACTCCTCGTTCGATGAATGGCTGTCTATCTCCAGGTGCATCCACGTGCCATTCTTCTCTGCTTGTCTCTGTTCATTCTGTTTAAATTTTCTGTATTCTTCTGAATCTTTTATTTTTTTAAGTTTTCCTTTCACTTCCGTTTCTGATACAGATATATCATCCGCATACATATTCATCTCTCCTTTAATGTCTCCCATCCAGTGCCTCCTCTCTCGTCCGGTACGACTGCACCAGACGATACACGCCGCCGATCCGCAAAATCCGGCGCATCCGCTCGCCTGCCCCGTACACCGCCACCGTGCCGCTGCTGCCCTCCATCTGCTTATACCGGTTGAGAATTACACCGATCCCGGAACTATCCATAAATTCCGTCCCCGAAAAATCAAAAATAATCCGGTTAATATAATTTTCCGCCAGAAGCAGGTCTGTTTCATATTTGAGTGTCAGGCAGTTATGATGATCTACCTCCTTCGGCAGATGAATCACCAGCGCCGAATCGATCGCTTCGTATGTAAACATATTTCGTTCCATATCAGGATTCCCCCTTTTTCGATTTTTTATGCGACATGTTTCTGCTTCGCGCGAGTGCGCATCATTGGCACGTTAGTGCCTTTTTGTGTAATAGGGAATTCCAAGGAATTTCCTATTACACAAAAAAGCACCGTAAAGTTTTTATCTTTACAGTGCTTTTCTTCTTAATTATCTGCCGTATTATATTTGTACTTACTGCGCCGCTTGCGTCTCCGCTCCGCTGCCTGCTGCCGTTTCATCCGCCGCAGTCTCTCCCTGACTGATGATGGACTGACCTGGAACTGCAGCCTGCTGGTTATCCGGCGCAAGCTCGGCGAGCTGCTGTCTTGCCTTGTCCGCCTGCTCGGAATCCGCATACTGGGTCACAATCTGCGTAAACATTTCGACCGCCTTGTCTGTCTCGCCCTGTGCCCGGTAAATCATACCCATGCTGAAGATAACCTTCGGGTTTGCCGGACGGATCGCCAGACAGGTCTGGTAATCTGCCAGTGCTTCCGCCATACGGCCTGCCGACCACATCGTGTATGCCAGATCCTCCAGCGTCTGGTAGCCATTTGTCTCGATGTCCTGCTTTACCCCGTTGGCAATGGAAACGACCGTCTCGTCCGTAAATAACGACGGATCAAAGCCCTCATAATAGGTAACCGCCTCTGCCAGGTTATTGTTGCGGTATGCCTGCAGCATTTTGACGAGCTTCGCATACTGGTTCAGAACGCTGTCATTGCTGTTGAGCATCGTATCCAGCTTGTTCTCCGCCTCTTCTTTGTCCTTTTTCGAAGTCTCAATGCTCTCATTTAAACTGTCAATCTCTTCATTTTTCTGATTGAGCTGCTCGTTGTACTGGAGCATTTCCTGCGTATGTGCATTATTTGCCTGCTTAATCTTGGCTGGCATCACCAGGAAAAAGATAACTGCCGCGCCCAAAAGCAGTCCCGCGCCGATATTGAGCACCGACTGCAGTCCCGTATTCTCCTTGTACGTCGGCGGCATAATGACATCATCATCCTGCATCTGGCGGTGGGAAAATGCGTTTTTCAGCTTTCTCCGCTCGATATCCGCCTTGCCGGTATGTTCCTTAACAATCTCCATATACCAGTTCGCCTTGGGATTGTTTTTATCAATCTTGAGTACCTTATACAGGGATTTGCCCGCTTTCGTATAATCCTCATGACTAATATGCAAAAGAGCCAATAGAAGATGCGCTTTTACAAATCTCGGATTAGCTTCTACAACTCTTGTAAGCTGTAAGGTCGCCAGATCGTCGCTTCCGGTCTGCGCCTGCAGAAGCGCCTGATTATATTTCTGAATCGTCGCGCTCGCCTGATCCAGACGATCCTGTTTACGCTGAATCTGGTCTAAATAATAATCAGCCCGGTTATCCTGCTCCTTAAAGTTCATGCTGATAACCCACTGCACCAGCGCCTCCGACACCTCACCCATCTCATAATAGATAAGTCCGAGAAGATTTCTGGCATCAATATGATACTTGTTCAGGTTCAGGCATTTTTTCAGATACTCGACCGCCCCTGTTAAATCCCGTCTCTTTGCCCGTTCCAGTCCGGCATTGTAAAAGCTGTTGGAAATCAGGCGAATTTTTCTTGTTCGATCCATCATGTCCGCCTATTCCTTCATATGTTTTAAAAGTTCCATCATAATATCCGACATATCTGTCAGGTCACTCTTCACGATCGCCTCGCCGACCTCCTCGACCTCCAGACTCGGTTTAAAATGTTCGATTTCTTCTTCGAAATTGATTGTCATTCCTTCGCCACTCATGTTTTTCCTCCAGAGTTTCTTCCTTTATTACATGGATATACATTCCCGCTAATCTTACACCATTCTGGCGGTGCTGTCAAATCCAGTTCGGGAAATCTTTTTCTCCAGCTCTCCGATTAAATACAAAGAACCCACACAGAAGCAGGTATCCTCCGGACGTTTTTCCTGAACCAGTGTCTGATAAGCTGTTTTTACATCTGGTACACTTTGAACCTCACAGCCATCTGCCACCCGGTGTGCTGCTTTTTCCATCGCCTCCATCGAAAGTGCCCGCGATGTATATAAATGAGTCAGCACCAATCGATCCGGCTTCAGTTTCCGCATCAGTGTTTCCAGCATCGATTCATAATTTTTATCTGAAACGGCTGCAAACAGCAGAAAAATCCGACCATCTTTCCCGGACTCTTCTCTTCTGCGCGCTGCCACCTCTGCCGCCGCGCCCACAAACGCACGGATTCCGCCCTCATTGTGAGCGCCATCCAGATAAACTCCGTCCTGGATCTCCTCCATGCGTCCGTGCCATACCGCATTCCGGATGCCCGCTGCCGCTGTCTCCCCGTCCACTGCAAGAAGCCGTGCCGCCTGGTAAGCGATGCAGGCGTTGACCGCCTGATATTCCGCTTCGAAGGGAATAAACAGACGCTGGCTTTTCTCTTTTATCATCAGAATCATCCCGCCATGTTCCCGCCGAAGATCCGTATACACTGCCGGGCTGATCGGATATGCCGGACAGGAAAGTTCCGCCGCCCGATTTCTGATAACAGCCGAAGCCGCCGCATCCGTATCATCGTACACCACCGGCATATTTTTTTTCAGAATTCCCGCCTTTTCGCCCGCGATCTGTGTCACCGTGCCGCCCAGGTATTCCATATGGTCAAGGCTGATCGAAGTGATAACCGTAAGCGCTGGATGCTCGATGCAGTTCGTTGCATCCAGCCGTCCGCCAAGCCCCGTTTCCAGAATCACATACTCCGGCTTTTTCCGGCGCACCATCCACATGAACATCAAAAACAGATATTCAAAATACGTCGGATGCCCCAGTCCTTCCTGCTCAAAATGAACATATGATGCCTTAACCGCCTCAAATGCCTCCAGGAACAGTGCATCGTCTGCTTCCTGTCCATCAAAAGAAAAACGCTCCGTCACGCGTACCAGATGAGGAGACGTAAACCGCGCCGTCCGCTTCCCGGCTTTCTGCAAAACCGCATCGAGAAACGAGCAGACCGACCCTTTCCCATTCGTTCCGGCCACATGTACGATTCTTTCCTCCTGCGGCAATGCATTCAGGTATGAAAGCATCCTGCGAAGCCCCTCCGCCGTATGTTTTTCACTGGTAAATTTCGGTATCTCATTCAGATATGCATCTGCCGCTTCTACCGTCCATTCTTCTTGTCTCATGGCATGAAATATCCTTTCCTGGCAAACGGAAGCGGCAGTACGAACTCTGCCGTCTGCCGCCTTGTCTTTTGTATGTTATTATTTTATATCATTTGCGGAGATCGTGCAAGTGGTTATATAGAATAAAGGCTGTACCGTTACTGTTCACAGATAGGAATTTTCTGAACTGAAATTTCCGTACGACACAGTTCTGATTGCAGATTTTGCCAATTTAAAATGTGAAGCATCGGCAAATTCCAAGGTATTTCTTATTATGCAAGAAACCCCTCTTGATAATCAAGAGGGGTTCCACTCATCAGCTCCCTGCCGGACTTGAACCGGCGACCTACGCATTACGAAAGAGGAATTTCTTTTTCTCCACATTTTTCTAAATCAGAGAAAGCCTTGATTTATAAGGCTTTCTCGACTTTCTATTTTCTCTGTTTTTATCTACTTTTATCTATTGTTTTCTCTCTTTGGTCGACAAATGGTCGACAGAAGCGACCAACAATAAAAATGTAAAAGTCAAAAAATCACTGTTCACCTGTGTTCAAATATTCAATCAGCTTTTCTAAATTAATCAGAAATCTTCTTCCGGCTTTAATATGCACGATTTTACCTTCTAAACACAATGTTCGAATTCTACTGTATGAAATGCCAGTTTTTTCGGCAGCTTCTTTTATTGTAATCATGGTTGGAATCGTCATTTCCGTTACCCCCTTAATCATTTATTGTATAATTCCATGAATGTTTCTGAATAATACATTGGCTACACTTCTTTCTGATTGTGCAAAGACATGGAATTCTCGCCTGTGTTATGCAATTTTCTAAAGTCAACTTTATTGACTTTAGAATTCGTCAGCTTAACAACCTATTTCTCATTCATTTTTGCAACAGCCATCTTCACTGAACTGTCACCCAACTCCAGGCAAGCACCTACATGGTACGGATTAAATAATATCTGTCCATTCAGTTCAAATACCTCTACATCGTGTCATTCAAAAATCATTAAGTTATTCATAAAACGTTCTCCCTTCTTATTTTAAATCCTGCATTACGAATTCGATTCCGAACTTTTGTGTAACTTCTTCTCCATATCGTCTGATGTCAATGGCTTGATCGTCGCTGACTCTGTTTACTTCCTTTATAACTGCATCTACAAAACGCCACAGTTTGTTATGCATATCATTTTCCCATCGAGGGCTTTTCCATCCAAAGTCTTCACACAAAACCTTGACCGGTACCGACATCAGTAAACAGAGTGCTTTCTGCATTCGTTCAGTCTCATCAGTTCCAGAGAAAAATTCTTCTCTCTTTCTCCATTCTTCATCGATATGTTTGTCAATTTCCGCTCTGGTTTTTGCCTTGATTCTTTCCGCGGCTTCGGCTACTGCCTGATTTTTAATCTGTTCAATCTGCTCGTTGGTATATTCATAGCGGGTCTGAGCTGCATTATTTTCTCTTTCCGCTCTTCTTCTTTCTGCGCGTGTCATACTTATACCTCCTCGTTGTTTAACTGTTCGACTTTTCCGAACTGTTCAATCTACGTTCCAAAATCTCTAAAAACCACATGATCATCGGAACTGCTGTCAAAACTTCTTGCATTTGACCATCTTTATAGGTACGGTGTGTAAATTCTTTATATTTTTCAGTGAGAGCTCCCACGTCATTTACAATTTCATCCCATTTCCCGTCTGACATATCCTCTGGCGTTAAATTTCGATATTTCAAGAAAAAGACGTTGTGCACATCGTTCATCAAGGACATTACATCCTCATTTTTCATTTCCTTTGTCATACAAACACAATCTCCCCTGCATCAATAAATCCATCGTTTTCGGCATCCAGCGATTTTTCCCATCCGAATTTACGGTGTAATTCATTAGCACTGGAAAAAATACGCTTTGATTTCTCATCGTACTGTAAGATATATCCTTTATAGTACAATTTTCCGATCAATCGGCTTTTTGATAATACCAATCGTCTCTGATCATCGCCTAAATTGTCATCTCTATCATAGCTAACTACTACGGTCGCCATGTTGGTAATATCTCCAGAACCGGAGACCTCATCATTTACGTCGGTGGTCATATTGCTTTTCCGTCGATGTGCTACTAGCATGATGATAATATTGAATTTATATGCCAATTTTCTCAATTTGTTGACGAATTTTGATTGCTTTTCAAATTTATTTGATTCTTCTTCTACGTCCAAGTCCAAGGCAGTCATGAGGTTATCGATCAATACTACTTTAATTCCATACTGCATGATGGCATCTGTGATTGTTTTGATTAAATCTTCCTGTTCATCATCGTCAATGATGGAATTGTCATAAAGGTACATTTTATTCCAGTACCAATCATTAAGCCGATTTTGAATTGGGGTAGTAACAAATTGATATTTTGTGTTATCTGGATTGTAATTTTCTGCTATATTATTTGGACCGGCAGCCTGCAAATCCATCCAGTTTTTACACTGATTTTCTGTCATTTCTCCGGAATAGATAAGTGTTGGATATCCTTGATCGATTGCATTCAATGCGATCTGGTTGGCAAATGTACTTTTACCGTCTCCTCGCTTACCGGCTATTAGGAAGATTCCCCCAAAGAAAATGCCACCCGCAAGAATCTGGTCCAATTCTCTGAATCCGGTTTTCATTTTTGGAAGATCTTTGAAATCAGTCTTTTTGATGTCCGCAAACTGTTTAATTCGTTTTACCGGAAGCAGCTCTGCGTGTTCTACTGCCAATTTAACAGCATCTTTTCCGTGCTTTTGAAGTAATTCATTTGCATCTTTACAATTCTGATAATCATCTGGCTGTACTACCCTAATTTTGTTTGGAAACCTGGATTTAATCTCTTCTAAAAGGGTCACGTGTTCTTTTTCGTAGTCTCCAAACACAACAATCTCTTCAAATTTTCTTACCCAATCCCAGCAATATGGAACCCATGTAAATCCTTTTGCCCCGGTTGGAACAGAAACAGCATTTTTGATTCCTGCCTCTGCTACAGATAACGAATCTAGTTGCCCCTCTGTAATAACTAACTGATGGAAGTCTACACACTGTTTCATGCCAAATAAAATCGGTTTACAGTTGGACTCACACCATTCTTTAGCTTTATCTTTTTCTTTATCAAAATCAGTTTTCCGATATTTGACGAACTGCATTTTACCTTTTTCGTCATAGAACGGAAATACCAAGACGTTTTCGTGACCATTCTGGACAGTTATCTCATACTGCTTGGCTGTTTCAGAAGAAATCCCTCTCGATTCCAAATAAGCTATTGCCGGATCTTTCGGAACAATCGGTGCATCTGGTGTTTTCAATTTTCTGAACTGCTTTGTCGGATGGATATATTCTCCGAAATCTCCGCTCAGTTTGAAATTAAAATCTTTTGCAAGTGTTACCATATTACCTGTTGCACTGCATGATTCACGCAAGCACTTAAATTGACCTGTTTTCATGTTGATAGAGAATGTATTGCTGTCTCTGCTATCTCCACCTTTACAGTATGGACAGATGCGGAAATGCAACTCATCTCCTTTCATCTTTGGCTGTTCCCCAATGGTTCTGGCAAAATCCCATGCATCCTGTTGATTGAATTTATACTGCATTATATCGTCACTCCTGCTGCCCTTATTTTATCTGCCTGTTCTGTCGTTAATTTAGCGTAATTGATTGCTTGATTAACAATTACACCTGATTTTTCAAGTTCTGCACGGAAGTCTGCTGAAAGTACGGAAAATCTATCATTTGATGAATCATCAGACGCTAAATCCGCATCCTTTTTGAATTCATCCATTCGATTCCAAACAATCCCCATGTAATTGGATGATATTGCAGAATCAATTGCCAAGCGTACTGCCGTAATTCCAAATTTATCAGCATATCGAATCATCTGATTTAACAGACGAGTCATAGATAGCTCTGAATTATAGTGATTCTGCGCTTTTGGCAGTTTCCCATCTTTGTGCTGCATCCACATCAATACGCTATTGTAGAAATCAGAATTTCTGGAAATGGCAGAAAAAGATTCATTCCCCGCAATAATTGCTTTGAAATTCTGTTCATTTGTGCGCAGTTTAACAAAATGTGTGCTTTCTTTTTCTGGTTTGACTTTGTCAGAAGTTTTCGAAGCTACCATTTGTTTTTCCATGTCGCTTTCTTCATATTCAATGTCAATCATTCTCAGTTTATAAAAAGTATTCATGGCTTTTCTAATTAATTCTATCGGGCGATTGAACTCCTTAGATAACATCTGTTCAGAATATGCCATTTTATCATTGATAAGGAAAATTCCATCATTAATCAGCCGTCCAGAAAAACGAATAAGTTTAAACCACATACACTCTATTGAATCCGCATCCGGCATTGTATCGATTTGCTTAAATTTAGCATCTAACGATATGTTTGTTTTAATCCTAATCCATTTTACTCCAGACATTTCAACCCCTCCTACTCTTTATAAGGAACTCTCCATTTTGGTTTGTTTACCGCTTTATCATCAATGTAAACGTCTGCGGATATCTTCCTGGGATCGTTACCCCAGAAATTGACAAGATCTGCTAGATTTTCGTTTACTGCATCAAATTCTAATCCGTACTTTTTGCAAAAATCGACCGCTTCTTTAAGCCTATCATTACAGCGACACGTCCAAAGAATCACTTTGTCTCCAGATGCCCTTTTCGCTATCAGATAACGAATCAAAGACATATTCGGGACTCCAATTCCAGGAAAGGCACTCTCACAAAGAGTCCCATCAAAATCCACTGCAAATACTGTATATTTTCTTCCCATCATTACTCCTACATGATACATCTTCTACGCCCTGGGGAACGATAGTACAATGCTAATTGTGCATAAGATACGCAACATCCATTATTCAATCTGACAAGGAATGGATACTTTGCAATAACAGTTGCCATTTCAACTTTCCCCCAAGAATCATCGTTTCGATTCCAGATTTTATTGTTGAATACACGAATATTACTGCCAATCTTGCATTTCTTTGCAGCTTGTACAAGTTCACTTTTATAAATTGGAATTGAAGCGGATTTAGCAAGCGCTTCTTCTACTGTTTTATCTGGCTCTGCCCGATAATAATACAGTTCTTTCTGGTGCGGCTTATTGGCTCTTACCAGGATTCCAGCAATCTCCATTCTATTAACAACTGGAGCTGTCTTTTCTCTTGGTAAATTCAGTCTGGAAGATATTTCCGTGATGCATAACGGCTCTTCGGTTTTCAGCGTTTCTAGAATATGTTTTCTTATATCTACTTCAATTGTAGGCATAGTGGTTTTTCCTTTCCTGTTTATCTTTTAATAGGGAGAACTTGTTACAGTTCTCCGCCATCATCTTCTGGGTCATCGACAATTCTACGTTCTTCCCACATTTTTTTAAATCTTTCAGCTGCCTGATTCTTCTGTTCTTCTGAAACCTTTTTTGGAGGACTGACCTTGATATATTTAACCGGCACATGATACAAAACTGAACCATCCACATTTTCAAACACCCGTTTCACTTCTTCTGGGCGTTTTTCTGCCAATGCGATCAGTTTGCTTTTTAATGCTGTTCCAGATGGCGCTGTTACTGTCGCATAATCTCTATCTTTCGTCCATTCAATACAGAATTCGTTCATACTGCTCACTACTCCATACCTCCTAATTCATACTTTGTTTCCAATAAGCCTTGTAGCTTTCGTCTCTTGATTTAATACACTGGTTAATAGACAAAATTCTCTGTTTATAGCATTTTGGACAAACTTTCTTGTTTTTTATCACCTGCTCTTTCCCACAAATATAACAAATTCCATAATTGGGTCTTTCCGAACGAGAGATTGTCTTTTTATCGTGTTCTCTTTTGGCTTTCATTGCCGATCTGCATGTTTTGCAATAAACTTTTCCATTATCTGATGGTTTGCCACATCTTGGGCAGATGGCATTTTCCTTGCACTTTTTATAATATTCACGTCTTGGCATACCCGTTACTTCCTTATAATTGACAGACACATTCATTGGCTCTATTCCAAAAAATCAAAAATTGTCATCTGATGTCCGCAGGGGATTCCGTTAAAAAATCTTCTATGCTCATCTGTCCTACTGGACAGTCCATAATCCCATGATGCAAGGCTTCTTCTACATTTCCTTTCATTTGTTTGAAATAAGATTCTTTCAATTCGCTAGAAACAGCTCTGCGTCCTAATGACAACGCTACATAAGGTGTGCTTCCAATACCTCCAAATGGGTCGAATACAATGTCGTTTGAATTAGTCCATAATTCAATGCACCGCTGAATCACTTCTAATTGAAGTGGGCAAATGTGACGTTCATCTTTGTTGTCCCTAGCTGATTTCTTCTGCAATGTATCTGACTGACGAATATCCATCCAAACAGGACTAGCATAGTTCTGCCAAACATCTACAGGAAACGTTTCATGAGTGTGCGATATTCTTTCCGGATTGTCTCCTGGCTTTCTCATTGTGACAATATAATCTGGAATCCCCTGTCTATTCATGGCACTATCTTTTCGAATCTGCTTGTGCAACAATCCCAAGGCTTTGGTTCTCTGCATTTCTGTAACAGGGTTCTTCCAAATGGTTACCTTGGAATGATAAATAAAACCGCAATCTTCAAAGATCTGTCTTAAAATAGAAGGAAAATCTTTAAGGCCAATTACACCATCTCTTTCTTTCATGAGTGGAAGATCCATACAGTGAAAACTTAATAATCTGCCCGGCATTGTGATACGGTAAAGTTCTTTGGCAAGGAAAGAAAAATGCTTACAAAACTCATCATCTCCTTTGCTGTTTCCCATATCCCTGTCACTATTTGAATAGGTATACAGACTAGAAAACGGTGGGCTGAAAATTGTATAGTGAATACTGTTGTCTGGAATTCCTTTTGTAATCTCACAAGAATCTCCGTTATAAATTGCATATCTATTTTTTACTACCTGATCTAAAATATTCATTTGTTGAATTCCTCCCATTTTGGTAACTCCATTGTGATTTCTGGTTCATATGGTGTGCTGATTCTACAAGTGCTCTTTAACTCTTTTTTTGTTATTTCTTTTGTAAGAGATGTCATTTCACGCTGCATTTTAAGGAAATCATTCTGTTTCCTTTCGATGTTCTCTTTTACACATCCTTCTTTTTTGGAAATGATGATATAAACATTCACTTCCTTATCCTGACCAAATCTCCAACATCTGCGAACTGCCTGATAATACTGCTCATAACTATCTGACAAGCCAGTAAAAATCATATTGTGACAATTCTGCCAGTTCATTCCAAATCCTGCAATTTTAGGTTTAGTAACTAAGCACTTGATATCACCGTTACTAAAATTCAGCATCGAATTAGATTTGTGTTCGTCTTTATCACTTCCTTGAACTTCTACACTCTCATTAATTAATTCGTGCAGTTTATGGCTTTCATCGTTTAAATCACACCAGACAAGCCATTGCTCATCCGAATCGTTGACAAGAGATGCAGCCTGTTTACATCTCCATTCCAAACTATCTTTTCTAGCCTGTCGTCTTTCTGTCAAAGAAAGTGATTCGTGTGTAGGTTCGTCTCCATCGACAATAATTTCTTGGATATTAAGTTTCGGAAGATTATACCCGTTGACTTCATATCCAATATTTCTAGGGTTATCAACAAAAACACAGAATGTTGCAAGCCACTGCCAGAAAACATCTTCTGCATGACCTTTCAATCTCCATTTTGATGTTTCACCTCCATCATGCACGAAAAACATGGATAACATTTCTGGTCGTGTCATTACTCCACAAAACTCTGAATGATTTCCTAATTCCATATAATCATTTGGAGCCGGTGTCGCTGTACACGCTAATTTATATGGAATATCATGAAAGTTCTGAATGATTGCTGTTCTAACCTTTCCGCTGTATGATTTCAAAATACTACTTTCATCTAAAACGATTCCAACAAATTCGTTTGCTACGAATCTATCCAATTTTTCGTAATTAGTGATATTGATTCCATCAATACAATCAGATTGTTGATCTACAACCTTGGCTGAATACCCAAACTTCTCAGCCTCTCTTCTGGTTTGACTTGCTACTGCCAATGGGGCTAAAATTAGAATTTTTCCACCAGTATGTTTATGAACTTGGTGCGCCCATGATAACTGCATTGGAGTTTTACCTAATCCGCAGTCAGCAAAAATGCACGCTTTGCCTTTTTTTAGCGCCCACCTGACAATATCTTTCTGAAAGTCATATAACATTGAATTAAGTTGATCCTTAGCAATATCAAAACCGCTGCTTTCCAATACAAATCGTTTATTTTGTAAAAATTCTTTGTAATTCATTCGTTTCAAGGAACCCGATATATCGTTACCCCGGCCGGAGGTTCGGTTCCTTTCTAAAGTATTGAATTTTGGAATTTTTCGACAGAACTGCCGAACGTCTGAATAAAAAATCGCTATTACTCATAGCTGAGATTGTTTGAAGTATTTATATCTTCATGTGTAAATTTGTGGCTGTCAAGTGTTTTATGAGTTCAAATAGCACATAATCCCACATTCTGGGAAAACTTCTGTATTCATGTTTCCTCTGTTTGGATCCAGTTCATCCAAGTAAATAGGAGATCCCTTACTGTCTTTCAAAATAGAATGTCCGACCAATCATTCTAATTCGGATCTACTTTTGAAAACATCTGGAAAATCTTTTCTGATCTTATTCCAATATCCCATGCCTCCTTTCGTGCAGCCGAGGCAGTTGTTGTTCGGATATCCCAATTCATACATAAAAGGGCGTTTGAATGGGAATGTTCTCTCGAATAGTCCATGAACTTCTTCTTTTGACAGATTCCTATCTATAAGCGGAAATTCATGTCTAGCCTGCGGATTCGATTCAACCGTGCGTTCCGCTCTTGATTTTTCTTTAAAATCAAACCCCCATACATAAATCAGTTCATAATCCTTGTTTCTATTTTCCCACTCCTTTCTGACACGCTTCTTCAGCCAATTGGTACACGGTGCAAATCCATTTCCTGGATTTCTGAATCCTCCAAATGCTCTCACACAATCATCCACGCAAGTGTATTCATTGGAACGCAACACTTGAATTGGTTTCCCAATGGCTGATTCACAATCTTTAATGAATCTTAAACTATCTGGGTGCTGGTCCTGAATGTCAATGTAAATCCACTCATCTATATCTCCTGCAAGGTATCCCGCCATAAAGCTGCTTACTCCTGCCGATATCTAACACACTTTTTTTGTCATAACACCACGCTACAAATGCTGTATCGTGGATCACCATTCGTTTGCCCTTATACGACCTACGCCGTTTCCGGCGAAAGCCTTATGGCCACGGTGTTGAAATTTTTCGGTACGTCACCGCCGTTCACTACGCACCAACCCGGTTTACCGGGCATTCGTTATTCCTTTCCTGTCAAATAATTGTCTTCATTAATCAAATTCATAAATTTTTCAAGCTGCCGTTCTGAAACCTTGTTCCCCTGCTTTTCTGGTTTCAAGCCGATAACAAGATGTTTTTCTGCGATTCCAGAAAGTTCCTTGGCAAGAGATTTCTTCCCCTGCTGGATGCCTTGATGATAGTTCTTGGGCGACTTGTACTGCCCTACTACCTGCTTTCCAACTCCTTGAGATCCGGCTGTGACGTTGTACATCTGATAGCCTGCATCAGCAAGTGCTTTAATAGTTGACACTTCTTCTTCGTCAAGTTTGTTTTTAGGATAAACCTTGAATTTCAATGCCCATCCATACGGATTCTCTGTGCTGCGAAAGCCATGTTTCTTCAAGCTCAATGCGATATGATCATACTCCGCAAGATGTGAAGCGCAACGTTCGCATAATGAAACCGCCTGCCCGCAATAGGCTCTCCGGATTCCTGCTTCATCTATGCGATAAAAAACATAGATTCCACTTTTGTATGGAATGCCGGGGCAGATAACCTTTATCTGCTTTTCGCGCTTACCCTTCATGGCGTAAATCTGCTTATAATTTGGTTTATTCATCACTTAAATTACCTTTTCTTTACATCCCTTTATCTGGTTCCAGTTTGACTGTTTCAGACTCTTCCACTGGATAGATTGCCTTGAAATCGGACGAATTTCTTCTATCGGCAAAATATGTTACTTTTCCACCGATCAGACCCGCAAAATGTCTTGCTATTGTAAAGCCATCTTTGTTTGTGATGTGAATTAATGTATCTATTGGAATTGAATTCCAATCCATATCTGATGTATCAGAATCTGATTCCAATCCCAACCATACTTTTCTCGACTCTGAACAATAATCAGCAGCATTAAATTGACAATGTTCACAGTCCTGCGTTTCGCTGCAATCAAACAAACGACCAGTTTCGTTGTTTATTCCAAAATCAAATTGGTGTAAAGAAGTGTTTATGATCTGTTCTCTGTATTTCTCTCTGTTTATCAACTTTACCATCCCCTTCTTTCAATTTTTCTGCGATCGCTTGGATAACAGAAACGGTCACACCATTTCCAGCCTGCTTATAAAGCTGACTATCAGAATTCACAAATTGTGCTTTTTCGAAATAATCATCCGTCCATCCTTGAAGTCTAAAGCATTCTTTTGGCGTCAATTTTCGAATGGCAATATAGCATTGGTATTTCTCATACCATACTGCATAAACTGTCAATTCTTCGGATATTTTGATGAAAATTCCATCAGAATCTTTCTCTATCGGATTTCCAATGCCAATTCCTACACCATGCCGATCCTGCGCTGTTAAAGTAAACATTGGTTCTCCATTCTCTTTGAACCGACGTCCATTTTGACGTTTTTCTGCTCGATCTGGTGTTAATACTGGAATCGCAATTCCACTGTCTTGCCCAGCATGATTCGCCATTCCTTTGTAATATCTTGCTGTCAAGCACCGGGCAATATCAGTCGTTTGAGAGCCCTGGTAGCACAAATCTATGAAACACGGTAAAGCAACGTGATGTCCACGACCGCCTCCTTGCCCTGTATCAAGTGTCTCTACGATTCCATCAAATGAAAATACTTGTGTATTTCTTCTGTATCCATCTTTATGACCGATTATTGAAATGCGATTTTCTCCACCTGCTCCTTCGATAGGAAATACTTCTGCGCTACTTCTTCCTCTAAGATGTCCGATAATGAAACATCTTTCCCGGTTCTGTGGCACTCCGAAATCTTTGGAGTTAAGCACCTGCCATTCAACATCATACCCCCCCTCATCCATTTCAATGAGCAGTCTGGCGAAATCCCATCCACCATTAACACTAAGCAGATTTTTAACGTTTTCAATGAAAAGGTAAGTGGGTTTATTTTCTTCTTCGAGCTGTCTGATAAGGTGCATAACTCTGAAAAACAGGCTTGAACGGTTTCCTCGAAATCCGAGTTGTTTTCCTGCAACTGATATGTCATTACATGGGAATCCAAAGCACCAGCAATTTGCTTTTGGAATGTCTCCGGCATACACTCTGCGAATGTCATTTGCATACCATTCTCCATTTCGATACTCCTCTTTAAGAATCTCTTTTTGCCGTTTATTTAATGGAAGAGTGCTTAAATATTTTCTCTGTTCTTCTGTCAATAAATGCATAGAAGTGTAACTAGCTGTAGCAAATTTATCAAATTCGCAAAATCCGACGCATTTATGACCGGCTAACTCCATCCCTCTTCGGAATCCTCCAATACCGGCAAAAAAGTCTAAAAAATCCATATATTCCTCTTTCTTCCAGACCCACCGAAATGAGTCTGGAAAATTTGCTGATCGATTTAGTTGAACGGCAATCCTGCATCTTCCACGTTATCTGGAATGTTCATGAACCCATCATTTGGCGTTGCCGTAGGTGCACTCTGCTCGTTCTGAACGTTGTTCTCTGACGACAATTTGCTTTCTGCAAACTCTATACGCTCAATATAGACCTCTGTGGTATAAACTTTCTTTCCATCACGATTGGTATAGCTACCAGTCTGAATATGTCCTCGACAATAACTTTGGTTCCTTTATGGAGATACTTTTCTGCGAATTCTCCGTTTTTTCCAAAAGCAACGCAGTTGATAAAATCAGCCGTCTGTTCATTGCCATCTTTATTCTTGTTGGCACGATCTATCGCCAATGAAAAACTGGCAATTGCCATTGGCTTTTCTCCCTGAGTGTATCTGACTTCCGGATCTCTTGTTAATCTTCCCATCAGTATTACTTTGTTCAATGTTCTGTTACCTCTCTTTCTTAAATGTATCTTATCCTCATGTGTTAATTTGTGGTTGTCAAGATGTTTCTGTCTTAAAACGGAATTTCTGACAATTCGCAAATCAAACCAGAATGCGCAATTTTCACAGACACTTCATCTCCAACAACAGCTTCAATCTCATGTTGCATTATTTCTGGATTTCCCCAGCTTTCTGATAAGTGACATAAAATCACATTTGACAGATTAGGTGATTTGTTAATCTGCATGATCTTCTTTACTGTTGATAACGAAGAATGCCCTTTAATACTATGCTTATACTTGCCAGATGTTTTATCTGGTGCCATGTCCAGATGATTACACTCAATTAAAAAATGATTGATTTTGGTTTTTTTGAACGTATATGGCAAATACCCAAAGTCTGTTGCATATAGCAGTTTTTCTCCATTTGGAAGTGTTATCATGTAAGCATAATTGGGTGTATTATCATGTGGAACATAAAACGGAATCACTGAAAACTTACCAAGCGATAACTTCTCTTTTTCAAGCGCAATCCTTGTATTCCCCAGCTGTTCGGCCGTCTCCTTGTTGCTGTATATCGGAATACCGGAACGATTGATTTCCTTATAGGATTTGGCATGATCTCCGTGAATGTGAGTCAATAAGCCACCCACTACATCAGAAATACGAAAATCAATACTTTCCAAAATTTTCTGGTAACGACATCCAAAATCCAATAAAAGAATCTCGTTCTCTGAAAATACTGCATAGCAATTTCCGTTTTGGCTACCGGTGCTGATTACTTTTAGATATGTTTTCATCCGCCATCTCCTCTTTCAAGTATGTTCGACAGATACGCTTTACATTTTTTATACACTTCTGGATCAAACGGTTTCCGCTCATGCTCGTATGCGCTGTATTCTGCTGGACTACATCTAGCAATCTGCGACATTTTCATCATTGTAATTTTTGAATTTCTCCGCAATGCTGCTATTTTCTCTGCATACATTCCATGCTTACCATTGATTCCCTGTATCTTCATACTTTTCTGGATATTCTCAGATTCTGCTAAGCGGAAAATCTGATTGAGCGAACAGCTCGAGTTTTTACAATCAAACAGACAACCATGATTCCATTTCGGACCATCATAGAACCCCACCACAAATTTAGTTGGTTCTTCACAGTCGATGCATTTTCGGTTTATTAGCATTTTTAGTCTTGTCACCTCCCTCTATTTTCCTACGCGAACCTTAACTGCCCGCCCGCATCCTCGTCGCCCGCCGAATGCCAGTCGCAAAACTCATCATACCAGCAGTTCCAGCACGCTCTATTGCATTTTTCGCTCATACTTCCCCCTTGCTTATTAACTCATTGATTTCATGCCCCTTCGGCTTCCAAAGATGCAGGCAGTTCTCCACAGCATTGACATATTCACTCTTTTTCGGATGGCTCTGATAGGCTTCTTCCTCATCTTCGAAAAAGACGTCTTTCAGCACGCACATATCGTCCCAAGTGGGAACTCTGAACTTTTTCTTCGGAGACACGGATACATGCTCCATTCCGTCCTCGTTTTCACTCCATATCACACTGCACGTCCCACAATCAGGAAGTTTGATCCATGCGCTATGAACCGGAAATACGATGGTGTGCCCCCAAATCCGCTCGCTGTTTAATATATCTTCGATTTTTTTCATTCTATGACCTACCTTCCTGCAACTTTTTCCGCGATCACATCACACGCAGCATCAAAGCCTTTCGAGAACTCATCCGATGCATCGCAACCGCCCATCTCTTTCACTTCCTCGAGGATTTCTTCGCGGATCCGGGCTCTCTCCTTAAACAGCACCATCTCATCCATGCGCTGTTTAAAACGTCGGTTTTTCGCGTCAATCTGCCGCCAGTCAGTTTCCAGTTTTAATTCTCCGGCGCAGTGCTGCACATCTGTAAATTCCGCCGTCAGATTCATTTTTGCCTCTTCTAGTGTCACAGGCGTCGGATTTTCCGCTCTTAACACCCGCGCCAGCTTAAGCGCCGCCTGTGCCAGCTCCGCTGCTTCTTCTGCCATCTGCTCCAGCATGGCCGGGGTGCCAATCTTTTCGATCATCGTTTTTCCCTCCTAAATGTTTTTCAGACGAATTTTAATTTCTTTCGAAACTGAATCGTCCAACCCGCATGAAACAGACAACGCATCCGCACTGATGATTAAATCTGCTAACAACCCAACAAAATTTTCTCTGTCAGCACTTTCTAAAATTTTACCTGATTTCTTTTCCTCTTTTGTTTTGCTCAATAGATGCACCAAATCTGATGCGCTACTTTTCACATAATGCCTCCAGTATGTTTCATCCCCATATTCTGCCAGTTTGTCAATTGCTTCTCCTAACATGTTTAGCCTCCTCTTTCTTAATCCAACCAATTATTCTGTAGGTAACAGAATCCATAAATTGCAAAGCCTGTAAGTATTATCCAGAAAATCCAAAACATTACTATCCACCAAAATCCGCCATCTTCTATAGATTTAACCACTTCTTTCGGACTTTCGTTTTTATAAAAAATCGAATGTTCCGATATTGTACCGTCTGACATATTGGTAAAAATCGTACCCGTATGGACTGAATCCACTCCAAAGAATTCTTCCCTTAAATGGTAGCCTGTGTCTACTGTGTCAATGTAATGGCTTTCTGGTGTATCTATTTTTGAACGTTGAAATTCTGAGCCGCAGAAGCTGATCGTTTCACAGTGTTTGGACTCTGAGTCGATTGTGTCCCAAGTCCAATATGTTTCTGTATGGGAAGATTTACCGCTTGAAACCGTCCTAGTATGCATCGTATATTTCTGGGTTTTGATATACAAGTCCATCCATTCTCCATCGATGTTTGGATCGCTCACGGTATCAATTGCTTTTAGTTCTCCATATATCAGACCATTTCCAGAATTTACACTCATGCAATATCGGAACAGCTCCGGTTCTTCTATCTGAATGGCTTTCTGATAAGTCTCTTGCTTGGAATCTCCCACGTCGTTGATCTTCCCAGAAATAAAAATCCCAACAATGAGCATTATGAAAGCAATAATTAAACTTACTAGGATTTCTCGTTTCTTTATTTCCATAGACTAATCCTCAAACAATTTTGTTGGTGCAGAAACGGGGGCCTGGTAATCAAGGCGTTCAAAATTATGCACTTCATATCCTGTCCATGATAAGAAAATTCTGGTCGGGAATCTTTTTACATAGCTGTTATATTTTTTGATACCGTTATTATAATTTTCCCGGTACTGCGACAGCTGATTTTCGATAACTGTCAGTTCCTGCATTAGCTGTTTATAATTCTCATTGGATTTCAGTTCTGGATATGCATATGTAACTGCTGCCAGCGCTGTATTGACATCCTCGATTTGGTTTCCTTTAGACATACTCTCCGCAAGCTGAGATAATGTATTGGATTCGTGCTTATCATACTGCTTAACGCAATCTGCCAAATTGTATACCTTATCTACGCGCGCCTTTTCCTGAACCTTAATATCAGATTCAGCCGTATAAACCGATTCTTCCAGACCGATTGCTCTATTTTGTGCCGACTGTACCCAGACAACACCGCACAAAACAATCGCAATGATGATTCCGGCAACGATTAAACCAACTTTCCAACCATTATTCTTATTCATGAATTATTCCTCCCCGAAAAACATTTTTCTGACAGACACTACATTATACTTACCTTCCAGTCTATCTCTGTTCATTTGGATTCCTTTTGCCGGATAATCACATTTGAAGCTCCGGCAGATTTCTGGTCTGACTTCGTATATCGTGCACTTCTGCTTGTCATTGTCGCGGAATGGGCAGGTTAAATCCCACCCGATCCGCTCTGACGTTGGCAAGAAATGCTTTGACTCTTTAATCTTGTGCTTGTGAATGTATCTTTTGATTTCTTTGATTTCCTTATTAGATATTGGAAATAAATCTGAACAACAATTACCACAATTGCTGCACCCTCCGTCTTTCGTGAAATCAAAAATTCCTGATTCCATATCACGTATCGCTTCTTCTAAAGTTGAGCATTTCGGCATTTTTAGTCCTCCATAAACTCCGGCACTTCTTTTGGAATGCTTTCCGCGTTTACAACTTCCGGTTCAATTGTTTCAGCTTCTACCGTATCTGGCACATCTTCCATGAACTCCTCTTTGTTGGCTTTCGTTTCGATATCGTATGCCATATCCTTTGCTGTCATATCATCGGATGATACAGTTTCGCTTCTGTCGCTTGCCTCCTGCATGTACCCATCTCCATACGTATTCATGAACATTTTCAATGCACGATTAATAACAGTTTTCTTTACCATCTGATCGGTAAATTTGGCATGCGTGCCGTTTCCGCCCTCTTTGTATCCGAACCCCTGTGCCCAGGCTTTCTTAATCTGGTTCATGTTCATTACTTCCAAATAATGCTCTCCAGACTTAGTGATGGAAATCGCATATGCACCTTTAATTTTGTCTGTATCAATGTTCATAAAATCCTGCTTATGAGAATCGAAAACCTTTTTTCCGTCTTCGATATGATAAGAAAACTCATCTCCCTCGTAGATAACTTCTGCACGAATTTCTTTCAATCCGTAGCGTCTGGCAATGGTAATATTTCCGAAGTATGAACGCTGGAACTGACACTGACCTCCGTAAGCAATGAAATACCCCTGCTTTTTCTGGACAGAAAGCCCTAATGTTGCCATATCCATTAAGCTGTTGGCGATACTTGCCTGTGAACAACTTTCAAGGATTGGCTTATTGTTTCTATCCTTGGTTTCTTTTAACACCAGATATGCGCCTGTCAATGCATTGGCTAGATTGTAATCTGCCGGAAATGACATTCCGTATTTACACTTTTCTTCCAGCTGATGAGTTAAACCGTTAATAAATGAATTGTTTACCACCAAATCAGTTGCTGTCTGCTGTTTCTGAACTTCCTGTTTTGCTGCTGTCATCTTATACTTCCTCCATTTTTTTTAACACTTCCGCAAGTTTACTCAATGCTTTCTACATATTTTTCAAATCCGGAGACGTATGTTTTTCTGCCTTACTTTTATCAGCCTGAATCTCGCTAAAGATTATGGCATGTCTAACCATTAATTCTGGAAATGTTTCAAACATCTGCCGAATAATGCCAGAAAACTCTGTAAAAATATCGCCTCCCTTGCCTGAAATTTCAACTCTGTATTTTCCCTCATTTACCTCTGACTTAATCATTTTTATCCTCCTCATATAATTTTTTGGTTGACTGAACCGATCATCTCCTAACAAAACAGTTCCTTTTCATTTCGAATCGGTACTCTTCCGTTACATCGCTTTACTTCTCTACTCTATTCCGTTGCAGAAATATCAGTCCAAGTAAATCTTCCTTTCCCGGAATTATGCCACTGACCTATTCCATTCAGCTGCCCGTAATCCAGCCATTCAATGACATTTTTCATAAGCGAATCCACCATAACCATAATGGTAAATTCCACCTGCGTACCTGCCGGAACAGTTTCACTGTTTGCTAATGAAATCCGTTCTCCCTGTGCTGTCTGTGCTCTAAGTGGGCGCTGGCAATCTCCAATTTCTTCTCCATCAGGAATAATAAATGGGATGCGTCTCTCCCGGATAAACACCAGATTATCAATTTTTGTTTTGTATGCAGGTAATTTACTGCTGCCACCAACATAGCCAAATGCTTTTGCCGCATTTTTGAAGAATCCCTTAATCTGATAATCGAACAGAAATGGATGCCCGTTTTCATCCTTTGGGAATACGGTCTTTCCTTTTGCAATCGCCTCATCTACACCAATCGCTGCAATTTCCTCCTCTCTGGACAGTGCGTCCGGCGCTTTAGAAGCAATGAACTCTGCATGAATCTCCTTATCATTGCTTGCTGTTCCTAACACTTCCTCTGTGAATGTTAATCTAACTTTCATTTCTTTCATTTTTCTGATTTCCTTTCAATTTTTATTTTTTAGCAAAACACTACTTCTCTACGCGATTCCTTTTCAATACATCGTCAAGCTTTTCCATTTCACTACCAAACTAAGCATAACTGTTCATAACCATTGCGTTTTCATTCCTTTTCACGGCATTACAATTCAGTACCATTTCGGTGCGTCACATTTCCGTGCTATGCCATTCCAGTTCATTTCTTCACTAACCCAATCCAATGCGTTGCGATACCTTTCCGTGTCCAAGCAAATCTTTTCCATAGAATTTCACTACAAATCTAGGCGATACTATTCCTCTGCATTACTCGTCAAAACTTCTCTTTTTCTTAACGGTTCAAATCCACACCACACTATTCCTCCACAGATCCAAACTTTACTGTTCCTTTTCTAATCATCACTTCGCCAATCCATCCATACAATTCCGATGCAAAACTAAACGAGACTCATCCCTACTTCACCGTTCTTTTCCACAACTATTCTGTTCAAAACGCAGCTTCTCCCTGCTTCGCAGAACCGGACTGTTCTACACCTCTCCACTACCTAACAGAGCAAAGTAAATGTGCCTTTTATACTGCTGATACAGACAAGTCCTGATTTGTTACTTTTAAAAAGATGATCTGGCAATCGGCATTGATGCTTTTCATATTGGAATCATCCAACTCTGCTGCGTAATCAACAAATACTGGTAAATGCATTCCAAAATAATTCTGCAATCCATTAATAATTGCGATTTTTCCTTTGATTGCCAATGCGGTATTCGCACATCCAATCAGTTTCGTCCATTTCTGGTTTGATTCATCAAAAACGAACCAATCGCAGGCATCTACAGCATCACCATTCTTCTGATATGTGAAAAGCTGTACCTTTACACCAGAGAAATGAGAATTCACTTCTGCATCCAGCATTTCATTTTTCTTCATGCGAATTCTTTTAATCTGGAAAAGAATCTTATCTGCGTCGGCACTCTTTTGTGCGCTGTCACGCAACGCCTGTTTCATCTGAGAAACCTGATCGTTAATCGATTCATTGTTCCATGATTTTGAAATTTCCTGTTCTACAGCGATTAATTCAGCCTGTTTTTCGTTTAACAGATGATTGTATTCGGCTTTTTTATCCGCCAGATTTGGAAGAACCTGAATTTCCTCTTTTAAAGACTCGAGCTGTTTGCTGTATTCTTGATACATTTTATTTTCGTCCATTGATGCAGTTTTCTGGAAATTTTTCATGGCATCCTCTGCACTTTGTTTTCTGCGGCAATCTTAGCCAGTTCATCTTCCAATACTGAGACGGAACTTTCTGATTCTTCTTTGGCTTTCTGAGACTCTTCTAAATCCGTTTTTGCTGCGTTTCCCTCTGCTGCGATTGAATTTAACTGTACCTTCTTTCGCAGTTCCCAATCTTCTTTTGCTTTTCGAGCCATATCAAGCCGCTTTTTCTTGGAAGATTCAAACTGTTCTTTAGCCTGTTCTATCTGCTCGTCTAGCATTTTTTGTCCACAAGTCGGGCAAATGGAAAGTTCATCACCAAATGACTCTGCTTCAATCTTCTGAATTTCAGAATCATCATATGTAGAGTCTCGAAGAGTCTTGTATCTTCCTCTCGCATTCTGCAATTCCAGGGCATTTCTGGTGATTCCGCTCTCGGCATGTCTTAAATCCATTTGGACATTAGAAATCCTTCTTTCCAATTCTTCCTTTTCTGATGTTGTGCGATTAAATTCTTCCTTTCTTCGCCGATACTCTTCATCGACTTTTTTCTGGGCTTTTTCCTCTTCTTCAATCATCAATGCTTTGATTTCATTCATTTTTAAGCGGAGAGCATCCACCTGGCTGTCATCAGAAATAGAATCCAACTGTTTCTGAATCTGATTCATCCGCTCTTTAATAGCATTTTTCTGCAATTCCAGTTCTGCCACATCAATATCAACCTTTGCCATTTCCAAGCCTTTAATCTGGTTTGGAATCGAATCAATCCGCTCGTCAGCATTTTTCTTCTTGGCTTTATTCATCGCCTCGATCTCATCCAGTCGATAATCATTCAGCAATTTAGCCACTTCTTCACAGTCCGCACATTCCTGTGCAATCTCTAAATCAGGATGCGTACTTGCCATAGAAAAAACAACACTTCTCATATCTGCTAATTTCTGATTCGTAAAAGCATCAATGTGGGATAATACAATAAAATTGTCAAAATCAATCCCTTTGATTGCCATATCCTCTCGAAAGGCTTTCTCTGTTTTTGCCACACCATTGATTTCATATTTGTTGGACAATGTAACCCGAACCGTTCCATCCGCTTTTGGCTTGCTAACGCTCTTTTTCTGATATTTAGCAATATTGAGCGGTTTTCCATCGATTTCCAGTTCCATGTCTACCCGAGGAACACAATCTCTTCCATCATCTGGTCGAATATCTGGATTATTCTTTAATAAGTAGTCCTTGTCAGCCATCGTCCAATACCAACTATCGGCCAATGTTGTTTTCCCACTTCCATTCTTACCTGCTACAATAGCATTGGTTCCATTTAACAAGATTTCTTTTTCATGCTGCCCCTTGAAATCGGTCAGTTCGATTCTTTTAATTGATACCCTGCTCATTCTTCTTTCTTACCCTCGCTTTCCTTTTGATAACAGTAAAATGATTGACTGCTATTTCGTTTACTATCCTCCACAACCTTATTTTTTGTCAAAAAAACTCCGGCTCTGCATTCTTCCACAAATTGTAACAATATCTCCATCGCGCAAGAAAGCCGCTGATTTCGCCACATTCGACCAAAGAACACATGGGATGCAATCTATTATTTTCTCATTGCCATGACGATCGATACTGACGGATAAATTAACAACCATATTTGAGGGAAGCAAATCCTTAATCATTGGCATCCCTTTTATGCTTCCCAAAATGGTAATTTGATTTTCGCCCACTGCTGATTCTTCAATATTCTTGATTTCACTGACGTAAACGTAAATTCTCAATCGTGTACGACCATATTCAATAACCTGTCTACTTCTCAGCAAACCAGAAACTTGAACCCATTTTATGGAACGATCAATCCCATCAAGCAAGCCGTTAGGAATGACCACTTGAATAAAATCAAATTCGCCATTTTTACGTTTTACCGCTATCGTAGATTCGTACATACTAGGGATATAATTGATGGGAGTAGAAACCCCTGAAAGAATGCCAGAAAGAGTCACTTTGCTTTTTAATTCTTCCATTTTTCACTCCACCAATTTTTATTTAACTTCACAAAAATTTCCGTCAACAAGGCGATAAAATACATCTTCTTTGATCCTCGTTCCGTCAACATGTTCCGTTTTTACGCACTTAGGAATCCATTCCCCATCTTCTTGACCCCATTCTGCTAAAGTAATCCAACTTCCGATTTTTGCCTTTGCAATAGACTTGTATCCAGCTGCCATTACAACAGCGTTTTTGCCAGTTGATTCAATCTGGGCGGAATCTCCAGAACTTCCAATCTGGGCGGAATCTCCAGAACTTCCAATCTGGGCGTAATTTCCAGAACTTCCAATCTGGGCGGAATATCCAGAACTTCCAATCTGGGCGGAATCTCCAGAGTCTGTTTCTGGGAGATCTTCAAGAGTCTTTGTATTAAGTTCTAATTTCTCAAACGATGTTTTTTCAATCGTGAAATCAACAGCAGCCTTGATAAAACCTTTAAGCCCCAATTTCGCCCCAATGTGAATTTTATTTGTCGCTGATTTGGTTCCGTCTCTTTTTATGTCTCCCAGAGCCTCGACCTCGGCAAAATCAGGAAATTTCCCGTCTGAATTTACCAAATCATAATGATTCAGGCAATCAAATGGATTCAGGCAATCAAATGGATTCTGGCAATAATGCATCATTCCCTCTTTGCACGCTGCGACATTTCCAGACTCTTCAAAGGTTGTGTTTTCGGTGTACTGTTTTCCACGGCAAATTAATCCTGGATCAAATGCCTTGTATCCTTTTTCTCCCAATTTTTATTTCCCCTTTCTGATTTTTTCATCCAAGTATCTGGTAAGTGTGTAGCAATCAATGAAATCATGTACATCTGCCAGATCCTCTGTTTCAAATTCCCAAAACGACGAAACGCCATATTCGCGTTTGATCTGGGAATCAATATCAAACTGGACATCCCAGCAGAACTTCACATATGCAGCCGTTCGAATTTCTCCGAATATTTTGAATGTTTTTCTTTTGATGTGGCTGTAAATCTCTTCTACCTCTTCCCTAATCAAAGACATTCTCTTCTTTACCTCCTAAATTAACTGATTTTTTCTGCGATTTCATCAATATCAATCACATAACCAGCCCAAACGTCCGTCTTGCCGTTATCCCCATAAATCTCGAACGTACCATCTATTTTTCTGTAAACATCCATGCCATCGTACTTTTTCATGGAATCCAGACAAAACTGGACATTACGGAAATAGATACCGTCATCAACTATCTGCTCATAATCTTCATATGTAAAAAGATTCACTCCGCAGAACTGTTCCGCTTTCATTTCACTTTTCATTTTTTCTCTCCTACAAGTGTCAGTTATTGAGACTGGCACTTGTCTTTTAAAGTCCTCTCTGCACCACACAATGTATTGAGTGCCACGATTTCAATTACAAGTCTATCATCTGGACTCTTGTTTTCAGCTCTTACAGCCTCGATGTCTGCCATGATGTAGTCGGCAAGTTTTTTGATATTTTCCTGCATGGTCATAATGTCTCGCTTCCTTTCTTGTTGAGAAATTTGTTTACAAAATAAACTTGTGCTTTACCGGTCACTTTTGGAGTTCTGGTTATGATATTGCAACCGTTTCCATTGATATGGGTACTTTCCTTAATTTCAAAAAGCCCCATTTCCATCGCTTTTTGCGTTGGCATATTCCAGTCTGCGCCTTTTCTTTTTATGAGATATCCATTCTCTCTCATCCACTCAAACAAGCGTTTCTGCCCGATTTTCACACCGTTCTGTTTGATCAGCTTTGCCAGGTCTCCAACAAGAATAGATGTATGGCTTGTCGAAACTGCATCTGCGAAGATTTCCTTTGGCTTCATTCGCTCGTTATCTTCAAGTAAGATTGCATTACTAGATTTCAGCTTTTCTATCTCCCGATCTGCCATCTTCAAGGCTCTTGCAAAAATCTGTTCCGGTGTGTTCCACGCCTTTTCAAGATCGATGAAATACTGACGGTACAATCTGCCTTTTTCAGATCTCTGGATCATGCAAATCTGCTTTGCCATATCAACAGAAATCTGGTAATCAACCATGTTCTGACCGCCATTACAACCGCTTTCCAAATTTGGAAAGCACTTTTTGTAATCCGAATCTTCAAAACCATATTCGCACATACGAGCAAACCAAGTTGTGAAATTGCTTTTAACTTCTAGTCCTTCATGTAGTTCTCTTGCCGATATGGTTGGTTGTTCATTTTCATAATTTATGGTCATTAACTGAGCCACCAATATTGCCACCTTTCCGCTTAATCATCTTTAAGAATTTCATCAACTGTTGTATCCAAGTAATCAGCCACTTTTTTAACCTTTTCGGCAGATGGAGAAATGTCATTCCATTTACAAACGCTTCCTTGGGAAAAACCACAGTCCATCTCGATTTTTCTAATTGGAACATTTTTTTCTCTTGCAATCGCTTTAACTTTATCGTAAATCAATTCAATACCCCCTTTCGTTGTTTGATATCTCTGAAAATATCACAACTTTTATTGACATTATTCTGAATATATTCTATAATCAAGCTACCACACTAGAAGATAAAAATAATCCAGGCATTCTTTATGTCCTTATTAAATTGCGATATTTTCAGAACCGATAGTTACATTATAAGCGATATTTTCAGAATGTCAAGTATTATTTTTGCGTTTTTTTCAGAGATGAAAGGAGTTCAAAAATGACATTAAGAGAAAGAATTAAATTGCTATGTAAAGAACAGAAAACCTCATTAAATGCAATGGAAAGCGAATGCGGTTTTGCAAAGGGATACGCAAGCAAACTCGATAAAAGTACTCCAAACGCAGAAAACCTGCGAAAAATCGCAAATTTTTTCAATGTATCCGTAGACTATCTAATGACTGGTGAGGAGAATCCAGAAGATTTTTCAGACGAGGCAGCGCATTTGGCAGAGAAAATAAGAAAAGACACCGGACTGTCCGATGCATTGAAGAAATACTTCGAGCTGTCCGATGCCAAAAAGAAGCACGTTGTTGAATTGATTAACTTATTTAGCGAATGAGGTGTATTATGGGGTATTTTGATGATTTTTCCAAAATTGATATTAGTCAAATCAAGTTGCCTAATATAGAACCGTTGCCGTTAGCGTATTCATATTCAGACACTCAATTCGAAATTCTTACTCGGCATATAAAAGAATTCGAATCAAAACTTGATTCGGAACACGAAGTAGGACTTCTTCTTACTAATTTTGGTCAAACTGTTACTATGTAAGTTACTGAAATCAGTTATGAAAAATCCGTACTCATGATTTTTAAAGGCTACGTTGATGGCAAAATGTCTACTCTTATACAACATATAAATCAGTTGAATTTTTTGCTCACATCATTGGATAAGAGCGATGATCAACCCAAAAAACCTATCGGATTTGTTCTTCCATCCGAACAATAGATTCTTGTAATGCTTGGATCATGTTTGCCTGCTGACCTATCAGGTCAATAATCAAATACATAAGCGCCGCAGATGGAAGTCCCGTTCTGTTTAATGGGTCTTCCATTTTTGCTTGCACTTGTTGATGCATCTCCATTGTGTATGCTGCGTGTTTCCCAAAACACTTCTCAGTAACAAAACTATCCTCAGCCATTCGAAGCTCTTCGCCACTGGCTTCTATCACCCTATTGGTCATCTTCATCCTCTCCTCCCACAATATCGTTAACAATAATGTAAATGTATCTTAGCTTTTTCTCTTCATCAATGCGCTGAAGAAGCTGCGCGATCTGTTCCCTGTAATTTTCCATGTTCAACCCTCCCCGTACTAGGCTGCCTGTTCTTGTTTTAAGAACACTTGTTCGATGCTGATATTCTACATCATCTGACCGTTACTGTCAAGTTAGGTCTTATTCCTAGTATATGCATCGAAAGCGGGTTTATTCTTGGAAACTGAACTTTTATGAATATTTTACACCGAAACTGTTGGATGTGGGAAGTCACTTGATCTTAACGAAATAGCGAAATAGGGTATATCCAAAATTATGATATAGATACATTATCATCTCCATCTCAATTAACTCATTCTGGTTATTATCAATTTGTAAATTGTAGTTCAACAGT
>NZ_QUFZ01000016.1:0-70079 GCF_003478725.1 Clostridium sp. AF22-10
CCCGGCGGCGGGGGCGGCGGTCCCCACGGATTTCCCGGTCCTCCCGGGCGCGGTCCCGGCGGCGGACTCCATGGACGGCGCTCCTGCGCGGTCAGATTCGGCTCATCCGCCTCCCACACCATATATCCAGCGTTTCCGCCCTTCTGTTCGCCCCGAAGTGGTCCATACCATACATCATTTCCAGGAAGATGCGGCTGTATGCTGGTTCCCGCCAGATTCTCTTCTCTTTCTCCACCAGGAGAATCTATTTTCAGGGAATTTTCCACCATCGCCGTTCCTTCTTCTGTGGATACGGTGCCCACGTCCGCCGCCTTTATATAGGTCGTCAGTGTATCCGTCCTTTCCGTTGCAGCCGGATAAACCTTCTGCCATTTTTCCAGTGCCCGTTTTGTCAGTTTTTCCAGAAAGATCCGATCCGGATATTCATCATAGATGGGACTCCCCTCATACTCCAGCTCATCACAGACCGCTTCCACGCAAAGCTGCATCTGCTTACATGCAGCCGGATAAAGACTCTTAAAATATGCAAAATCCTGCATCGGACTGCCATTCCCCCTTAATTCAAGGCTTACATGGTATCCTATGCAGGATTTATGCGTATCATGTTATTCTCACGTACCGTTTTTCACGTTATCCTCTGCACAGCCGAATCAACTGTTCCTCAAATTATCAAAACAGTTTTTCCGGGTACACGCCCTCACGGATCAGCGCCCGGATCGACTCCGTCACGCTCTCCTTATCCTCACGGTAGGTCACACCAAACCAGCAGTCGTGCGTCTCCAGAAGTTTCACCCTTGCGCGCCCGTCGTGGATCATCTGATCGATGATCGTCGGAAGCAGGTACTCCGACTTCACGTCGCCCTCTTTCAGCCCCGCAAGAAACTCTGGAAATCCTTTTTCCAGCTCCTCCACAAAGCCCGGTGTGAGTCCCCACATATTCATCGATACATGCTGGTTCTCCTGAACCGAAACCGGATTCCCCTCTTTGTCCGTCGCCGTCATGCCGTCCGCTGTCTTCTGGATATTGTAGGTTTCGGTTACGCGTTTTAAAATCTCTCCCTCGCCCACCTCACAGACGCCGCGTGTCACGCCGCCGTTCTCGCTGAGCGTATTTGCCAGAATAAAGCCGCCCATGCAGATATCATACACCGGTGCGTTCACGTCCATCTGTTCCACCATGTATGTATGAATCTTTCGGAACACTTCTTTTCCATAATAATCATCCGCATTGATCACCAGGAATGGCTCTTCGACCAGTCCGCGGATGCTCAAAATCGCCTGTCCAGTTCCCCACGGTTTTTTCCGGTCTGCCGGGACACTGAATCCCTCCGGTACATCCGAAAGCTCCTGGAATGCGTATGTCACCGGCGCAATCTTCTCAATCCGGTTCCCGATCACTTCTTTGAAGTCCTCCTCCAAATCATGACGGATCACAAAGATAATCCGGTCAAATCCAGCTTCCAGCGCGTCATGGATAGAGTAATCCATAATGATCTCCCCATTCGGACCCACTGGCTCCAGCTGTTTGATCCCTCCGCCAAAACGGCTTCCGATTCCGGCTGCCATAATGACAAGTGCTGTTTTTTTCATCTTCCCTCTCCTCGTCTGTATATTTGCTGCCATCTGAACATTATGTAAACAACAACATTTTTACTGCAATCGTATGTCCAGTATAGCACAGAACCCCTGTGGTTGCAATCATCCACAGGGGTTTCCATTTCCCCAACAAGGTATCATGGTTACCGTTCACGGGTAGGCACTTTTGGAACTGAAAGTGCCGTAAGAAAACGTGGTGGCAGCAGGAATTTGCCGTATTTAAATGCGAAGCCACGGCAAATTCCGTTACTGGGCACGTATGCGTGAACAGTAACTATCTGGGAGCACTTAATGGAACAGCGCCGTCACATTCGCCACTTCCTCCGCTGCCGCCGCACGCGTCAGGGACGATAAATCATAGAAGCAGTAACCGCTCACCTGTCCGGTTGCCCGTCCAGCCTGCACCTCGCGCTTCATGATATCATGATACCGCTGCCACTCCGGCACCTCGTTGCCGTCCACTGCATCTGTTCCGGTCTTATAGAGCGCCAGACCGACATACAGCTTCACATTGCCCTTCTTTTTCAGCGTCACCCACTCATTCAGGCAGTTTGCAAACGCATAGCCCGCTGCCTGGCCGTTCTGCTTCGCCTCAAATCCCCAGTAAATCTGCGGCATCAGGTAATCCACATAGCCGCTCTGGGTCATCCACGCATCCACATCTGTAAACTGGCGGGTATCTTTTCGGAGGTTCTGTAAATATCCCTCCGGGCTGATACCGAACAATGCCTGCGGACGGATCGACTTGACCGCACTATAAACGCCCCTTACCAGCTCATTGACATTATTCCGTCTCCACGCCGCCACACTCAGCGATGTGCCGCCCGCCTGGTACTCTGGATAATCAAACCATGTTTCCGCCTTGCTGTCATCGAGATTCGGATAGAAATAATCATCAAAATGGATGCCGTCCACCTCATAATTCGTCACGATCTCTTTCACACCGTCAATAATCAGCTGGCGCACCTGCGGAATCGCCGGATTGTAATAATACTCACCATTCTGGCACAATACCCACCGGTCATTCGAACTGTCCCCGTCCTTCGCCCACGCGATCGCCGGATTTGACGCACACAGATCCGAATAACGGTTCAGATACCCCGTGATCCGGTACGGATTGATCCACGCATGAAGCTGCAAGCCCCGCTGATGCGCCGCCTGCACCGCATATGCCAGCGGATCATAGCCCGGATTCTTTCCCTGTTTTCCAGAGGCAAATTTCGACCACGGGAAATACTGTGACGGATACATCGCATCTCCATCCGGGCGAACCTGTAGGAAAACCGCATTTAACCCCTTCTGTACACAGAGATCCAGTGTCTGATCCATCGCTTTCTTATAACCAGCCTCATCCTTCGCCCATCCATTCCAGTCCAGATACGAAACCCAGACACCTCTCATCTCTCCACTTCCAGGACTGCCGCCCGATACCGGACCCGCATACGCCTTCGAAACCGGCAGGAACAACATCCCCACCGCCAAAAGAAATGCTGCCACCCAGCCGATCGCCCTCTGTACCTGCTTTGCCATGCAAAATTCCTCCCCTCATTTCCTCCTATTCTACCAAATATTTCCAATAAATACTTTACTTTTTTCTGTCTCTTTTATTTTTCCAATACACAGGGACGAGCCCGCGAGGTCCGAACCGCCTTTCATATATCTTTGTACGCATCTTGAACACAGGTGTCCGAACAGGGCGGACGCAGTCCGTCATGGGCGAACATCTGTAGTGAAAGCAAGCGAACAAAGGTATATCGAAAGGGCGGTTCGAACCTCGTGGGCTCGTCCCGTCATTTTCACAACTATGTGCAAAAAGCCTCCCCTGACAGCCCTAAAGCCGCCAGAAGAGGCATTTTCATCATCACGAACAAAGCTCCCGCTTCTCCTTATAATGATGCTTCTCCTCCAGCATCATATCCTTCACCTTCATCAGGCGGATCTGCGTGCTTCTCTCATTTTCATCCAGCTTCATCGTAATATATTTGATATTTTTGCGCGCCTCCGGAATAATTACGTGTTCCAGCGCATTGACTCTCCGGCGCGTTTTCTCGATCTCGGCAGCCATGAGCTGGCAGGCTTTCTCTGTCTCGGACAGCCGCAGCATATCCGGCAGAATGTCCGCCAGCGACTTGACTGCCCCGTCCAGATCGCTCGAAGTAAACGCAAATCCATACGAGTAAATATCGTTCTCATCCGCCGTCCGGGTCTTATAATGGAACACCGGAATATCGACGCTCATTACATTTTTCTTGTCTGCTTCCAGATAAACCGCCTGTTTCGGCGCGGCAAGCGCGGTATTTAACGCCTGCTCGGACATCCCGGCTTTGGCGATGACGAAATTCACATTCGCACTCCGGATACCCGCCTCCACTTTCTGGCGCAGCGCCATATTTCCCGGACCAGATCCAGGAACTGCGCATCAGCTCATCCCGCTTATCCTTCAGCAGTTTATGTCCCCGCGTGGCTGTCGCCAGCTTCTTTTTCAGCCTCGTAAGCTCCATTCGGGTCGGGTTGACCTGTGTCGATGCCATGCGTACCACCTCTCTCCTGCAATCACTTTGTCACAACAGATCCGCCAGCTCCCGCAGCCGCGTTATGACACGCCGCTTTCGTTTTCAAGCGCATCCGCCATGCACAGGCATTTTTACTCTTTCCCATAATACAGATCCAGATACTTCTCATCGATACGTTTCAGCTCGCTTCTCGGCAGGATGGAAAGCAGTTTCCAGCCAATCCGCAGCGTCTCCTCGATATCGCGGTCCGTATTGTAGCCCTGGGAAACATATTCTTTTTCAAAGGCGTCCGCAAATTTCGCATAGATTAAGTCAACATCGGACAATGCCGCCTCGCCCAGGATCACCATGAGTTCCTTCGCTTCCTTGCCGCGCGCATACGCCGCAAAGAGCTGGTTTAAGGTGTTCGAATGGTCGGCACGCGTCTTGCCCTCGCCAATTCCCTTATCTTTCAGACGGGACAGCGACGGAAGTACGTCAATCGGCGGTGTGATGCCCTTGCGGTACAGATCACGGCTTAAGATAATCTGTCCCTCGGTAATATATCCGGTTAAGTCCGGAATCGGGTGCGTCTTGTCATCCTCCGGCATGGTTAAGATCGGAATCATCGTGATCGAACCATTCTTGCCTCTCTGGCGTCCGGCTCTCTCATACAGGGATGCAAGATCCGTGTACATATAACCCGGATAACCACGACGTCCCGGAACTTCCTTGCGGGCAGCCGAAATCTCTCGCAGCGCATCCGCGTAGTTTGTGATATCCGTCAGGATAACGAGAACGTGCATATTTTTCTCAAATGCCAGATACTCGGCAGCCGTCAGCGCCATACGCGGGGTCGCGATACGCTCAACCGCCGGATCGTTTGCCAGGTTGATAAACAGGACGGTACGGTCGATCGCGCCCGTCTCCTTAAAGCTCTCGGTAAAGAAATGCGCTTCCTCAAAGGTGATACCCATCGCCGCGAAGACAACGGCAAACGGTTCGTCCGTGCCGCGCACCTTCGCCTGTCTCGCAATCTGGGCTGCCAGATTCGCATGCGGCAGACCGGACGCCGAGAAAATCGGCAATTTCTGACCGCGAACCAGTGTATTCAGACCATCGATCGCGGAAACACCCGTCTGGATAAACTCCTGCGGATAGCTTCTCGCCGCCGGGTTCATCGGCAGACCATTGATATCGCGGCGTTCCTCCGGCAGGATCTCCGGACCGCCGTCGATTGGATTGCCCAGACCGTCAAAGACGCGTCCCAGCATATCCTCCGATACGCCAAGTTCCATCGTTCTGCCTAAAAAACGCACCTTACTATTTGAAAGGTTGATACCCGTGGAACTCTCAAAAAGCTGTACCAGCGCATTGCCGCCGTCGATCTCCAGCACCTTGCAGCGTCTCTTTTCGCCGCTCGCCAGCTCGATCTCACCCAACTCGTCATAGGTAACATTTTCCACGCCCTGCACCAGCATCAGAGGACCTGCAACCTCCTGTATGGTTCTATATTCTTTCGGCATTTAGAATGCCCCCTTTCCAGCCGCATCGGCAACCTCTTTCGCAAGTTCATCGAGGACCGCCTGATACTCTTTCTCCACGTCTTCTGCTTTCGTATATTTAAAACGTCCGATCTGCTCGCGCACCGGCATCTTGATGAGATTCTGGATGGAAGCGCCGCCTTCCAGCGCTTTCTTCGACTGCTCATAGAACGCCAGCACCAGCTTCATCATGCGGAACTGTTTCTGCAATGGTGTATACGTGTCAATCTCATGGAAGGAGTTCTGATGCAGGAAATCCTCACGGATCGAGCGCGCCGCTTCCATTTTCAGGCGGTCGATCGGGGACAATGCATCCATGCCGACCATCTTTACGATCTCCTCCAGCTCTGCCTCTTCCTGCAGAAGGCTCATAAGACCCTGGCGGCAGCTCATCCACTCATCCGATACATTCTCATCAAACCATTTTCCCAGATTGTCCACATACAGGGAATAGCTGGTCAGCCAGTTGATCGCCGGGAAATGGCGCTTGTATGCCAGCGCTGAATCGAGTCCCCAGAATACCTTGACGATACGCAGCGTCGCCTGGGAAACCGGCTCGGAAATATCGCCGCCTGGCGGGGATACGGCTCCGATTGCGGACAGGGCGCCCTCGCGTCCGTCCCTGCCAAGGCAGATGACATGACCTGCACGCTCATAGAACTGTGCCAGACGGCTTCCTAAGTAGGCCGGATAACCTTCCTCGCCTGGCATCTCTTCCAGACGGCCCGACATCTCTCGCAGCGCCTCCGCCCATCGGGAGGTGGAATCCGCCATCAGTGCCACCGAATAACCCATGTCGCGGAAATACTCTGCGATCGTAATACCCGTGTAAATTGATGCCTCGCGGGCTGCTACCGGCATATCCGAAGTATTGGCAATCAGCACGGTCCGCTGCATCAGGGAGTGCCCGGTCTTTGGATCCTTTAACTCCGGAAACTCATTTAAAACATCCGTCATCTCGTTGCCGCGCTCACCGCAGCCGATGTAAACAACAATGTCCGCTTCCGCCCATTTCGCCAGCTGGTGCTGGATGACGGTCTTGCCGCTTCCGAACGGTCCCGGCACGGCTGCCACGCCGCCCTTGGCGATCGGGAAGAATGCGTCAACGACACGCTGTCCGGTGATCAGCGGTTTTACCGGCGGCAGCTTCGTCTGGTACGGACGTCCGCGCCGAACCGGCCATTTCTGCATCATTGTAAGCTCTTTTTCGCCGTTTTCCGTCTCAATGACCGCTACAGTTTCCTCCACCGTAAATTCACCGCTCTTGATCTCTTTGACGGTACCTTTTACACCATACGGCACCATAATCTTATGCTCAATGATCAGCGTCTCCTGCACGGTACCGATGATGTCGCCTGCTTCCACGCTGTCGCCCGCTTTCACGGTCGGCACAAACTGCCATTTCTTATCACGCTTTAAAGACGGAACCTCAACGCCGCGCTTTAAGTTGTTGCTGCCCGTCTCCTTCATGATATCGTCCAGCGGCCGCTGGATTCCATCGTAGATACTCGTCAGGAGTCCCGGTCCCAGTTCAACCGAAAGCGGCACATCCATCGACTCTACCGGCTCGCCAGGTCCTAAACCGGAAGTCTCCTCATATACCTGAATCGACGCTTCATCTCCGTGAATCTCTATGATCTCGCCAATCAGACGTTCGTCGCTAACGCGGACGACGTCAAACATATTGGCATCCCGCATCCCGCTGGCGATAACCAGCGGTCCTGCTACCTTCTTTATCGTTCCTTTGCTCATTGGAAGGTTTCACCCACCTTTCTATCATGCATCTCCAAACAGAATATCCGATCCAACTGCCTGTTCCACCGAATGCTTGACCGACTCCACGCCTTTTCCCGTATTCCCGGAAATCCCCGGAATCAGGATCACGGACGGAAGCGGCTGTTCCCGGTAGCGTCGATGGCTGTCTCAATCCCGGCAGCCGCCGCCTCGGTGATATAGATCACCGCGTAGGAACCAGAAGCCAGTTCCAGAAATACTTTCTCCGTCTCTTTTACATCGGACACCGGAAATGTCTCCAGTCCCAGCGCCGCAAATCCGTAGATGCTGTCGTAATCTCCGACTACTGCAACCTTATACATACATCTCCCTTATCCTTTCTCGAATCTGTTCCTCCTCAAGACCGTTCAGACGGGCGGTCAGGATGATACGGACCGTTTTAATCTCATTTTCCTTCGCCAGCACATAGGCAACCAGCGGTCCCGCCGTAAACGGGTTGTATTTCTGCGGCTTGATCGTCTCGATCAACTGATTGTCACACCACCGCTCAAACGCCGACGGCGATTCCTTTAATGCCTGCGCGCCGCCCGCATAGCGGGTTCCTTCCAGATACTCGCAGATCGCGCCGGCGCCGCCAAGAGCTGCCTGTGACAGGCGCTCGATATTCAAGCTATCGCACGGTGTCATCGCGCGCCGCATAAAATCCAGATGTTTTCCTGTCTTCTGGGATCGCACCGCTATCTTGATATCCGCCACCGCGACCGTCGTCTCGGCATAATCGCGGATGATCGCGTCGGACGCATTCTTTCCGCACTCATAGATAGCTGCGAGCGCCGCCCGGTCAACGATGATATCGCAGAGCTGCCCGTCGCTCGTGTGCAGAAATGTCTCGCTGGCTTCCTTCGCCGCCTCCCGCATATGTGCCGGAAGCGCCTGCCAGTCCTTCTCCGCCACGATCTTCGCCATCCGCACGCCGTCCACCTCGCAGTCGTCAAAATAGACATTGCCGTGGCTGCCCGGCGCCGCCGCATCCTTGATCGCCGCCTTTAAATTGTGGTAGAGATCCCCGTAGGAAAGCACTGCCAGGATCGCGTCGTCGCCCTTCAAAAGGTCGCGGACCGTCTCCCAGGTTTTCGTCTTCTCCCGGGTCAGGATCGCCTCCGCGCTGAGCGGTGTATCTGCATCCCCCCAGCCGTGTTCGGTCAGGAAACGCAGCGCCCCCTCGTAGCTTTTTACGGACAGCAGCTGTTCAATCTGTGCGGAGGAAAAAAGCCCATTTTCCAGTGCCCGGATCCGCGACCGCGTAGGCATATTTTGTATCAGACATATAAGCCCTCCTTACCTTCTCCCGCCGTTATCCAAACAGCATCGCATGTACCTTGTCCGCCAGCTCATCCCGCTGCGACGCAAACAACGCCCCGGCAGAACAATTTTCCTCGACGCCGCCGTACACCAGAACAAAGCCCCCGTCGATCTCCCTCGGTTCTTTTTTCAGTACCAGCTTCCGCCTTTTTCCTGCGCCGCCTTCTCTATCTTTGCCGGAAAATCATCCGGCATCCGCTCTAAATCACGTTTTGAAACATAGATTTCTCCTGCCCGATCCGTCACGAACCGGGAAAGAAGCTGCTCCATCCATGCAAAATACGCCTCATCCGGCTTTGCCAGCAGCTCCCTGTGTGCCGCCGCAAGCATTTCCTCGATGATCGCCTGCTTTGCCGCAAGGATCGCCTGGCGCTTCTTTAGCGCCGCCGAAGAACGAAGCCGTTCCTCATAGCTTTTTTCACGCTGCGCCGCCGATTTCGCCTGCTCTTCCTCCAGCTTTTTTACCTTTTCACCGGCTGCCGCAAGGGTCGTCTCCGCTTCACCGGCTGCTTTTTCCTGAATCGCAAGCGATTCCTGCTTTGCATCGTCAAGGATCTGAGCAATAATCTTATCTAATCCATTCATACGCTTCACTCCTTAACTGATTTTGATTCTTTCCGCCGTGCCAGATTACAGTGCATTGATTGCCAGAATCGAAACCAGAAGTGCCAGAATCGCATAGGTCTCAACCATCGCCGGGAACAGCATCGCTTTACCAAACTGTTCCGGTTTCTTCGCTACGATACCGATGGAAGCAACCGACGTTCTTCCCTGATGTCTCGCCGATACCAGGCCAACCACGCCGATCGGAAGGCATGCTGCCAGATATAAGAGTCCCTGGGAGATCGACATGCTCATGTCAGCGCCGCCGCCAAGAAGACCAATCTTAGAAAGAGCGATGAAACCAACCAGCAGACCGTAGATACCCTGGGTACCCGGAAGCAGCTGGAGCAGAAGCACCTTCGCGAATTTATCCGGATCCTCGGTTACGACTCCGGCTGCTGCCTGACCTGCCACGCCTACGCCGTAGGCTGAACCCATACCTGCAAGAATAACCGCCACTGCAACTCCCAACAATGCAAATACAATTCCGCTCATATTTAATCCTCCTTGATTTCCACGTATTTTGTTATCTGCTTAAACGGACGGAACGCCTTTCCGCCACCCTCATAGAACTTTCCGAAAAACTCGACGTACTGCAGACGGCAGGTATGCACATACGCGCCGAGCAGGTTGATCGCCAGGTTAAACAGGTGTCCGAAGCAGAATACCAGTATAAATACAATAACGCCAAATACATTATTTCCAACCATACTTCCCATCTGGTTGATAACCGATGCGATAACGCCGGTTGCCAGTCCGAGCGCCAGAAGGCGCGAATAGGAAAGCACATCCGACACCCATCCGGTAATATTATACAAATCATATGCGCCAAGCGCCAGCCGCAGGATCGGATTCTTCTTGTCGCGCGCCGACATCACCAGAATTCCCAGCGCGCCCACGATCGCCATTCCCTTTGCCAGCGAATTAAGCACCGGCGGGAATACGATATTCATCTGCGCGATGGAACCAAACAGTTCCGTCGGAAGCAGCATCAGGATCAGCCCCAGAAGCAGGAGGTACCAGAGTACCACGTCGCAGATAAAATCCACAACCTTGCCATCCTTTAAGAGCATATATCCTTTCAGTCCCAGCCCCAGGAATAAGTGAATCACGCCAAATAACATCGAATAAACCAAAAGCTTCATCGGGTCATTTAGCGGGACAAACCAGAGCGCCGGTATCGTCACCGTATGTCCAAAATACGTCCGGCTCACGATGTCCACCGCATCTCCGAAATAACCGCCGAACATGACGCCCCAGAACAGGGTCGAAAGTCCGCAGTACATAAAGAGCCGCAGTGATTTCCGCAGGTTTTCTTCCATCCTTGGAAATTTCTTAAGTGCCAGGAAGCACATCAAAAATACAATAAATCCGTATGCCGCATCTGAAAGCATCAGACCAAACAAAAATACATAGCACGCTGCCATGATGCCGGTCGGGTCCATCTCCCCCTTCGCCGGTAAGCCAAAGGACGCGGTCACGCCCTCCGCCGACGCCGCGAAGGTTCCGTTGGAGAGAAGCACCGGTGCTTCCTCATCCTCCGGCACATCCGAACTTTCCACTGCAAGTTCAAACCGGCTATTCAGCTTCTCCTCCAGTCCTTTCGCATCGCGCTTCGGGATAAATCCCGTGATCATACACGTTTTTTCCGACTGTAAGATCTCGCCGAGCGCCTCATACTTCTGTGCCCTCAGGCGGTAATAGTCGGATAACAATTTCAAATCTTCCCTCGCCGGAGCGCACTGTTTCAGTTCTTCTTCCGTCGCTGCCGCGCGTCCCTCATGCTCTGCCGCCTGCGCTTTGAGTTTCTTAGCGTAAGCTGCCGGAACTTCCTCCACCGGACGCGCCGGACGGGCAAATCCAATCGACCGGAGTGCTGTCTCCAGCTTCTCCTCGTCCTCTTTCAGGCAAATTACCGCAATGCAGGTCTGGTCGGCATCGCTTCCGACAACCTCCAGCTCCCATTTTTCAAGCTGCGGCTCCTGTTTTGCCACCGAAGCGTAAATTTCTTCCTGCGTATAAGCGCCTCCGCCGACCGCGCCAGCTAAGATAGCACACCGTTTCGTCTCCTGATACGCAAGTGGAATCTCCAGCTTCTGCCACGGTTTCAGGCTTTCCGCCTCCGCCAGCAGTCTAAGCGCCGCAGTCTTTTCCTCCGTGATCTGCTTTTGCAGGTTCAAAATGCGTTCCGCCTGACCTAAAAGCGCCTCTGCGTTCGCCTCCGTCTCCCGGTACGCGCCTGCCTTTGCAAGCGGCTTTCCGGCAAGCCCAGCAAGCTCGATGTTTCCTCCGGAACCACCGCGGCAAGCACTTCCAATGCGCGATCCGCCGTCGCCGCATTTCGCTCAAACTTCTGCCGATCCTCCAGCGTGTCCGTCCGCTTAAATACCTCGTCCGGCTCCGCCTCCGCAGAGAGCTCCATCACTCCGGCAGCCTGCAGAAACTCCATCAGGGACTTACGGTCCTTCTTCAGGGCACAGATACATAGCTTTTGCATCTGCAATACTGCCATATCTACATCCCTCCATTCACTAGACCAGTTCCGCTATGAGCCGGTCAACCACCTCCGGTTTCCGTCTGTCCGCCGTCTCTCTGAGCGTCTGACACTCCGCCTCGGCTTCTGCCAGTGCCTGTTTTACGTACTCCTCCCCTCTGAGAGTCAGTTCTTCTTCCTGCTTCACAGCTGCTTCTTTCCCCCTTTTCTGTGCATCTGCGAGCATTCGATCCGCTTCTGCCTCCGCCTCCGCTTTAACGCGGCGTGCATCCTCCGAAGCCTGCGCGACCAGTTCCGATGCCTTCGCCTCTGCGTCCTCGACCGCCTGGATCGTCTCCTTGATCATTGAACCACCACCTTTTCCCCTAATTTTTTTCAACAATAATGCAATATCCTTATTATGTTTCACATCCTCCCATTCCATACAATTCGCTGATTCGAAGCATCAAAAGCACATGGAAAATAAATAAGTTTTCTCGCATTTGTATACTATTATAACTTTTTCAATCAGTTTTGTCTATTAAATGTTTTAATTTTGAAAAGATTATACATACATCTTAATTTATGAAAAAAAATTTCGGTTCTCATGAAAAACAGTGTTTGTTTCCACAAAAAAAGCTGCCAGACAATTGTTGCTCTTCCACAAACCACTGTCTGGCAGTCCCCTATTATATATTTATTTTTATGCGAGCCACCCGATCGAATTAAGGAAATAGACCCACAAAAAGATCGTCACAACCGAGGCGACCGTGCTCAACACGACAAACTGTCCCGCCAGCTCGCCGTCGCCGCCCATGTTCTGCGCCATCGCATAGGACGCCGTCGCAACCGGAGTCGCGTACATTTCAAAGTAAACAAAACGTTCCACACCGGAAAAGCCGAGCAGCGTCGCAACCGCCAGAATCACTGCCGGCAGGATCACCATCTTGACGGTCATCGACGGAACCACATATTTCAGATTGCCGCCGATCGCATTGAAATGCAGCGTTCCGCCCAGTACGAACAGTGCCAGCGGCGTTGTCAGATTGGCAAACTGCTTGATCGGTCCTTCCACGGAAACCGGAAGTTTAATCCCTAACATATGGAAGATAAAGCCCAGGAGCGCGCCGCGGATCATCGGATTTTTCAGGATATTCTTAATCAAAACAGAAACCGGGACCTTGCCGCCCCGGAACAATTCCAGAATCACGACCGCCGTTATGTTGTAGACCGGAATCACGATCGCCACCATCATCGTCGCCAGCAGTGTTCCCTCCTCACCGAACACGCTGGTTGCCAGCGGAATGCCGAACAGGACGAAATTGCTGCGGTAAATCGCCTGGATGATAACGCCGCGCCGCTCATTTTCCTTTACCAGACGCGGAACCACAGCAAGCAGAACCGCCTGCAAAAGCAGCACGCTGATAATGGCGACTGCCACCAGACGCAGATTTAATGTCATTCCCTCCGGAATGGAATACAGGTTGTTAAACATCAGAATCGGAAAGAATGCCTGAAAGATCACTTTATTCAGGCGCTTCATAAAATCCTCATCCGCCAGCCCCGACATCCTGACTCCATATCCAAATGCGATATAGAGCAGAAACGGAAGGACTGTATTAAGTGCAAATAAAAAATTTTCCATATAATTCCTGCCACTTTCTTCTTAATTGCTTTGTTCTGGACGCGGTTTCTATCCAGTCAGACCGCACCCCTTTAATCACCAGATTTATTATATACCCCATCCAAGAAATCGACAAGAAAAATTCAAGCGCGCCAGCCTCATAAACAGTTCCGAAAAAGTTTCGAATTATGTAATACTCGTTTAGATTTATTTTAGATATTGGTCAAAATATGGACACAATTATCCAGTATTATAATGGCATAACATCAATGAGGCAGATGACACTACAAGATGCGCGCAATCGTTATCTGGCTCGACTAACAACAATTTCCTTTATATAGATATTTCTTCGCAGTCTTTTATCCCCCTTCGGCTGTGAAGAACACCCACCTTGGGTACAAAAAAGAGACGGTTTGACGCCGTCTCTTTTTATGTACTCTGCAAACTACCAGGAAAGCACCTCATGGCCATCCTCGGTTACCAGCACCTGAATCTCCCACTGGGCGGATGCTTTTCCATCCTTCGTGTATACACTCCAGTCGTCATCGCCGTCCACGAATACTTCCTCGGTTCCCTCGTTGATCATCGGCTCGATCGTGAACATCATGCCCGGTGCAAACATCATGCCGGTGCCTCTCTGACCAATATATCCAACCCACGGGTCCTCATGGAACTCGATGCCAACGCCGTGACCGCCGATCTCACGAACCACAGAATAGCCATTTTCTTCCGCATGCTTCTGGACCGCTTCCGCCATATCGCCCATGAAGCCCCACGGTTTTACCTGCTCCAGACCTAATTCCACGCACTCTTTGACAACATCCACCAGTTTTTTATGTTCCGGGCTGACATTTCCGATGCAGAACATACGGGAAGAATCCGCATAATAGCCGTGATAAATGGTCGAAACATCCACGTTGATGATATCGCCATCCTTTAATACGACATCTGCTGACGGAATGCCGTGGCAGACCTGAGCATTGATGGATGTGCACACGCTCTTCGGGAATCCTTCATAGCCAAGCGGCGCCGGGATTCCGCCCATGCGGGTCGTCTCATTATATACCCACTGATCGATCTCCTCGGTTGTGACGCCAGCCTTGATATGCTCAGCCACATAATCCAGAACTGCCACATTGATCTTGCAGCTCTCGCGGATCCCCTCGATCTGCTCCGGGGTCTTGATCATGTCGTGATCCGGAATCTGGTGTCCGGCATCCGCCGCCTCCATCAGCTTCTCATCAAATGCCTCATGGCAATGTTTGTACTTCTTTCCACTTCCACACCAGCACAGATCATTTCTTCCTAATTTTTTCATCTTATTTTCATTCCTTTCGCCCTGCACTCCGGCAGCCCGTTTGTCACTCTCTAACAGGCGGGTCAGCCTGCTTCCCTCAATCGGGAGACTGTTTGGAGTTTAACACACTGACGCTGAAAATGCAATGAAATCACCCTTATCCAGCCAGATTCTCAATAATTGTGTTACTGTTTTTATCCCAAATTTTCACGATTTTTTCAACTTTTTAACAGTCTTCCTCTCTATTTTTCAGAAGAAACATTGTATAATAGAAGCATCCATATGAATTTTTTGAAAGGAGACTTTCTTTATTTAAATGAAACATTCAAGTAAATCTTCTGTTTCTGGAACTTCCAATGAAACTTTCCTGAAAACAGAATCAGCCAGCAGCCTTCAAGGTTCAGCCGAACCCAACTCTCCGGACACCAGCATTTCCAATGGTGGCAAAACACATCCACACAAAATTGACGCCTTAAAAAATTGGTTCCGGACCCGCCCGATCGTTGAAAAATTCTGTGCGCTTCCGACATACATACAGAGCTGGGGACTTACCCTGTTTTTCATGGGTACCGCCACGATCATCGCGTTCTGCTTTTTTCATGCGCTCAAAAATCCGACTGCCAACATCGCGCTAACCTACATTCTGGCGGTCTTTTTGGTAGCGCGTTTTACAGACGGATACAGCTTCGGCCTGTTCTCCTCCTTTGTCGGCGTTGTCTGCGTCAATTTTCTGTTCACGTATCCGTATTTCGCGCTGGATTTCACGATGGCCGGCTATCCGATTACCTTCGTGGCAATGTTTTCAATTTCCAGCATTACAAGCGCCATCACAAGCAACATGAAAACACAGGCGCGCGTGCTGGCAGAACGTGAAAAGATGCTGATGGAAGCGGAAAAAGAAAAGATGCGGGCGAACCTGCTGCGGGCAATCTCCCATGACCTCCGCACCCCGCTTACCAGCATCATCGGTTCCAGTACCGTATATCTGGAAAATGGCAGCAGCCTCCCGGAGGTTGAGAAAAATGCGCTGGTGCGCCATATTCTTGAGGATTCCAACTGGCTCTTAAACATGGTTGAAAACCTGCTCTCCGTCACGCGTATCAACAATGAGACGGCAAAGGTAACTAAGACCTCGGAACCAGTCGAGGAAGTTCTCTCCGAGGCGATGATCCGCTTAAAAAAGAGACTTCCAGACGCCAATATCCATGTGCGCGTGCCGGAGGAATTCCTGATGGTCCCGATGGACGCCGTCCTCATCGAACAGGTTCTCATCAACCTGCTGGAAAATGCCGTTGTCCATGCTGAAAGCACCGAGCCGATCGAGTGCTATGTGGAATCACTTTCCGACTATGCGATTTTCCACGTGCGCGATTACGGCGTCGGCATCCCGCCGGAGAAGCTGGCAACCATCTTTGACGGCTCTTCTTCCACGACCAGCACTTCGCCGGATGGACGAAAGGGCATGGGAATCGGGCTTTCCATCTGTAAAACGATCATTCTCGCCCACGGCGGCGAAATCAAGGCAATCAACCACACGCACGGTGCCGAATTTTACTTTACCCTTCCAAAGGAGGACAAATAACATGACACATAAACTTTCTATTTTATTAGTAGAAGATGAAAAAAACATCTGCGACTTCATCTCCACTTCCCTGTCCGCACAGGATTACCGCATTTCCACCGCACACACGGGAAAAGAAGCTCTTCCGATCATCACGTCCCAGTGCCCGGATCTGATTCTCCTCGACCTGGGGCTTCCAGACATGGACGGCATGGAGATCATCCGCCAGGTCCGCACCTGGTCCAGCGTCCCGATCATCGTCCTCTCCGCCCGCACGCAGGAACAGGAAAAGGTACGTGCGCTCGACCTCGGCGCGGATGATTATCTGACCAAGCCGATCGGCACCTCCGAGCTTCTCGCGCGCATCCGGACTGCCCTGCGCCACAGCAACCGCTTAAACACAGCTTCTCCGCTTTATAAGCGCCCATTCCATGCAAAGGGACTGACGATCGATTTTGAAAAACATCTGGTATCGGTTGATGGAAGGGATGTCCATCTGACGCAGATCGAGTTTAAGATTATCTCCCTGCTGGCGCAGAATTCCGGCAGAGTCATGACGTATGATACGATTATTTCGAATATCTGGGGTCCCTATGCGGACGATGATAACAGTATTCTGCGCGTAAATATGGCACATATTCGAAGGAAACTGGAGCAGAATCCGGCGGAACCGCAGTATGTGTTTACGGAGATCGGGATTGGATATCGGATGATTGAGGATGAGATGCAGTAATAGATAGATTGATTGATTGTCGTGATGCGGAAAGAGGCGTCCGGGAATCTGCGCCGCCTGCGTCTCCAATTATCATTGTTCGCTTGCTTTCGCTACATCTGTTCGTCTGGATCGGACAAAAATGTCCGCCCCAGCCGGACAGCTGGCGTGGGATGCGTACAATCGATAATTGGAACGCTGGCTTTTGATTGTCTATTTTTGTTTTTGTCTGTTTTTTTATTCTACTTCGCTTTCAATGACTCCATCGTATAAACCAATTAAGTCTTCATAGCCATCCGTGGATGGAAGGGTCACTACGACCGGCTCGCCCGGGTTCTGGACTTCGGTCTCCATCAGAGTAATGCAGGTCATTGGCTGGTCGAGGACTTCCATGTTGTATACGATATAGTTTGTCATATAGATAATGTAATCGTTGTCATCCAGCACGTAAGCGCCTTTCATTTCCTGGATGTTCATGTCCAGATTGACATCGGTGCCGAGTGTGTTCATCACGGTTCCGAGGGCTTCTTTGACGTTCTTGTTTAGCTTCTTTGGATTTGCCTCATATGCCAGCACACGTTTTCCATTGACCTCGTTTAAGGAAATGCCCTTCATATAGCTGGATTCCATATTGCTGGTGTTGACTCCGGTCTGGACGGAGGATATGATCTGCTCTAATGGCATCGGGTATTTCAGTTTGACACCGTTGGCATCTACGTAATAGTAGCCGTCCGTATAAAAAACCTGTGAATAGCTGTCCTGTCCCAGAATCGAGGAAGCGACCTGTGCCAGGTACTTGAGATCGGTGGTATCCTGCATATCCATCTCTGCATGCATCGCCATATCAACTTTCATCTGACCGTCCGGAATGACATCCTTTGCAAGTATGACCGAATGGACGCCGCTCTGAATCTCCGCGGACTGAATCGTATTGTTCTTCTCCATCACCCGGTCAAATACCTCCGCCGGATTTTCGGCTGCAAATGCGGTTGTTGACATCGTCATAATGGCTGCTGCACTCACAAGTGCGGTTGCTAATTTTTTCATCCCTGTTTCCTCCTGTCTGCTGCCGGGCTTATGTCGTATTTCCCTATATAACTTTCTGCCCTATCTATAACCCATTTTCGAACTGTGTCGGCAACCCAGCTTTTGTTCCTGAAATTCACGTTTCTGGACACGAAAACCACTCCGACTTTATCTTCAGTATATATAATTTGGCATCGCTTGTAAACCATATCGGCGGATACTTTCCCTTACATTTTTATTACATCTGACGGCTCTTTCGATTCCAAAAGTGCCTGCTTTTGAGTATTCTTTCTTTTCCGGTTATTATATACAAACATGAAAATTGCCATCAGGCAGATAATTCCATATCCGAGGAAACTCCAGCCGTCCGGCACCTGCCCGAAGATAAAGAAACCGAGCATCGTCGAGAAGATCAGCTGCGAATAATCGTAGATGGAAATACGGCTCGCCGGGGCATAGCGGTATGCCGCCGTGATCGCAAACTGTCCGCCCGCCGCCGCGCAGCCCGCCAAAAGCAGGATCCCCATCTGCTGCCAGGTCATCGGATGATAGTCAAAAATCAGCCACGGCAGCACAACCACACAGGAAAATACCGAGAAAAACAGCACGATCACCGGTCCCTTTTCTCCTGCCTCTCCCAGTTTCCGCACCATCGTGTACGCCGCGCCCGCGCAGATGCCGCCGAAAAAGCCCAGCAGCGACGGCACAAGTGCCAGATTGGAGAATGTCGGCTTTACCACGAATATACTGCCGAGAAACGCACCGAAGATCAGCGAAAGCTGAATTGGCATAACTTTTTCCTTTAAGATCAGCCAGCTGAACAGCACTGTAAAAAACGGCGACATTTTATTTAGAATCGATGCGTCCGCCAGCACCAGATGATCCACCGCATAAAAGTTACACAGCACTCCCATCGTGCCGAAAATTGACCGCATCAGAAAATACGGCAGATTTTCCCTGCGGATACGAAACGGCTCTCCCGCCCGCAAAAGCAAAACAACCGCTGCCAGCGCCGCCACAAGATTGCGAAAAAAACTCTTCTGCATCGACGGCAGATCGCCCGCCAAATGTACAAACATACTCATCAGCGCAAAACAGAACGCAGACAGCACCAGGCAAGCAATTCCGCGGTATTCCTGCTTCCGGATGTCCGGATGATTTTCTACCATGTTTTCATTCCCCTTTCCGTCTTCCTATCTTCCAGTATACGCACATCCCACATTTTTGTCTATTCTTGACACAAATTTGTTTCCATACTAAAATAGAGAAACCATTAACAACACTATCATTTGTAAGGAGCCTGTTATTTTGCTGAAATTATTCCATTCCCTCGATTTAAAACTAAAATCCTGCCTGATTGCACTGTTTGGAAGTGCATTTCTGGCATTTGGCCTGTACCATGTCCATTCCTTTTCCGGTGTCACCGAGGGCGGTGTCTTAGGAATGACGCTTCTGCTTGATCACTGGTTCCATATCTCCCCATCCGTGTCCGGCTTCATCATGAACCTCGCCTGCTACGCGATGGGATGGAAACTTCTGGGGCGGCAGTTCATCGCCTACTCCATTCTTTCCAGCGCCAGCTTCTCCCTGTCTTACCGGATCTGTGAGCAGTTTCCGCCCCTGTGGCCGCAGCTTGCCGATATGCCGCTTACCGCATCCCTGCTCGGCGCGGTCTTCGTCGGCGTCGGTGCCGGGCTCTGCGTGCGGATCGGCGGTGCCCCGGGCGGGGACGATGCGCTTGCGATGAGCCTTTCCCACGTGACGCACATCAAAATCCAGTGGATCTACCTCCTGTCCGATTTTGCTGTACTGGTGCTTTCACTGAGCTACATTCCGTTAAACCGCATGGTATATTCCATCCTCACGGTACTCCTGTCCGGACAGATCATCGGGTTTGTGCAGACCGCGGGAACACATCCAGTGGAAAATATGGAACTTGATCGTTTTCATACGGTTCTCCCGGTTTCAAACGTGCCTACCCGTGAACAGTAATGAATTTTCTATATTTTTTGATTTTTTTAAAAAAACGCTTGCCAAATCAACCGACCTATGATATTATATAACTCGTTGAAGCGATGCTTCAGAAATGCGCGAGTGGCTCAGTTGGTGGAGCGCGACCTTGCCAAGGTCGAGGCCGCGGGTTCGAGTCCCGTCTCGCGCTCTCTTTATTTTATAGCGGAAACCTTTTCATTTTCATGAGGGTTTCCGCTATTTTCGTTACTGGTCACAGTTACACTTTTTCTTTTCAAGGGAGTATTTTACCATGATACAAAAAGTAAGTTCTTTTCTCAAAAAGGATACCGTTTTAACCATCGCCCTGGCTCTGGCTGTCCTTTCCATGTTTATCATACCACCGTCCGCCGGATACCTGAAATATCTGGATCTGCACACACTGATCCTGCTCTTTGGCCTGATGACAGCAACCACAGGCCTCCAAAACATCGGTTTCTTTCGACAGCTCGGGGAATTACTGCTGCTTCGAATCCATTCACTCAGGCAGCTGGAACAGCTTCTGATTCTTCTGTGTTTCTTTTCCAGCATGCTGATCACCAACGATGTGGCCTTAATTACCTTCGTTCCATTTGCTCTGGAACTACTGCGGATGGTAAACCGCAAAGACCGGATCGTTCCGGTTGTCGTCTGCCAGACACTGGCAGCCAATCTCGGCAGCATGACAACTCCGGTGGGGAATCCCCAGAACCTGTATCTGTATTCCCACTTTGAGCTTTCACTTGATACATTTATCCGGAGCATCGGTCCATTTTCGCTGCTTTCATTGGTTTTGCTGCTGCTCGTCACAATGTTTACACCAAGGGAGACTATCTCACTAGATACAGCCGGTAGAGATACACCTCCGATGAGACCTTTCCTAAACGCTGCCTTTTCTGCTGTCTGGGAATGTTTTTCCTGTGCCTTTGCACCGTAGCCGGTCTTCTGCCGCTTCCAATCCTGTTTATCTGCATTCTGGCGATTGGCTGTCTGGCAGACCCGAAGATCTTCTGTCAGGTGGATTACTCTCTCATCCTGACTTTTATCGGATTCTTCATCTTCATCGGGAATCTGAAACACATTCCTGCGGTAAGCTCCCTGCTTTCCAGTATGATCACGGGACACGAAGTGATAGTCTCCGTTCTGGCCAGCCAGGTAATCAGCAACGTTCCGGCCGCCATCCTGTTGTCCGGATTTACCGAAAAAGGAGTTTCCCTTCTGATCGGAACTAACCTCGGCGGTCTCGGCACCCTGATCGCATCCATGGCGAGTCTTATTTCTTACAAATATATCGTCCGCTCCTGCCCAGAGAAAAAAGGAATCTACTTCCGCTGGTTCACGATTGCAAATGCGGGATTTCTAGCAGTCCTGATGGCGGTATATTTTCTGGTTTTTTATAGCATCTGATAAAAAAGAATGTGCCTTGGCACATCCGGGCGTCTCGCGCGGTCGCTTGCGACATGTTCCTGCTTCGCGCGAGTGCACATCCTCGCGGAGCGTTTTTTGTTTCATAGGACGTAATTTCCTATGAAACAAGAAAGCCCCCAGAGCGGCAACTCTGGGGGCTTTCTTAATTTTAAACAACAAAAAAGCGGGTGATGGGAATCGAACCCACGTATCCAGCTTGGAAGGCTGGTGTTCTACCATTGAACTACACCCGCATGATAAATTATGAAATTGTAATGCCCAGAACCGGAATCGAACCAGTGACACGAGGATTTTCAGTCCTCTGCTCTACCAACTGAGCTATCTGGGCATCCTGAGGAATCCTGTGATTCTCATGTTCGCTCTTGTTCAGCGACATGAGTTATTATACTAGAGAGTCTTTTAAATGTCAACTATTTTTTTCTACTTTTCTAAATTTTTTCAAAAACTTTTTCAACTTGCTGTTCCTGCCGCACAGCCAGCGTCCACATCTTCATCTCCAAATTTTCCGTAAACAATGGAAAAACCGACTCTTTTTCATTTTCCTGCATCTTTTTGATTTTGATGGTTGACAAATCCTTTTGGGTGTGTTTATAATGCATGTAACGAAGAACACAGATAAACCGATGAGGAAGAGGAGTATCTGACCTATGTATCGCCACAGAGAGTTCCGGATGGTGGAAACGGAACGCCTTACCGTCAGTGAATGGACTTCCGAGGGCAGCCTTGAACGATTGTTTCAGTAGGGGCTGACGGGACCCCACCCGTTATCCATCGGGGCACGTATGATGGTACGTGTAAGCGAGTGGACATTTTCACAAATGTCAATTTGGGTGGTATCGCAGAAGTTTACGCTTTTGTCCCATGTATGGGGACAGAGGCGTTTTTTAGTTTCTGGAAACATTCTCAGTAAAATCTTTCATCACGGCGCGCGGCGCCAAACCAAAGAGAATCTTCTTTCCAGACACATTCTTTACTCTGCTCCGGCAAGGCAGACTGATACATCTGCCATCCAAAACAAATATCAAAATAAGAATAAAGAATGGAGAAAATGACTATGAAAAAGAATCTGAAAAAATTATTTGCACTTGGATGCACCGCAGCCCTGACACTGACAACCGCAGGATGCTCTTCCAGCACATCCAGCAACGCTTCCGAAGCAGACACCACCGCCGAAACCTCTCAGGAAGCTTCCGCGGACAAAGAAATTTATAATGTAGCGATTGTCAAACAGCTCGACCACGCTTCCCTTGATGAGATTGCAAATGCAGTCGAGGCAGAGTTAGATAAAATCGCCGAGGATAACAATGTAACCATTCACTACGAACTGTACTCCGGCCAGAATGACCAGACGACCTTAAAGCAGATTGGTGATCAGGCGGTTGCTGACGGCGTTGATGCCATCATCCCGATTGCAACCCTGGCTGCACAGGTAGCGACCGTATCCGCACAGCAGACCCAGACACCGGTTGTCTACGCCGCTGTTTCCGATCCGGAAGCCGCTGAGCTGACCGGCATCGACTATGTAACCGGTACCAGCGATGCGCTGAACACCGAGAAAATCATGGATATGATTTTTGCCGCAAACCCAGATGTTAAAAATGTGGGGCTTTTATATTCCTTATCCGAGGCAAACTCAACCAAACCGATCGCGGATGCAAAGGCATACTTAGACGAAAAAGGCATCTCCTACACCGAGCAGACTGCAAATACCAACGACGAAGTAATTACCGCTGCCTCCTCCCTGGTTGCTGACAAAGTAGACGCTGTCTTCACTCCTACCGACAATGTCATCATGGCAGCTGAGCTGGCTATCTTCAAGGATCTGGCCGATGCAGGCATCCCGCACTATGCCGGCGCTGATTCCTTCGTCCGCAATGGCGCATTTGCCACCTGCGGCGTCAACTACACGGCTCTTGGTACACAGACCGCTGACCTTGCTTATCAGGCAATCACCGAAGGCATGGACGGCATGGAAGACTACTACACCGCAGAAGGCGGCATCGTAACCGTAAATACCGAGACTGCAAAAGCCTGAATATCGACACAGCTGTATTCAAAGATTTTGGCGATGTTGTAGAGGTTAGGACCACCGAGGACTAATACACCCTCATCCGGCAGCACTTTGATTTTCATTTGACTGACTTTCATGTACTCTCAGAGCCGTAAGACAGACCAGACGCCAGCCGCATCCCCCGCTTACCACGCGGCTGGCGCATCTGCCTCATGAACGCCCTGGGAGTACCGATCATTCTACGGAGGTAATTTCCCATGCTTCATATTTTACAAACCGCTCTGGAACTGGGATTTCTGTATGCGCTGGTGCCGATGGCGCTGTTCTTGAGTTTCCGCATACTGGACATCGCGGATATGACGACGGACGGCTGTTTCGTCCTCGGCACGGCGGTATCCGTCACAATGGCTGCGGCAGGGCATCCATTTCTCGCGGTTCCGGCTGCCATGCTTGCAGGCATCTGCGCCGGATTTGTCACCGCATTTCAGCAGACCCGTCTCGGCGTGCCGTCCATTCTCGCCGGTATCATCACCAATATGGGACTCTACACCATCAATCTGATGGTAATGGGCTGGAGTGCCAATGTGAGTCTTTTAAAGACAGAGACCATCTTTTCCCTGCTTCAGAAAACCGGTATCGGGGGTGACTGGTATGAAGCACTTCTGGCAATCTGCGTAACTGTGCTTGCGGGCGCACTGCTCGTCTATTTTCTCGGTACCCGTCTGGGACTCTCCATCCGGGCAACCGGCAACAACATTGACATGGTGCGCGCCTCCTCGATCAACCCGACATTTACCATTACAGTCGGCTTATGCATCGCCAATGCGCTGACCGCACTCTCCGGCGCAATGGTCGGTCAGTACCAGAATACCGCCGACATCAACGGCGGCACGGGTATCGTCGTGATCGGTCTTGCCTGCCTGATCATCGGTGAAACCGTCCTCGGACGCCGCGGCGTAGCAAGAGGTGTCATCGCCACCGTCATCGGTTCGATTATTTACCGTTTTATCTACGCTATCGTCCTGTATACAAAAATCATGCCTGTACAGGGGCTGAAACTGGTCACCGCTGTGATCGTAGCGCTGGCAATCGCATTTCCGACGATCCGGAAATGGGCGGCATTCCAGACACGTAAAAATGCAGCGGCACGCCGGAAGGGAGGACACGGAGCATGTTAAATATTCAGTCGATATCAAAAACCTTTAATCCGGAAACTGTCAACGCCAAACAGGCGCTCTCCGGGCTGTCCCTGCATCTGGATCACGGCGATTTCGTGACAATCATCGGTTCCAACGGCGCCGGAAAATCGACCCTGTTCAATGCGATTGCCGGCAGCTTCTACGTCGATGACGGCTTTATCGAGCTGGACGGCGAGGACATCACCTATATGCCGGAGCACAAGCGCAGCCTGATGGTCGGCCGCCTCTTCCAGGACCCGTTAAAGGGAACGGCGCCGGGCATGACGATCGAAGAAAATCTTGCCCTCGCCTATCTGCGGACCGCAAAGGGGAAATCGCCATTTTCCCGCATTTCCAAGAAAGATAAGGATGCGTTCCGCGAACGCCTCTCCCTCTTAAATATGGGGCTTGAAGACCGGATGACCCAGCCGGTCGGACTTCTCTCCGGCGGTCAGCGCCAGGCGCTCACCCTGCTCATGGCAACCCTCATCACGCCGAAGCTTCTGCTGCTCGATGAGCACACTGCCGCCCTCGATCCGGGAACAGCTGAAAAAGTACTGGAGCTGACGAAAAATATCGTTGCTGAGGAGAAAATCACCTGCCTGATGATCACCCACAATATGAACCAGGCTCTGGAGCTCGGAAACCGCACGCTCATGATGGCAAACGGAAATATCGTGCTCGACGTCGGCGGCGCAGAGCGCGCTTCCATGACTGTCGAGGATCTGATCGCCCGCTTCAAGACCGGCGCAGGCCACGCGCTGGATAATGACCGGATTTTATTGTCGGAATAATTTTAAAAAAGCAAAAAATTCAAAAAGTCCCATCCTTTCAGATTTGAATCTGCATAAGGATGGGACTTTTTTATATTTCTCTTATCCAATTTCTATTTCCCAAGCACATCCGAAAGCGCTGCAAACTGCGCCAGCGTCAGCGTCTCGCCGCGCACGGACGGGGAAAGTCCCAGCGACTCGATTGCGGCTGCGATCTCTTCCTTGCTAAAGGAGAGATCCTGCGCGTTGGAAAGCCCGTTCTGCAGGGTTTTCCGGCGCTGGTTGAAGGACGCGCGGATGAGACGGAACATTAAATCTTTATCCTTTACCTCTACCGGCGGCTTCGCATGGCGGGTCAGACGGATGACCGCTGAGCCGACATTCGGACGCGGAATGAAACAGTTCGGCGGCACATTTGCCACGATGTATGGCTCGGCATAATACTGAACTGCCAGCGACAGGGCGCCGTAATCCTTCGAGCCCGGACCAACCTGCATCCGGTCTGCGACCTCTTTCTGCACCATAACCGTAATATTGTCGATCGGCGCGCCGCTCTCAAACAGCCCCATGATGATCGGGGTCGTGATATAGTACGGCAGGTTCGCCACGACCTTAACCGGACGTCCGCCGCCTTTTTCTTCCGCCATTTTTTTTATGTCAATCTTTAAAATATCTTCATTGATAACAGTTACATTTTCGCAGTCCTGAAGCGTATCTTTTAAGATCGGAATCAGATTTGTGTCGATCTCCACGGCGATGACCTGTCCTGCCGCCTGTGAAAGGCGCTGTGTCATCGTACCGATGCCAGGACCGACTTCCAGGACGGTGTCCTCCTTGGTCATGCCCGCCGCTGAGATAATCTTGTCCAGCACGTGCGTATCAATCAGAAAATTCTGACCGAATTTTTTCTGGAAGGCAAAATTGTATTTCTGTATTACTTCGATTGTATTCTTCGGGTTTCCAAGATCCATTCCGAAAATCCTTTCCCGGAGTCCGGAGCCTGACCGAGACACCACCCAGCCAGATTCCTCCTCTCTTCTTTACATTAACCGGTACAGCCTCCGCGCATTCTCTTCAGTCGCACGGACGATCTCTTCCGGTGTACATTTCTTGATTTCTGCCAGCTTTTCCGCCACATATGGCAGGTTCAGTGAGGAGTTGCGTTTGCCGCGGTTGGGAACCGGAGCGAGGTAGGGGCAGTCGGTTTCGAGTACCAGACGGTCGAGCGGCGCCATCTCGGCTACTTCCAGAAGCTTTTTCGCGTTCTTGAAGGTCAGTACGCCGCCGATGCCTAAGTAAAAGCCCATCTTTAAATACTCTGCCGCCATCTCTTTTCCATAGGAGAAGCAATGAATCACACCGCCTATCTCCCCGGAGTGCTCCTCCTTCATGATATCGAGCGTATCCTTCGCCGCGTCGCGGCTGTGGATGATGACTGGAAGTTTTAATTCCCGCGCCAGATTTAACTGGCGGTGGAACCATTTCTTCTGGGTCCCATGATCCGGCTCTTCCCAGTAATAATCCAGACCAATCTCTCCGATTGCAACAATCTTATCCGACTGTGCCAATACACGGAGTTCGGCAAATTTTTCCTCGTCAAGCTCCGCCGTGCTGCTGGGATGAACACCGGCCGCGCCGTAGATAAAGGGATATCTCTTCGTCAGTTCAATGGTGGTCTTTGTGCTCTCCATATCGGCACCCACATTGACAACCGTTCCGATCCCGCCTGCTGCCAGACCGGAAAGCAGCGCCTCCCGGTCCTCATCAAATGCCTCATCATCATAATGGGCGTGTGTGTCAAATATCATATAACTTATATTTCTCCATTTCCATTCAAGAATGTCTCAATATTCTTGCTGCAAGATGGGAGTCATCTCACATCTGATATTAGCAGATTTCTGCACCCGCCGGCATATCCTTCTCGGTGGTCATCAGAGACAGCTTGCCTTCAGCGTCCTCCGCACAGAGAATCATGCCCTCAGACAGGATACCTGCCAGCTTCGCCGGTTTCAGATTTGTCACAACCATAACTCTCTTACCTACCATCTCCTCCGGAGAATAAGAATGTTTGATTCCGCTGACAATCTGACGTACCTGGCTTCCGACCTGAACCTGGGAGCAGAGAAGCTTCTTGGACTTCGGAACCGCCTCGCAGGAGAGGATCACGCCAACCTGGAACTGCAATTTTGCAAAATCATCGTAGGTAATTTCTGCCTTCGGCTCGATATCGATGCCCTCGGCTTTCTCGTTCTCTTTCTTCTCCGGCTCTGCCTTTGCAGCAGCTACCTTCTTCTGCTCTTCCTGGATAACTTTGACTTTCTTCATCACATCGTCGAGTTTCAGGCGGGCAAAGAGAACCTCCGGCTCCTCAGTTACCTTATTTCCGGACGGATAACGACCAAATGCATCCATCTGTGACAGCTCACGTTTTACGGTATTTAATTCTTTTAAGATCTTCTCGGAGGTCTCCGGCATGAAGGATTCAAGCAGGGACGCACCGATCGTGATAGACTCAACCAGGTTGTAGAGAACAGTCGCAAGACGATCCTGCTTGTCCTCTTCCTTTGCCAGAATCCACGGGGTTGTCTCGTCAATGTATTTGTTGCTGCGGCGGAAAATATTGAAGATCTCGGTGATCGCATCGGCAACACGCAGCTTATCCATCTTCTCATCGACCTTGCGGACTGCTTCCAGCACTACCTTCTTCAGATCCTCGTCCACCGGCTCCGTCACGCCCTTGTCGGCTACTACGCCGCCAAAGTACTGGTTCGTCATCGATACCGTTCTCTTTACGAGGTTGCCGAGGATATTTGCCAGATCCGAGTTCAGTCTCTCTACCATCAGCTCCCAGGTAATAACGCCGTCGTTCTCAAACGGCATCTCATGCAGAACGAAGTAGCGGACTGCATCCACGCCAAAGAAATCAACCAGTGTATCGGCGTAAATCACATTTCCCTTGGATTTACTCATCTTGCCGTCGCCCTGTAACAGCCACGGATGACCAAATACCTGCTTTGGAAGCGGCAGGTCGAGTGCCATCAAAAAGATCGGCCAGTAAATGGTATGGAAACGGATAATATCCTTACCAATCAGATGCAGGTCTGCCGGCCAGTATTTCTTGAACAGCTCGCCGCTCTCACCGTCGCAGTCATATCCAAGACCGGTGATATAGTTGGTCAGTGCATCCAGCCATACATATACAACGTGCTTCGGGTCGAAATCAACCGGAATCCCCCATTTAAAGGAAGTACGGGAAACACACAGATCCTGCAGGCCCGGAAGCAGGAAGTTGTTCATCATCTCATTTTTACGGGAAACCGGCTGGATGAACTCCGGGTGCTCATTGATATAATCGATGAGTCTCTGCGCATATTTGCTCATACGGAAGAAATACGCCTCTTCCTTCGCCGGCTGCACCGGGCGTCCGCAGTCCGGGCATTTTCCGTCTACGACCTGGGACTGGGTCCAGAAGGACTCGCACGGGGTACAATAAAGTCCCTCGTAGCAGCTCTTGTAAATATCGCCCTGATCATAGAGCTTCTTGAAAATCTTCTTTACCTGCGCTTCATGATCCTCGTCGGTGGTGCGGATAAATTTGTCGTAGGATGTATTCATCAGATCCCAGATCGTCTTGATCTCACCCGCCACGTTATCGACAAACTGCTTCGGCGTGATGCCAGCCTCAGCTGCCTTTAACTCGATCTTCTGACCATGCTCATCGGTGCCCGTCTGGAAACGCACATCGTAGCCCTGCGCTCTCTTGTAGCGCGCAATGCTGTCCGCCAGCACGATCTCATAGGTATTTCCGATATGCGGTTTGCCCGATGTATAGGCAATCGCAGTTGTTATATAGTAAGGTTTCTTACAGTTCTGACACATTTATCATGCCCTCCTTATTAAAATTGCGCTTTAAATTGTGTTCTTCACAAAAAAAGCCTCTAACCGCCCATGGTTTTCCATCTGCGATTAAAGGCAAGCCACCTTCTTTTCTCTGCCTTTTCTTCATATATAAATATATAGATTAAGTCTATCTGTTTTGCATCCCTTTGTCAAGTATGGTATACTTGCAGACATATATATTTGTTTTGGAGGTATTATATTATGCAGAAACGCTTTTCCTTCCCGCCCCTGCCGCGCACAGCGCTCGCGATCGCTGCAGCTGCTGCCCTGGCGCTCTCCGGATGCGCTGGTTCTTCCGGCTCAGGAACCCCCGCCGAATCCTACGCCGCTTCCGGGCAGACTGGTTCTCCTTCCAATGCATCGTCCGATGCTGCCAGCGAACAGGCGCGTTTTGATGCGTTTCTGGCACACCAGTTTCAAGAAAGCGTGCAGGACGATCCGCTCTCCCTTCATTTTCTTGTCCGGAATCCGGAAAATTACGGTATCACCGAACCGGAGATGAAATTTCCAGAATATTCCCTGGAACAGCTTCAAAAAGATTCCGAGGAAAACGCGGCCGTTCTTGAGGAACTTTCTTCCTTCGATACCTCTCTCTTGACCTCCGACCAGCTCTTCACCTACCGGATGATGAAGGACACACTGGAGACGGAAGCCGGCTCGAAGGGACTGGAACTCTACAATCAGCCGTTAAGCGCCCTGATCGGCACGCAGGCGGAACTTCCGACCTTATTAGCCGAATATACATTTTACAACCGTGCCGACATCGACCATTACCTGGCACTGCTTTCGCAGATCGACACATATTACAAGCAGCTTGCAGCGTATGAACAGGCGCAGGCAGACGCCGGTCTCGCACCGTCCGACGACACCATCGACCGGATTTTAAAATCCTGTAAAAGCTACCTCATCCGCCCGGAAAACAGCCTGCTGACGGAAACATTTGCCTCCCGCTTAAATGCGGTTGAGGGCTTAAGCAATGCAGAAAAGGCGTCCTACAAAGCAAAACATCTGACCATTTTAAAGGAACACTTTATCCCGGCATATACAAACCTCTCTAAAGCACTGGAATCGCTCAAGGGCTCCCATCCGGAGGCAGGAGGACTTAGCACCTACGAACACGGCAGGGAGTATTATGCCTATCTTGCGGCGGCGCTGACCGGCACAGATTCTTCGGTCGATGCGCTCAAAACGCGGATTGAGAAGCAGATGCAGGCAGATTTATCCGAAATCCGCGTCCGCTTAAAGGAACATCCGGAACTCGTCCGGCAGATGACCGACTCTGCCATCACACTCTCCGATCCGGATGAGATCCTTCAGAATTTACAGACGCAGATTCAGGATGATTTCCCGGCGCTTACAGATACCTCCTACGCGATCAAATACGTCCCGGAAGCGCTGGAATCTTCCCTGTCCCCGGCGTTTTTCCTCGTACCGCCGATCGATTCCGACGGTTCCAACACCATTTACATCAACGAAAAAGCAAGCACTGAGCAGAACCTCTACACCATGCTGGCGCACGAGGGCTATCCGGGGCATCTCTACCAGTCGGCTTATTTCAATGACCGGGAGCCGGTTCCGGTACGGCGGCTTCTTGCCTGCGGCGGCTACAACGAAGGCTGGGGACTCTACAGCGAACTGTACGCCTACTCCTTCGACAACGGACTGCCGGAAGCGGTCAAACCGCTGATGCGCTGCAGCGAAGCCAGCAGCTACGGGCTGTACGCGCTTCTCGACATCTGCATCCACTATGATGGCTGGGATCTCGCCACAACCACCAGTTATCTGGAAAATTCCTACGGATTTACGGATCCGGAATCCGCGCGCGAGATATACCTGGCAATCATTGATAATCCGGGCAATTACCTGAAATACTATACCGGCTATCTGGAAATCCTGACCATGCGCCAGGAAGCCGAGGAGGTACTTGGAAACAAATTCAACGCCAAGAGCTTCCACCAGTTCATCCTGAACATGGACGGCGCTTCCTTCCGGGTCATCAAACCGTATTTTCAAACATGGCTGATGACGGAGAAATTGCACGTATAAGAGAAAAAGAGCGGTATCTCCCTGTATGCATCCGCAGACTTCAGGGATCCCGCTCTTTTCGCATTTTCATGCTTTAGTTTACTTTCTTGTAATTCTTCTCAAAGCTCATCGGACCGTCGCCGATCTTCTCGCCTGCTACGCTCAACTCCAGCGTCTTTGCCTCGTAGTTCTGGATAAATGTATTGGCAATGGCCATGACAACCAGCTTGTCAGAGGACTCCTTTAAGGAGGAGAGATCCAGCGTCAGGGCGCCGTCCTTCTGCTCAAATTTATCCACGGTGATTCCCTCTTCAATGACGCCCACCTCTGCCATCTTATCAAGCAGTTCCTGTGCATCCAGCTCATCGCCGTCAATGCCATCCATATTCTGTTTTAAGCCGCTCTTATCAGATTTTACAGAATATACGCAAACGGTTACCGTCGGATCTGCATCCGTTACCACCATGCTTTCTTTCTCAGCCACGCCGTCTACAGTCTCCTGCTGCGCCGCACCTGCCGGGGCAGTTCCATGTTCGCTGGTTTCTCCTGTATTTCTTGCCGTCGGCGCACATGCGCCCAGAACAGCTGCCATCATAAGACCAGCTGCCATTACCATAAATTTCTTCATAATGTACCTCCTTGTATTCTCCTCGCAGCAGTTGCTTCACGGTTTTCGCAACCGTTTTTGTCTTTCACACCTGTTTCCATCCAGTGCAGACTACATCCATTCTTTTTACCGCTGCCCATCCTTACTCCTAAACCACTGATTCAGCTTCATCAGCGCCTTTACCAACGTCTGCATCTCATCTTCCGACAGATCGCTTGTCAGGCTCTCGATCATCTCCCGGTGGAACCGGGCGTGATGCCCATACGCTTTTCTGCCCCGCTCTGAAAGAGAAATATATACAACCCGCCGATCCTCGAGTCCCCGGCTTCGTTCCACATAGCCTTTTTTGACCAGGCTGTTCATGGCAATCGTGAGCGTTCCCACCGTAACGGACAGTTCTCTGGCAATCGATGACATATTTTTCGGTTCACCAATCCCGATCGCTTCGATCACATGCATATCGTTATTCGTGATGTCTTTAAACTCCGGCGTAATGATTACCTTCTGTTCTATGTCCATCACATCGCGGAACAGCGTCACCAGAAGCTCATTCAGCGTCTCATAATTTCCCACAGTTTTCCCTCTCATCCTTGGTTTCAGCGCGCAAAACGGCAATTTACCCTACCGATTATACAATATTCTGTGCGGCAAGACAACTAGCAAATTTCTTACATCTTCTCTTATACCATAGCACTTGTTACTGTTCACGCACACGTGCCCAGTAACGGAATTTGCCGTGGCTTCGCATTTAAATACGGCAAATTCCTGCTGCCACCACGTTTTCTTACGGCACTTTCGGTTCCAAAAGTGCCTACCCGTGAACAGTTACCATAGCACTACATAAGATACTCGCCACAAGCCCCGCGAACGTTGCAATCAGCGCCCCCGCAAGCGTCCATCGCGTCTTTGAGATCCGCACGGTCAGATAGTAGACACTCATCGTATAAAAAACCGTCTCCGTGCAGCTCTCAAGAACCGACACCATCATGCCGAGCCGCGAATCGGTCCATACGTTTTAAAAATATCTAAGAGCAGCCCCGTCGCCGCCGAACTGGACACCAGGCGCACCAGAAGCAGCGGAACCACCTGTGCCGGTATATGAAGAAATGCCGCCGGTCCCGCCAGCACCCCGGAGAGGAAATCGAGAAAACCGGAGGTCCGAAGCACGCCGACCGCCGCCATCAGTCCCACCAGCGTCGGCAGGATTCCAGCCACCGTTCTAAGCCCCGCAAGCGCCCCTTCGATAAAATCATCAAAAACCGGGCGTTTCTGAAGCACCGCAAACCCAACGATATAAAACAAAACAACCGGAACCAGGTATTCAGAGAGGTAATTGATGCAGCGCATTCGACGGCTCCCGTGTCTATACTTGTTTTATATGTATGGTTTGAATCCGCGTTCTATGATAACGGATCTGTTTCCAGAGCCCCTTATTTTAACAAGGGCATTATAGGGGATAAATTTGTTTTTTGTGTGAAATTTTTCCCCTACATGACGCCAAATTGCGTTTTCTATTTCCAGCCATCCTTTTTTATTGATTTATATTGCTTTCTCCTGCACATCACGCGGCACACCGCCACTCCTGCCAGAGTGCTGACACAAGTCGCCAGGAACGCCGGACCGGCCACTGCCAGCGGGTGCGCCGATCCGTACTGGCTCCGGTAGGCAATCATATTGATAGGAATGAGCTGCAGCGATGAAATATTTACGACCAGAAACGTACACATTTCATCGCTCGCCGTTCCCTGTGTGACCGCCGCCGGATCCCCCGCCGCTCTCCGTTCCTCCTCCAGTTCTTCCAGCTCCTTCATCGCCGTAAGCCCCGCCGGGGTCGCCGCCCAGCCAAGCCCCAGCATATTGGCAATCATATTGGCGGCCATCGAAGAAAGCGCCGGATGCCCCGCCGGAATGCGTGGAAAGAGGAAATGAAGCACCGGCCGCATCCCCGCCGACAACTGCTCAATTAGCCCCGCCCGCCGTCCGATCTCCAAAATTCCCGTCCAGAACGCCATCACACCCAGCATCGTGATTCCCAGCGAGACTGCATCCCCCGCCGCTGCAAGCATTCCCTCCGTCACCGCCCCCAGCGTCCCATGCACCGCCGCCCAGCCAAGCCCCGTAAGCATCATAAACGCCCAGAGTGCATTTAACATGCATCTACCTCCCTGCTGTCATATGGTACGCTCAGAACATTTTATACTCAGACAAGTATAAAAAGACGCCAAACATACACCATCATAAATAGATACAATTATATCGTTTCTTTTCGTCCATTCCGCTTGCATTTCAGAATTTGGATCTTTAAAATAAGAACTATCATCTCCTTCACATGACAGACATTCTTTGAAAAAGGCCATTTTATATGGATTCTCCTGCCAAAAACCGTGAAGACATTGAAATATGATTTAATATTATGAAAACGAGGTATTCAAAATGAAACAATCCGCAGATTTAAAGCGTCTCCTCACCTCCATCGATCACAAAAGCTATCCGGCTTACAAGGACGTGCGCGGCGCTTATGATTTTAATACGTATATTTTATCCATCGACCATGTACAGGGTGACCCGTTTGCGTCCCCTTCCAAGGTCAGTATCCAGGTCCGCCACGCGAAAGCCGGATTTCCGGCAGAGCTCTTTGATACGCCGTGGAAAAAAACAGCGCTTGAAGATTACCTGCTCCGCTGTTTTTCCCGTGAAATCGGTCGTCTTTCTTTCAAGGCAAAAGGTTCTGGAAAAAGTGGTCTGATCGCCACCAGCCGCCCCGGTCAGGAGATCCTCTCCCGGACCGCCTGCGAGATCGGGAGAAATGAGATTACAGCCCGTTTTGAGGTTGGTTTCCCGGCATTCGGGCGCACCATCAACTCCGGTGAACTGATCCGGATTTTCTTTGATTTTCTTCCAGGCTGTGTCGAAAACGTCTTTTTCTACCGCCGCCAGAACACCGCTGAAATCAAAAAACGCATTACGCTGGCAGACGATCAGCATTTTATCCGCAATGAGCTGAAACGCTTAGACCTCATCTCCTTCGTCGCAGACGGCTCAATCCTGCCGCGTGAAACCGGCGTCTCCGACCGTCCGATGAAGGGCAGTGTGGCGTTCCATTCCCCGGATTCTTTAAGAATCACTCTGAATCTTCCGGGACACGGTCCGATCTCCGGCATGGCAATCCACCGCGGCATCACCCTGATCGTGGGCGGCGGCTACCACGGCAAATCCACACTGCTAAAAGCGCTGGAATCCGGCGTCTACAACCATATTCCAGGGGATGGACGTGAATATGTCATCACCGATGAAACCGCAGTCAAGCTGCGCGCCGAGGATGGACGCAGCATCAACCACGTTGATATTTCCCTCTTTATCCGGGATCTGCCGAACAAAAAAGACACCACCTGCTTTTCCACCGCCGATGCCAGCGGCAGTACCTCCCAGGCGGCAGCGTGATCGAAAGCATTGAAGCAGGAACCCGCGCTTTCCTGATCGACGAGGACACCTCCGCTACCAACTTCATGCTGCGGGACGACCTGATGCAGCGCATCGTCAGCCGCGATAAAGAGCCGATCACCCCGTTCATCGAACGCGCCCGCGATCTCTACAAGCAGGCAGGCATCTCCACCGTCCTCGTAGCTGGAAGCTCCGGCGCCTACTTCTTCATCGCAGACACTATTATCCAGATGGATGCATACCGCCCGTTTGATATCACGGAGATGGTAAAAAATGCCTGCGAACAGGAGGCTTCCAAACCCGCCATCCAGGCACCTGGGTTCAAGCTCCCGACGGCTGGACGGAAGCTGGCGGCTGACGGAACAGGACGGGCTGTGGGCGCGATGGCGCTGAATTTTGGCGACAGCCGCGCAGAAGCAGGCGGTGAATCTCAGGAAGAGGGCGAAAACAGCGGTCGTTCCGGACGGTTTGGCAATCGCGGCGGCAGCGCCTCCGATGCAGGACGCTTTGAACGCGGTCGCGGAGGACGCCGCGAAGCTGACCGAAATTCCGACCGGAACACGCGTATCAAAGTCCGTGTCCACGACAAACACTCTTTCCAGGTTGCCAAAGAGCCGGTCGATCTGCGCTTCGTCGAACAGCTTGCCGACAGCGAGCAGACCGCCGCACTCGCCCAGATGGTGCGCTACTGCCTGGAAAAAGGCCTTCTGGAGCGCTGCACCGTACAGGAAACGGTTGCCACACTCTTAAAAGCCTATGAAGCAGACGGGCTCTCTGTGTTCAGCGATGCTTCATATGCCGCCATGGGACTGGCAATGCCGCGCGTGCAGGAAATTTATGCTTGTTTGAATCGTTTTAGGGGATGATTGGATACACAAAAGAGGGCTGCATTTTGCAAGCCCTCTCTTTATATTTTTGCATTTTATATCAAACTATTTGCAAGTTTCATCTTGGCTTATCCCTGAACTCTGCCAAAATCTATGGTGCCAAAATCTATCCTACCCTTCGCACAGCGCCCGCATCACGCCCTCAACCGTCTCTATCTTCTCTGCTCTCCACGCGTTTCCGCCGCAGAAAATCAGAGCATGATCTTCATCACCGCGGGCGGCATTGACGAGTGCCTGCGTGATGCAGTATGGGATCTTCGCCGGATCACAGTGTTCCAGACACTGGTAACAGTGTGTCACTGCCTGTCTTCCTTTTTCCAGTTCTTTTAAGAACGCATTCTTGATCGCGCGTCCCGGCATGCCGACCGGACTTTTGACAATCACGATGTCCTCTTCCTTCGCATCCAGATATGCCTGCTTATATGCCATCGGTGCATCGCATTCCTCGGTTGTCACAAAACGGGTTGCCACCTGCACGCCGTCCGCGCCAAGCTCCATCTGGTGCATCACATCCGCATGGTCGTAGATGCCGCCAGCCATCACAACCGGAATCGATTTTCCATATTTCTGCGCGTATTTTTTAACCAGCGCGATAATTCCCCGCACTTCCTCGTCATATTCCGCCTGATGGAATGTCTCGGCTGCGTGCGGCGTGTCTACCTCCAGCTCGGTCAGCTTCTCACGGTCAAATCCCAGATGTCCGCCCGCCAGAGGTCCCTCAACGACCACCAGATCCGGTGCGGTCTGGTACTTGCGGTCCCACATCCGACAGATGACCGTCGCCGCCTTAACGGAGGAAACGATCGGCGCAATCTTCGTCGCCGTCCCTTTCACATACTCCGGCAGGGAAACAGGAAGTCCTGCGCCCGATATGATCAGGTCAGCGCCCGCCTTGACCGCCGTTTTAACGTACTCCGCATAGTTTTTCGTTGCCACCATGATATTAAAGCCCACGATGCCGCCCTTCGCGATCGCGCGCGCCTTCTGTAACTCTGAACCGATCGCGCGCAGGTTTGCCTCCTGCGGATGTTCGGCAAAATCCGGCTCCCGGAAACCGATCTGGGCAGTGGAAATAATGCCGATGCCGCCAGCCCCCGCCACGGCTCCTGCCAGCGAGGACAGGCTGATGCCAACCCCCATACCGCCCTGGATGATCGGAAGCTTCGCCGTCAGATCACCAATTTTCAGCGGTTTTAACTGTGATAAAATTGTACTCATACGATCTCCTATATTCACAAAGGGGACCGCCGCGCGGCAACCCCCTTTCAATATCTATTTTTTAGATTTTTCTAAAACGTTCATACCGCTGCTCCGCGATCTCATCCGGTGTCTTTTCCGCGCAGGACTGGAAGAACTCACGCATATGGCGGTCGATGATGCGTCCGATCTCCTCGATGTTGTCATCGGTTGCCGGCTCATCCTCGCAGATAATGCGCTCGATCATGCCAAGCTCATACAGATCCTCTGCCGTCATCTTCATGACCTTCGCCGCCTCGCTGGCTCTCTTGGCATCTTTCCACAGAATCGAAGCAAAGCCCTCCGGAGAAAGGATCGAGTAGGTCGCATTCTCCATCATCCATACCTCGTTGGAAACCGCCAGCGCCAGTGCGCCGCCGCTACCGCCCTGACCGGTGATAATCGCCAGAATCGGCACCTTCATATCCGACATTTCAAAGAGGTTGCGGGCAATCGCCTCGCCCTGGCCTCTCTCCTCTGCCTCCATACCCGGGAATGCACCTGGCGTATCGACAAAACAGATGATCGGACGGTTAAATTTCGCCGCCTGTTTCATCAGACGGAGCGCCTTTCTGTATCCTTCCGGAGACGGCATGCCGAAGTTGTGCTTCATGCTGTCTTTCGGGGATTTACCTCTCTCCTGTCCAATGACTGTGACCGGCATTCCATAGAAGGATGCCACACCGCCGATGACCGCCATATCATCGCCATAATACCGGTCGCCGTGGAACTCGGTAAAATCGTCAAACAGGATCCGGATATAATCGCTGGCGTTCAGACGTCCGGCGCTACGGGACTGGCGTACTGCCTCCCAGGCGTCTCTCTCTCGGCCTGCGATCTTATTTAAGGTCTTCTGGCGCATGATACCGGAGAACGGTGCTTTCCGGCTCTTTAACTTGCCTTCCTCCACAGAAGCTGCTTTTTCTGCCTTGGATGCAGATGCCGCTTCTGTGTGGTTCTCCGCCTCGTCGTTCCATTTCTCCCAGCCATGCTCCTGGCTGTGAAGCTTCAAAATCTGTCCCAGAACACGCTTCTGATCTTTTCTTTCCACGATCTGATCCACAAAACCGTGTGTCAGCTGGAACTCGGCTCTCTGGAAGCCCTCCGGGAGCTTCTGGCCGATCGTCTGCTCGATGACACGCGGACCCGCAAATCCAATCAGCGCTCCCGGCTCTGCCAGGATGATATCGCCCAGGGACGCAAAGCTTGCCGTTACGCCGCCGGTGGTCGGATCCGTCATAAAGCTTATGTAGAGAATTCCCGCCTCGGAATGACGTTTTAAGGCTGCGGAAGTTTTCGCCATCTGCATCAGGGAGATCATGCCCTCCTGCATTCTCGCGCCGCCGGAAGCCGCGTAGATGATAACCGGAAGCCGTTCCTCGGTCGCACGCTCTACCGCACGGGCAATCTTCTCTCCCATGTTGTGACCCATGCTGCTCATCAGGAAACGGGAGTCGCAGACCGCAATCACAGTCTCATAACCGTGAATCTTTCCCTTACCAGTGACAACCGCCTCATTTAACTCAGTTTTCTCTCTGGCTGCCTCAACCTTGCCTCATAGCCCGGAAATGCAAGCGGATTGACCACAGACATCTCCTTATCCCACTCTTCAAAGGTACCTTCATCGATCAGCATCTCAATCCGGCGGTACGCATGCATCCGGAAATATCCGCCGCAGCGCGGGCACACATACAGGTTGTCCTTGACATCCTGCACCAGAATCGGTTTCTCACATTTATTACACTTACGCCATAAAGAACGCAGACTTTCCGGCGTCATCGCCGTCGGACGGCTCGGAATCTTCTCCGGTTTTTCCTGTGCTGCCTCTGCCGCCCTTTTATCTGCTTTCGCACTCTCCGCACGGCTTACGCCGGCAGAACCGTGGTCGTTTGTATTGATCGAAGTATACGATTTCTTAAACAGATTTTTAAACATCTCTTATTCAACCTCACTTATTAGCCAATCATAAACGTCAGCTCTGCGGAAACAGCCAGCTTGCCATCGACGGTTGCCGTCGCACTTCCGATGCCGACCGGTCCTTTTCTCTTGATGATATGGCACTCCAGCTTTAACTTGTCGCCCGGAACTACCTTTTTCTTGAATTTTGCGTTGTTGATTGCCCCGAAATATGCCGTCCTGCCCTTATTTCCTTCTTCACTTAAAATCGCAACCGCGCCGACCTGCGCCAGCGCCTCCACGATCAGGACGCCCGGCATGACCGGCTCCTGCGGAAAATGACCTGCAAACCACGCTCGTTGTATGTTACATTTTTATATCCAACCGCGCCCTCGCCCGGTGTCACTTCCTCGATACAGTCGATCAAAAGAAACGGATGACGGTGCGGGATGATCTCCTGGATCTCTTTAATTCCCATCATAATTTCAGTTACCTCTTTCGCTTTCCCAGACATCCTTTTTGTATGCTGCAAGTCTCTTCCGCCAGCTCCAGTGCGCTGCTTCCAATCATTCAATCATCCACACAAAAACGTCCTCAAATTATATTTAGTCCTCAAATTTCTTGATTACCAGGCTGGCATTGACACCACCAAATCCCAGGGAGTTGGTCAGGGCATAGTGGATATCCATCGGAACACCCTCGCCCATCGTGTAATCCAGATCGCAGCCCTCGCCTGCCTCTTTTAAACCTGCGGTTGCGTGTACAAATCCATCCTCAATGGATTTCACGCAGGCGATAAACTCAACACCGCCCGCTGCACCTAAAAGATGTCCAATCATCGACTTAGTGGAGTTAATTTTTACCTTGTAAGCGTGGTCGCCCAGCGCTTTTTTCACTGCCATCGTCTCGAAGAGATCGTTATGGTGTGTACTGGTTCCATGTGCATTGATGTAATCAATCTTCTCCGGTGCGATACCTGCATCCTTGAGCGCCATCTCCATCGCATACGCTGCGCCGCTTCCATCCTCTGCCGGGGAAGTGATGTGGAATGCATCGTTGCTTCCGCCGTAGCCGACTACCTCTGCCAGAATCTTTGCGCCACGCTTCTGCGCGTGCTCTAAGGACTCCAGAACTACGATACCAGCGCCCTCGCCCATGACGAAACCATCGCGGTCCTTATCAAACGGACGGGATGCCGTCTCCGGGTCATCATTGGTAGAAAGAGCCGTCAGAGCCGCGAAACCTGCCATACCGAGCGGTGTGATCGCAGACTCGGTACCACCGGCTACCATCACGTCTGCCTCGCCGTACTGGATCGAGCGGAACGCCTCACCGATAGAGTTCGTACCGGTCGCACAGGCAGTTACCACGTTGATGGATTTGCCCTTTAAACCATAATGCATTGCCACATTGCCGACTGCCATGTTGCTGATCATCATCGGAACGAGCAGCGGGTTCACGCGGTTCGGTCCTTTTTCCAGCATTTTTTTGTGCTCACGTTCCATCGCCTGTAAGCTTCCGATACCGGAACCGATGCTGGTTCCCACGCGGAACGGATCCTCTTTTTCCATATCCAGACCCGCCTGTGCGATCGCCTCACCGGCTGCCGCTACCGCATACTGGGAAAACGGCTCCATACGTCTCGCTGCCTTCGGATCCATGTATTTCTTCGGATCAAAATCCTTCACCTCGCCTGCCAGCTTTGCCTTATAATCGGTTGTATCAAAATATGTGATCGGCGCGATACCGACTTTTTTATCCTTTAATCCCTGCCAGAAGCTTGCTACGTCATTTCCAATCGGAGTGATCGCTCCCAGACCGGTTACTACTACACGTGTCTTATTTCCCATCTAAAAACCTGCCTTTCTATCGTCACAGTTCACACGTTGTGCAAACTGCGACACGATTTTGCCGATGCTTCGCATTCCAAATCGGCAAAATCTGCTGCCACTACGTTATCGTACGCCACTTTCGGTTCCAAAAGTGCCTATCTGTAAAGCACCCTTTCCCTACATCGCCATTCCGCCGTCCACGCACAGAACCTGTCCTGTGATGTAAGCTGCGCGGTCAGAAGCCAGAAATACGGCTGCCTGCGCTACATCCTCGGTCGTACCGAAGCGTTTTAACGGAATCTGCTCGCCCATCGCCTTCTTCACATCCTCCGGAAGAACGGCGGTCATCTCCGTATCAATAAATCCCGGTGCAATCGCGTTGACTGTGATGCCGCGGCTTCCGATCTCTCTTGCCACGGACTTGGTCAGTCCGATCACGCCCGCCTTGGACGCACAGTAATTGGCCTGTCCCGCATTTCCCATCACGCCGGAAACGGAGGAAATATTGATGATGCGTCCGCCCTTCTGCTTTAACATCTGGCGGGATACGTGCTTAATGCAGTTAAATGCGCCCTTTAAGTTCGTATCGATAACAGCATCAAACTCTTCCTCGCTCATCTTCATCAGAAGATTGTCACGGGTGATACCCGCATTGTTTACCAGAATATCAATTCTCTTATAGCGGCTGATAATGTCCTTTAAGAACGCCTCTGCCGCGCTGTAATCCGAAACATTGCACTGAACGGCTTCCGCCTGTCCGCCTGCCTCGGTAATTTCCTTTACGACATCCTCTGCTTTTGCCGCAGAGCCATTATAATTGACGATCACCACAGCGCCCTCTTTCGCCATCGAAATAGCGATCTGACGGCCAATGCCGCGGCTGGCACCTGTCACAACTGCTACTTTTCCATTTAACATCCAAGCGCCTCCTTTACTTTGTCGATATCTTCCAGTTTCTCTATATTGAACGCCTTCGCGTTTTTGTCGATTTTACGCATGAAACCAGTCAGGGTCTTACCCGGTCCGATCTCAATAAATGTGTCCACACCGTCTGCCAACATCTTCCGGATCGTCTGCTCCCAGCGGACGGAGGAAGAAACCTGCTTCATCAGAAGCGGCTTTACATCGGCTGCATCGGTCACATAATCTGCCGTCACATTCGCAATATACGGAATCTCCGGTGTATGAATCTCAACGGTATCGAGTACCTTTCCAAGCTTCTCGCCAGCTCCCACTAACATCTTGGAATGAAACGGTCCGCTTACCTTTAACGGAAGAACGCGTTTTGCGCCCGCTTCCTTCAATTTCTCTCCTGCCTCGGCAACCGCCTCTGTCTTACCAGAGATAACAATCTGTCCCGGGCAGTTATAGTTGGCAATCTGCACGCCCTCGATCGGCGCGATCACCTCTTCGATCTTCTCTGCATCCATCGCCAGTACGGCAGACATAGCGCCCTGACCAACCGGGACTTCGCCCTGCATCAGGATACCTCTCTGCCGCACGGTACGGATGGCATCTTCGTCAGACATAACGCCTGCAGCCGCCATTGCAGGATACTCTCCCAGGCTCAGGCCCGCAGCCACATCCGGGCGGATTCCAGTACGTTCCATAAATACACGCATCATCGCAAGGCTGGCGGTTACCATCGCCGGCTGCGTATACTCCGTGATATTCAGACAGTCCGTCTGCGCCGGATCAAAGCAAAGATCGGTCATTGAAAACCCAAGGATCTCGCTTGCTTTCTCAAACATCCCGCGTCCCGTTTCCGTTTCCTGATAAAAATCCTGTCCCATGCCAGTGGTCTGTGCGCCCTGACCCGGAAAAATAAATGCAATTTTGCTCATAGCGTTACACTCACTCTCTACTTTCTGCCCAAAAGCGCCTCCGCCTGGGCCATCATTTCTTCAATCATTTCCTTACAGGTCTGCTCTTTCTTCACCATACCTGCAATCTGTCCAGCCATCACGGTTCCGTTGTCCACGTCACCTTCCATGACTGCCTTCCGAAGCGTTCCAAGTGTTAAATACTCCAGTTCCTCGAACGGGCGTCCCTCTTTTTCCAGCTTCAGATACTCTCTCGTCATCTTATTTCTAAGACAGCGGATCGGATGTCCGTGACTCATACCGGTTACGGTCGAATCAATGTCTTTCGCCTTGATGACTCTGTCCTTGTAAGCCTGGCTTACGATAGATTCCTTCGATACGACGAAGCGGGTTCCCATCTGGACCGCCTCTGCGCCCAGCATAAATGCCGCCGCAATGCCGCGTCCATCTGCGATACCTCCAGCCGCAATCACCGGAATCGAAACCGCATCAACCACCTGCGGAACGAGCGTCATCGTCGTCGCCTCGCCAATGTGTCCGCCGGACTCCATGCCTTCTGCAACGACTGCATCTGCGCCGCTCTTCTCCATCAGACGTGCCTGTGCAACCGAAGCGACAACCGGAATTACCTTAATGCCGGCTTCCTTCCACATGCCCATGTATTTGCCTGGAATACCGGCGCCGGTCGTTACGACCTTGATGCCTTCTTCTACAACTACCTTTGCCACGTCATCCGCATACGGGCTCATCAGCATGACATTGACACCAAACGGCTTCTTTGTCAGCTCTCTCGCCTTGCGGATCTCCTCGCGTACAACCTCACCTGGTGCATTGGCGCCGCCAATTAAGCCCAGACCGCCAGCTTCAGAAACGGCTGCTGCCAGATGATGTTCTGCCACCCATGCCATGCCGCCCTGAATAATCGGGTATTCAATCCCCAACATTTCTGTGATCTTTGTTTTCATTATGCCTCTACACCTTTTTCTTTTAAGTAGTTCATAACATCGCCTACCGTTGCCAGGTTCTGCAGATCCTCAGCCGGGATCTCTACGGAGTACTCGTCCTCCAGAGCCATAACCAGCTCAAACAGATCCAGGGAATCAGCACCCAGATCATCCTTGAAAGAGGAAGCCTCGGTAATGGAATCTGCGTCTACGCTCAGCTGCTCTGCAATAATTTCTTTCATTTTCTCTAACATCGTTTCAATCTCCTTTTTAAATGAATTTTCTTTTTGTGACCGCAAAAATGCAATCACTGTTCTTATATTTTATCAAAAAATGGAATAATGTACATTAGTTTTGCTATATATTTTTTGCTTCTCCAGGCACCTACCAGGTCATCAATGCCGCGCCCCAGGTAAGACCCGCGCCAAAACCTGCCATCACCAGCGTATCGCCGCGTTTTAAGCGTCCGTCCCGGTGCATTTCATCCAGGAGAATCGGAATCGAAGCCGCCGACGTATTGCCGTAGCGCTCGATATTGACCGGAATCTTGTCCATCGGAACCTTCAGACGGCGCGACGCCGCTTCCAGAATCCGGATATTCGCCTGATGCAGCAGATAATGCTGTACCGCCTCGCGGTCCGTTCCGGTCTCCTCCAGAATCGCATTCACAATCTCCGGTACCTTCTTCACCGCAAACTTGAAGACTTCCTGACCGTCCATCTGCATAAAACCAAGCTCGGGTCTGCCGCCCGTCAGGCAGTTTTCAAGACTTCTCGCCTGGCAGTACAGAACGTCGTTCTTCGTTCCGTCGCTGCCGACCAGCGTCTTCACCACACCCGTCTCGTCCGCCCGGACAACCGCCGCGCCCGCTCCATCGCCAAACAGGATGCAGGAACTGCGGTCCGTCCAGTCTAACACCTTGCTCAGTGTCTCCGCACCGATGATCAGCGCCGTCTTATAGATGCCCGCCTGAATAAATCCCTGCACAATATGTAAGGCGTAAATAAATCCGGAACATGCCGCCGTGATGTCAAACGCCACCGCGTGTTTCGCCCCGATGGCTCCCTGTACATCCGCCGCCGCACTCGGGAACGCCCGATCCGGGGAAGAAGTCGCCACAATCACGATCTCAATCTCCTCCGGAGAAATGCCCGCGTCCGCGATCGCGCGCTTCGCCGCCTCTGTCGCCAACGCCGAGGTTCCCTCGCTCGTCGAGACATGTCTGGCTCCAATACCCGTCCGTTCCCGGATCCAGGCATCATTTGTATCAAGAAATTTCGTCAAATCCTGATTCGTCACAACCTGCTCCGGCGCATACGCGCCGATTCCAATGATTCTAGCTGTCATTTTCTCGTTTAACTCCGCTTCTTCTATAAAAGATAGTTTTAATTTCAAATGGTTTGATATTCAAATTAATTTAGAGTGTAGCGGAGAATCTGGGGTTTGTCAAGGATAACTTGTAAATGAACGGCAGGATTCTGGTGAGAAGACGCAACCCGGACAGAGAAGAGCCGCCCCCAATCTTCCGGAAAACGCTCTCGCTCTTGCACTCGCTGCAGCGGACACTAAGCTCGAAAAAACCTCGCTAAGTGCCGGCGCGAGTGATGTTTCCTACAGATTGGGGGCGGCTCTTCTCCTGAAATACGCATCACTTGAAATACATAAAAATTAGGATACCGCGGTTTCCTTTTTCGTTGTATAATTATAAGACATAGGTATCTTTATTGTATCTATACAGAAATTTGTATACTATATTATCTATATATTACCCTATTAAAAGGAGGAGTTGCTATGCAGAGTATTCTTGTATGTGACGATGACAAACAGATCGTGGAAGCGATTGACATATACTTAACCGGTGAGGGATTTGAGGTTATCAAGGCATATGACGGCGCGGAGGCACTGGAACTTTTAAAAACGCACACCGTGAATTTGATGATTCTGGACGTTATGATGCCAGGGTTAGATGGCATCCGGACGACGCTGAAGGTGCGTGAAACCAGCAGCATCCCGATCATTATTCTTTCCGCGAAGTCTGAGGATGCGGACAAGATTCTGGGCTTAAATATCGGGGCAGATGATTATATCACGAAGCCGTTTAACCCACTGGAACTGGTCGCCCGCGTGAAATCTCAGCTCCGCCGCTACACGCAGCTGGGAAATATGAACAATCAGATGGGCAACCACGTATTCAAATGCGGCGGCTTGCAGATCAACGATGAAAATAAGGAAGTAACCGTGGACGGCGAACTCATCAAGCTGACACCGATCGAGTACAACATCCTGCTTCTGCTCGTTAAAAACGCCGGAAAAGTCTTCTCCATCGACCAGATCTACGAGGCGATCTGGAATGAGGAGGCGATCGGCGCGGACAATACAGTTGCGGTTCATATCCGCCATATCCGCGAAAAGATCGAAATTAACCCGAGGGAGCCGCGCTATCTGAAGGTTGTCTGGGGTGTTGGATATAAAATTGAGAAGCAGTAAAAATGTGAATCATCCATCTAACAGAAGTTAGGAGTTGCAAAATTTATGACAAAACTCTCACATATTCCGATGCAGATCCAGAAATGGATCGCCAGCCTCGCGCATCTGTTTTTCCTGATTCTGGGACTCATCGGTATCAGCCTCATGTATATCAATGGAAATTTCGGGCTGGGGCTGACCGGCATTGGCTCGGTTCCTTATGAGGACACCGCGGAATTTAACACACAATTTAATAACGATCTGAACGATATCTTCCTATATATGGAATATCAGGACGTCTTCGGTGCCGACAGTTCGATCGACCTCTCGCGCCGGATGCTCAAAATGACCTTTGGACCAAGCGAGACCGAAAATTTCTCCCTGTCCTCCCTGATTTCCTATCTGGAATCCATGGGGTACCAGCTCGACGACGACTTTAACTGCCAGAAGGTTTCTGAACCGGCAGACGGCGTCAAGAGCCGCGAAGGCTACGTCGAATGGTCGGTTCAAGAGCCGCAGCGGATCTACAGCTACCGTTCTGCCAGCCGGAAGCGCAGCACATTGGAGGATGCGGCGGTCGAGATCATGGACACACTGCATCGTTATTACACAGTGTATAACCGTTTCGTCGCCAATCCATCCAACCTGCATTTTAAAATCCAGTACACGGAGCCAGATTCGGATCAGAGCGAAACAACCCAGTTTACAAACACCGATTCCCTGACACCGGAAAATGTCAAGGAATACGGGCGCTACGCGTACCTGCCGGGCAATTCCGTTTTCTACGACACCAACATGAAAGCGATCCCGCTCAGCAGCATTTCCGCACTGGCATCCAATAACCCGTACACCGGCAGCGACTATTATCTGCTGATCGGAATCGATACAAATTATCCAGTCACTGACCTTTACGCGCGCACGCATACCGCATACCTGCACCGGCAGCACCTGTATCTGACCGGATTTGCACTGACAATCTTTGCAACGATCGGACTGCTTTTAAGCTTCCTGTTTCTGTTCCGGGTGTCCGGCTACCAGAGTTACCGCAGCTTCGACGTGACGCTGCACGGCTTCGACAAGAGCGGCACTGAAACCGGCATCGTCTTTTTTGCCGCCATGACCGCGATCGCCCTGGTTGTAAGCGACCTGATTCTCATCCGCATCCTGCATCTGGTCATTCCATCGCAGTATTGGTACTTCTCCGATCACAGCCTGCAGGCGCTGGTCCTGTATCTGGGCGGACTGCTGCTCTTTTTCAGCCTCCTGCGCCGCTACCGCGCCGGTACCCTGTGGACCTCCAGCCTGATCTGCCGGATTCAGAAGAAAATGTTGATCCTCAAAACACGGCAGAACTTCCGCAGCCGCCTAGGCATCGGATTTGTTCTCTATCTTGCAATCAACACAGCGCTTATCAGCCTTGCCTGGTATTTCTGGGACCGCGTGTATGCAAATTTATACGTTGTTTACCTGCTGACAGGTCTGACTGTGCTGGTATTTCTGCTGTTTAACCTGTGGATCTTTTACATACTGTTCCGGCAGGCAAGCGAACAGGAATCCATCCGCGATGCCGTCCGCCAGCTCTCCGCCGGGGAGACCAGCTATCAGCTTGATCTCGATGAATTTGACGGTCCGGAGCTCACGCTGGCAGAGGGACTCAACAACATCAGTTCCGGTCTTGAAACCGCCCTTCAGGAGAAAATGAAGAGCGAACGCCTCAAAACCAACCTGATTACCAACGTTTCGCACGACATCAAAACGCCGCTGACCTCGATTATAAATTATGTAAACCTAATGAAACGGGAACATATTGAAGATGCGCGGATCAACGCCTATCTTGATGTGCTCGACCAGAAATCACAGCGTCTCAAAACACTGATTGAAGACCTCGTCGAGGCATCCAAGGCAAGCTCCGGCAATGTGAAGCTTGAATTTACCGACATTGACCTCGTCCAGATGGCATTTCAGACCAACGGCGAATTTGAAGAAAAACTGGATGCCAGACATCTGCAGCTCATCATCAATGCCCCGCGGGAACCGCTGATGATCCGCGCCGATGGACGCCGCCTGTGGCGCGTACTTGAAAACCTGTACAACAATGTCTGCAAATATGCGATGGAGGGCAGCCGCGTCTACGTAGACCTCGCCCGCGTTCCCGGAAATCCAGAAACCGGTACTGCTGGCCAGGCAGTCTTCACCATCAAAAATATATCTGCCAATCCGCTCAACATCCGTGCCGACGAGCTGACCGAACGTTTCGTGCGCGGCGACGTCGCCCGCACCACCGAGGGAAGCGGGCTGGGACTATCGATCGCCAAAGATCTGACGGAATTGCAGAACGGGCAGTTTAGTTTGTATATCGATGGGGATCTGTTTAAGGCGCAGGTAACGTTTGATTTGGTGGAGAAAACGACGGAGAAGGCGGTGGAGGACGCAGAAATAATAGAAGAAACCGATGCTTCCGAAGCGGCTGAAAAGCCGAAAAAGGACGATGAACTGAAAAAAACAAATATACCGGAAGAAGCTACTATTCAAAAAGAGGTAAACGGCGAATCTTCCGAAAATGCTATCAATGAAACCATAAACACTACGGAAAATTCAAGAAATGAATAAAAATTTATGAATTGAGGACTTTATCCTATGAAACGCACTCATATCATGATCGCAGTCTTCTTCGCCTGCATCCTCTCCCCCAACCTGCTGTTCCTATCCTGAAAACCACAGCCGATGAGGGCACCGGCGAAAACCGCAGTCTGGCGGCATTTCCAACTCTGTCGCTGGAAACCATCGATACCTTTCCATCCGGTGTTGAGGACTGGATCAACGACCACGCGGCGTTCCGCAACCGCTTCTTAAGCCTGAACGCCCGCTTAAACCTCTCCTTATTCCAGTTCGGAGACTCGCAGGACGTCATCACCGGAAAAGATGGCTGGTACTTTTACACGCTCGGAAGCTCTGTCGAGGACTTCCTCGGCACCAACCGTTTTTCCGCCGGGGAACTCCAGATGCTGGCACACAAACTCCAGACCGTCCACGACGCCTGGAAAGAAAAAGGCACCGAATTTATCTTCCTGTGTGCTCCCAATAAAGAAGGCGTATGCAGCGAATTCCTCCCGGATGGCTTCACCGCACCGGACGGACCTACCCGCCGCAGTGAACTGCTCGATTATCTGGAAATACACACAAATGTCCCAGTTGTCAATCCATACCCGGAGCTCAAAAACCGCCGGGACTATCAGTGGTATTTCAAAACCGACACCCACTGGAACGATGCTGCCGGATTTCTCGTCTCCGGGCAGATCATCGATGCCGCTGGCGGCACCTCCACGCCGATCGAGGACGTCACTGTCACCTATGAGCCACGCGATCCGGGCGATCTGGCAAACCTGTTCCACATGCCAGAATCCATGTGCGACGATACCAAAGCAGATGTATCCGGTTACCGAAACAATGTAACCATCCACTACGACAGTGCCTCCGACGATGGCAACATCGCCCACATCTCAGCAGACCAGGCGCCCGACCCGCGACGCATCACGATCTACCGCGACTCCTTCGGCACCGCCCTGCTGGTCGGACTGCCAAAATACTTTGCGTATACCGATTTTTACCACTGGCAGGCATTCGAGCCGGAATTTTTGAACGAAAATAAGCCGGATGTGCTGGTGTATGAGGTGGTGGAACGGGATTTGGGGAGAATGATGGAGGATTTGGAGAAATTGATGCCGAATCAATGACGTGCATAGTTTGTGCATTTTCAAAAGTATCATTTGCACAGTTTAGATGTGTTTTTTTATTGATCTCACATTATAATTATGATAAATTAAAATTATGGAAAGTCAGAGCATATGAAAGGCGGCCTGCCCCTACTTTTGGAGGGCTTCCCCTCCAGCATCTCGTCATACCAATGACAGAAAGGAGGGCGATAACAATGTATATTACATATTCGGATTTAATTCAGTCTGGAATATTCATTGTCGCTCTCGTAGGATTGTGTTATACAATCTTCACGAGAAGAAAATAGCCGCCACTACTGCAATAGGGGCGGCTGGTCTCATAAGAGATTAACTGTTTCATTTCGGCAGGCCGTATGTCTCTGGCTTTCCTATTTTTACTATAGCATATCTTTTTTCTGTATTCAAGATGTTTTATTATGCCTTATTTTTGAAATACTAAATTTTGCAATTTTCATTTCACCATTTTATCTGAATCAGCAGGTAGCTTCCCATCTAATCCATGATTCCGAAACCATCCGCCGATCCGAATAAAAATCAAAAATTCTCCTACAGCTCTTTCTTCACCAGCTCCAACGCCGAAGCAATCACCGCATCCATATCATAATACTTATACTCGCCCAGACGTCCGCCAAAGATTACCTTCTCTTCCTTCTTGGCCAGCTCTTTGTACTTCTCATACAGCGCACCATTCTTCGCATCATTGACCGGATAATACGGCTCATCGCCTAACTTCCACTCAGAACTGTACTCACGGCTGATAACCGTCTTTGGCAGATCATTGCCATCCGCATCCTTGCCAAACTCAAACCATTTATGCTCGATAATACGCGTCCACGGAGTCTCCGCATCTGTATAGTTCACTGCCGCATTGCCCTGGAAATTCGGGATATCCAGCACTTCGGTATCAAAGCGCACAGAACGATACTCCAGAACGCCCAGCGAATACTCAAAATACGCATCGATCGCGCCGGTGTAAACTACTTTCTTTGCCATCGCATCCCAATCAGCCTTATTCTCAAAATAATCCTCTTCCAGGCGAACCTCGATGCCGTCCAGCATATTGGCAACCATCTTCGTATAGCCGCCAACCGGGATTCCCTGATACAGGGCGTTAAAATAGTTGTTGTCAAAGGTCAGACGAACCGGAAGACGCTTGATGATAAAGGACGGAAGATCCTTGCACTCTCTTCCCCACTGCTTCTGTGTATATCCCTTGATCAGCTTCTCATAAATATCCGTACCAACCAGGCTGATCGCCTGCTCTTCCAGGTTCTTCGGCTCGGTGATGCCTGCTGCCTTGCGCTGTTCCTCGATCTTCGCCGCTGCCTCCTGCGGAGTCACGACACCCCACATCTTGTTGAAGGTGTACATATTAAACGGCAGGGAATACAGCTCGCCGTGGTAATTCGCCACCGGAGAGTTCGTAAAACGGTTAAACTCCGCGAACTGATTTACATAATTCCAGACTTCCTTATTATTCGTGTGGAAAATATGCGCGCCATACTTGTGAACCTGGATGCCCTCCATCGGCTCTGTATACACATTTCCTGCAATATTCGGGCGGCGGTCAATCACCAGAACCTTCTTGCCCGCTTTCTTCGCCTCATGGGCGAATACGGCACCGTAGAGACCGGCGCCTACTATTAAATAATCGTACATGTTGGTTTTCTCCTTGTTACGTGTTGTTATACTTGTGATTTATTTATAACATACAACGACAATTTAAACAAGAATATCCCGTCAGCTTCAAGCATTCCCCAAAACAAACTCTCAATTTGGACACAATACCTTATTAATACTCCATTAGGATACATGAGTCCTATGGAGTACAGACGTAGACTTGGATTGGCTGTTTAACCTGTCCAAGAAAATGTCCGCACCCTCCCCTCTCAGGGCGAGTCCAAAATCTTCAAGAACACTTTTACTATGTATTATCCTTCAACCCATAACACTGGTACAACATATCTGTCATTTTCTTCTTATCTGTTCCTCTTATACCCAAGGACTTTAAATCCACTGTTTCATCAGCTATTTCAGATAAGAACTTTTTCATATCCTCTGCTATTTCCGGACTGAGAACTTGCCTTGTATTGGCTGTGATTAACTGTGCTAATCGGAACACATCATTTTTATGTTTCTTTATATTTTTGCTGTCAACCTGCTCTCCATTCAGCTTGCGTTCCTTTAAATCCAGCCACGCTTTCGCCTTAAATGGTATCAGACAAGTCGGACTTAATACCGGAATGCCATCAACCATCAATTGTCCGGTTTTTAGCAATTCATAATACGCTTCATTTAAAAGGATTGCCGACAAGCTGGAGATTTCATCGTCTATCGGAAGCGGTGTGAGAACTGCATCATCTTCCAATATAACAAAATCCGGATTTCTGGAAAATATTTCTATCATATATGGATATTCTTTGCTTTTCGGAGATGTGAAACGATAAAACTGTGTATTTCCGGTACTTTTATTCAAATGCTCATATCCTGCTTCCTTGACATACTCCCAGAACTGCCTGCCGAACTCCGCTGTTATGGATTCGACAATCAATACAATATCTACATCTTTTGTAGCACGAAACGGTAATTCTTCATTTTCCATAATCAAATCACAAGCTGTCCCGCCGATGATAACATATTGATTTTCAAAACCCTGAAATCTTTCCTTAAATTTTGTAAATCCGCTGACCATTACTCCTTCAACCTTCTTTCCTGCAATTCATCTACTGCTTCTTCAATTCTCTCATCGTTTGTATCTCCAAAAGATAAAACAATGGAAATATCGTCAGCACTGTTATCCTCTGAAAATTGTTTCGGGTTGTATGCCCATAATTCAAGTCTTACCTGCTTATCCGGGTCTATCAATTCATCGGTCAGCAAAGTTTTATCATAATCCCTCTCACTGATTGCATAGGTAGCAACTCGGCTTGGATTTAGCATTGTTTTTTCAGAAAGTGCCGTCCCCCCTGCAAAGACCATATTTTCTGTAACTTGCGTCTTATCTATATATCCTGCTTTGCGGACAGGTGTTGTCAAATATACTTTTGCTTTTTCAAATAATTCATCTCTGTTATATTTTGACTCAATAAACTTGTTGACACCGTCTTTTGCTACAAGAAACAAATCCGTCGCTTCCAACTGCTTTACTGCTCTGGTCAAGGTCATTGCTGTAAATGGAAGCACTTTTCCGGCTTCTGAAATATACAATCGTTTTTTCTTACTATACAGATAAAACAAAAACAACTGCTGTGTTGAGCAAACAAACTTACCTGTCAGCTTTTGGGGTTCTTTCTCATCAGAAAGCATTGTCCCGATGAAAGGAAGAAAGACCTGCTTATCAGTAATAAACGGTATATTATTTTCTATAAGGCTTTTTCTTCGATAATTAGATACCGACGCAAGTTCAAATACGACTGGTACATTATCAATCTGCTGTATTTTTGTAATCTGTTTTTTCAATGCCGGAAGTGTGGCAAGTTCTTCTGTCGGAGTAAGCATTATACAGCGTCTGTTTCCAATATATGCTGTGTGAAAATTATAACTTCCCGCAATATAAACAGGCAAAGAATCCTGATGATTCCATGCTTCATATTTTATAGAAATCCCGAATACGCTTGTAAGCATATTTCCCATTCCCCTTTTAACTCAATTTCTTTCATTTTAACTTAGTCAATGTTAAAAATCAAGTTTTTGAGTTGTTTTAAGTTTATTGCTAATTTCAATCCTCAAAAAAAATCAACTAGGAGCAGCAAATTTTAAATATTTCCAAATGTAAATTTTTTCCTAACCACATTTGTTAAGAAAAAAGCCTACCTTCACTCTCCTTCTCCCTTATCACACTCCCATACACCAAAATCATCCAAAACATCGGCTGCCGGTAATTCACCAAAAAGAAACTCTCCGCCAAAATCCCTGCCACCGCACACATCATCGCCGCATTCATATACCGCAGATTCCGGACCAGCCAGATAAGTAGGAAAACCGTCGGGATTATTCCATAGCAGAATAATACACTGAACAGGCAGCAATGAATCTCATTGATCTGGCTGGTCAGCGTGAAACGGTCAAATCCGCCCTCGCCTGCGCCGTATAACAGGTATTGTGGGTAAAGCACCAGCTTCTCCATGCCGCGATCCAGAAACAGTCCCAAAAGTCCGCCATGTGCAACTTTCCAGATCTTCTCCTGAATCCGGGTCAGCATATTGTAATCCACGGTCTTCACATCGAAATCCGCCGCTGGCCATATCCACCACAAAAACACGCCCAACAAAAGAAATCCACCACAGATTCCCACGATCCACACCTTCGACGGAACCTTTCTCCTGCATCCCTCCAGATAGAGTGCATGCGCTCCTGCCAGCAAGGTAAAAACCAGAAAGCCCAGCAGAATTCCCGTCGATTTCGATGCCGCCAGCACCGGTAAAGCCAGCAAGTAAAAAATAAGAAAGCTCCGATCGCCGAACCGACACCGGTACAGGTACAAAAGCAGCACCATCATAAATAAGAAAAACGCCAGCTGATTCGGATCATTAAACGTTCCCTGGTACCGCACCGCGCCCCAGTATTCATGAAAAATCCGTCCATGGCCCGATGCATATACCAGAAGCTGCAAAACGATATTTACCTTCACCACCCGGTTCATCCACAATAAAAACGTTTCATTCTCCTGATCCACCAGCTTCCGAAACGTCCATATCGCACAGGCATTATAAATCCAGAAAAACGTATACCGGAAAAACTCATTCCGCCCCAGCCGTATACCATAATATGCATTAATCCCTATCACAAACAGCAAAAACACATAGAAAAAACCATCTTCCCGAACCCGTCCGATTCGTTCCTTCTTTTTCAAGCATCCAGCCAGTAAAATAAAAAAAGAGAGCAGCAGACAAACATCCGCCGCTCCCATTCCTCCCGAAGGAAATAGATAAAACTGTTTCAAAAAAACAAACAATAAAAACAATACGCTGGCTGGCGCAAATACCATCTTCTCCTTCATGACTCCTTTATCCTCTCTCCGACTCTCTTCCCAGCAGTCTCTTGTAAATCTTCTCCATCTTTTCCCCCACTGCATCCAGGCCAAACAGACGGCTTCGCTTTCTGCACACCTCGCCCATCCGGTCCCATTCATCCATATGTTCCAGCATATACAAAAGTGCCCGCGCCCAGACTTCTTCATCCTGCATCTTCTCAATCATCATTCCGCCCGGACAGATTTTCTGGCTTCCATCCTCAGATAAAGTCCACTCCTCTCCCATCAGGTCCGTATTGCCCCGGATCTCCGAACAAACCACCGGCAGTCCGCTCGCCATCGCCTCCAGCATCGCACGCGGCAGTCTTCCTGGAAAGACGGAAAAAGGAAGATATCCGAAGCACCAAAAATCTCCGCCATATCTTCCCTATAACCCAAAAATGATATATGATCCGCTATCCCAAGCTGCGCTGCCAGATCCTGCAAATACTCCTTCAATTCGCCATGTCCGCATAATAAAAGATGCAGCCGTTCATAGCTGCATCTCTCAACTCGCCTGCCTGTTCCAGCATCCTCCTGCTCATCTGCCGTTTCATTTCGTTCCAACGATAAAACTGACTCCTTTTCCGAATCCTTCAGCTTCGCCAGCATCCGAAACAGCACTTCCTGATTTTTCCTCGGAATCATCTCCCCGGACGTCAAAAGCACTACCCGTCCCGGCGGCACGCCCAGACTCTCTCTCTTCTTTTGACGTTCCTTTTCCCCCATTTTAAAAAAATTATCTTCCTCTATCCCCACACCCGGCACATAATCCACATACCTCGCATGGAATTTCCGTTTCGCAAGTTCATAATCCTCTCGGTTAATACAGATCTGCTGATCCGTATACCTCGATAAAAACTTTTCCATCGGATAATAAAACAGCCAGTTCTTCCACGACGCCCCTTTAAAAAAATGGAATCCATGCGCCGTATAAATCACCGGGCCAGTCCCCGTCGCATGGGCCGCCAGGCGCGCCATCACACCTCCCATCGGTGTGTGGCAGTGCACCAGCGAAAAATTTTCCCGGCGCATCAGCTCAACCATCTGACGGTACACCTGAAAATTCCGCTTATCAAACGGACTCCGTACAAAATCAATCTGGTGACAGATAATCCCGGTTCCATCCAGACGGTGATTATCCGTTCCATAGGACGGCGTATGAAAATTTGAGGCATAATGAACCTCGTATCCCATTTTCTGTAAAATATGGACATTGTTCATCTCAAACTGCGGGACAAAGCCGCTGACATGGGTAACCAGAAGAGCCTTCCTGCGCTGCTTTCCTTCCATTTCCTGTCTCTCCATTCAGGCACCCCCCAGACTTAATAGTGAACCTTCTTATGTGAATTAGAAGTATCTTTTACTTCTGTCCGTTCACTAATAATATATCTCGGCCGATGCTTGACTTCCATATAAATCTTTCCGATATATTCACCTAAAATCCCTAGACAAACCAGCTGCACTCCGCCAATCAAGCAAATAATACATGTCATGCTCGACCATCCGGCAACTACATTTCCCATGAAACGCATCACGATCGACCAAATAACTCCAAGAAAACTGAGTCCTGCAATCACCGTACCAAGCGCTGTAATAATTCGAATAGGTTTTATGCTCAAGCTCGTAATACCATCAAACGCAAGGCTCAACATTTTCGTCAATGGATAATGGCTTTCTCCTGCAATTCTTTCATGACGCTCATAATAAACACTTGTGCTCTTAAAGCCAACCAGCGGAAACATCCCACGCAAAAAAAGATTTACCTCCTTGAAATTAGCAAACTCCTTTAACACCCGACTTGAGACAAGGCGATAATCCGCATGATTATAGACAACCTCCGCACCCATCCAGTTTAAAAGTTTATAAAATCCTTCTGCTGTAAAACGTTTAAAAAATGTATCTGTATCACGTTTACTTCTGACGCCATAGACAATTTCACATCCCTGCTTATACTGCTCCACCATCTCGTCCATAGCATTAATATCATCCTGACCATCACAATCAATGGAAATTGTAATATCACATTTATCTTTCGCTTCCATCAAACCCGCAAGAACCGCATTTTGATGGCCTCGGTTACGGCTCTGAGAGATTCCTATAAAATGTTCATCTTGTTTTGCCAGATTGCAAATGATTTCCCATGTCTTATCCTTACTTCCATCATTCACAAAAAGGATACGGCTGCTGTTAGAAATCGTATTAGACTGAATCAAAGAAGTCAGCTTATCCAAAAACATCTTTGATGTAATTGGAAGAACTGTTTCCTCATTGTAACAAGGAATAATAATGTATAATATGGTATTCATTTTAAATTTTACCTTTCCGATCTTTTATATCGTTCTCTAAAAGTATTTAATCTTGATCTTATATATTGGAATCCATAGAGAGACAATATAATATATAGTGGAATATATGTGAATAAATATCTTGCACGTGCTTCGAAAATTAATTCAAACAGTGTCAGCCCTAAGATGCTTAACATAATCACACATACACGATTGTTTTTAGTTGCATGCCATGCAAACACATTTAAAAATATAATTGTCAACCATATCATCTGTTCAAAATTTGACCATAAAATATAGTATTTTCCGATGTCTCCATATTGTCCCGTATAATACAAACCACGCAAAAACTCACATATTGGTGTCGCTTTCGGAGGAAATACTTCCAAAAAGAATCCACCTTCTGCAGCCCAGCTAAATGTACCATTATAATAATTGGATAATATTTTTCGCGCAAATTGCTGCACCAAGCCTAGTACATGCATATTTTTAATACGATTAATTGCCACATACAAATCTGCTGCGTTTCTTTCTGCACAAGTTGAAAATGATGCAGAAAATTCAACATCCTTATCAGAAAAATTTCCCATATCAGCAGGATTCATACCCATCATAAAATAATGTGCAATTCCAAAAGACATGTTTTTATCAACCGGAAAATTCATCGCCGAAATTCCAACTTTAATTATACACAGCCCCATGAAAGCGCCAAAAATAGCAATCAAATCATTCAAGAAACTTTTTTTCAATTCTCTCTTTCCTGCAACGCAAAATGTTTCAACTAAAATAACTGCAATAAAAACGATAAATGTTTGAGGTTTTATTTTATATCCCACCGTTGAACAAAGACCTATGAAGAACCACACTAACATAGAATTCTTCTTTTTATTATGAATATAAAGATATAAAATCAACGTAGGAAATATCAATGCCATAGAATCCGAATACGGTATAGAAATCCATGGAGATATTCCAGCCAAAAGAACATAAACAACATACCCAAACAGCGAAATTTTTGTATCATCAAATAAATACTTAATTATATGAAATAATAAATAGCCTGTTACGGCATTTAAAAAACATTGAACTGTCAAAATAGCAAAATATTCATAATCATGGAATCCTATATTATGTGCCACAAATCGGATTATAGAGAAAATTTCTGCCAAAAACAGGTTATTAGGGTATCTTGAAAAATACCATTGATAATCATTTGCATTTTGATGGTGTATATATGAATTAGAAAAATTTATTAATTCGGAAGAATCCCACCCTGTATAAAAATAATAATTATACACACAAAAAAGGTTCAAAAAGAAAAACAGTATCGAAACGACTATCATAGTTTTTTTACTGTTTTTAAAGTTAAAACAATTTGCCACAGTATATACTACAGCAAAAAAAATCGTTCCCAAAAACATTAGCACCCATGGCGACAAAAAATTCGCACAAAGAGATTTATTTGCATATTCAATCTTAGGGAAAAAAACACAAATTAAAATTATTATCAAAAATACGGACAGATATATACCCTTTATAATGTTTTGAAATAACATCTTGTAATTCATTTCAGTAGCATTATTCTTTTTTAATAATTTCAACTTCTCAAAAAAATTCATAATCTAAACCTTCTTAATTTTTTATACATTACTACTCCCATAACTGCATCGGATATATGCCAGATTTCATCATAAATCGAAACTTCTCCTGTGCCGGTTCTATATCTTCCTTATATGTAATACCAATCCATCTATCCGATGTATTCAGGACTTTTACAGCCGCCAAATTCTTTTCCAGCAATTCCGCCACAATATTCGGGAGAAGATATTCTTTCTTCTCTGAATTTTCCCCTAATGTATCAAGGAATCTGGCAAATCCTTCATCTATATACCGCAAAAAATCCGGATATCCCGCCCACATATTCATAGATACCATTGCATCTGATGTAATCCATTTGCTGACTTCCGCATTATCGCACTGTATTTTTCCATCCACTATCTGAATTCCCGTTGTCTCAATCACTTTCTCCAGATATCCATTTGCATCTGCCACACAGACACCTCTAGTTACAGCTCCGTTCTCACTCAGCGTGTTCTTCAAAGAAAATCCAGCCATGGCAAGGTTCATCTTCTCTTTATTCTCATTCTCGGAAATCAAGAAATCATGAAGCTTTATAAATGCTTCTTTTCCATAATAATCATCTGCATTAATAATCACAAATGGCTCTTTTACTACATTCTTGCAAGCTAAAATTGCCTGTCCAGTCCCCCACGGTTTCACGCGTCCTGCAGGAACCTTATATCCATCCGGCAAATCTTCTAATTCCTGATAGACATACTCTACTGGCATAACTTTCGATAAGCGATTTCCAATCACTTCTTTAAATTCCGCTTCGATTGCTTTTCGAATCACAAAAACAACTTTAGTAAATCCAGCCGCTTTCGCATCGTAAATCGAAAAATCCATAATAATCCCCCCATTGGGAGCCATCTTTGCAAGCTGCTTGATGCCGGTTCCGAAGCGGGAACCGATGCCAGCAGCCATGATTATGAGCACTGTATTCATATCTCTCCTCAAGCTATTCCTTACTCACTTTTCGCATCTTTTTTAAGAAATATCATAATGTACATGTGACACAAGCGAAAATGGAACACAATATTTTTTTAATTATTAATCTTCTTGTACTTTGGTTTATATACTCCTCTAGCATTTGCAATCAAAATTTTTATTAATTCACTATTGCCCTTAAAGAAACTAATCTTCGTAGGAGTTTTTCCTGTCTTAGGATATGCTCTGGTCACCGGTATCTCACAAGCTTTCATTCCTATCTGTGTAGCACGTACTGAAAGATATGCCAAAAGTTCGTAGGTCATAAAAATGTCTCTTAACGGCTGCACCCGCTTGTCCGTAAGATACCTTGCAGAATACGCTCTATAGGCATTCGTAGTATCTGTAAACTTCTGATGCGCTGTGAGCGAAATAATTGGGGCATGGATTAATTTTACAGATACTGTCCGAATAAAAGGCGTGTTAATCGCTTTGCCGCCTTTTACAAATCTTGAGCCTTGAATAAGATCATAGCCTTCCTTTAATTTCTCTATAAAACGAGGAACATCTTCTATGCTATCTTTATTATTTCCATCAATTGTAATAATCCCTTTGTATCCCCGCTTTAGCGCCCACCAAAATCCCATTCTGAGCTGAGCTCCCTGTTTTCCTACATCCATTTTCACAAGAAGAGTATTAACATCCAGGCTTCTCAGATTCTTTTCTTCCGTACAACCATCAGTTGAACCACCATCACAAATTACAATATCTGCATACTCTGACACTTGATATTTTTTCGCTCTCTTTAATTCTTTGGAAATCCGCTCTCCTTCATTGATAATCGGAATTAGGACAACATAATCTTTTGTTTTTTTTTGATATTCCATACACTCAAATTTAGGAATACCTTTTTGTTTTTCAAATATCATTTTTCTTTTCCTACTTTGTTTTTTTATTTTTTGTGATCTTATTAACCATACTATTTAGATTGTCTACCTCATCTGTACGAACAGTCCTTCTTAGTACAATTTAATTTCATCATATTATTCTGTCGCATTTTACTTTGAAGTAATCTATTTCTTTATTGTATCGAAATGTATGCCGGATATTTACACGATGATGCATCGCCTTCAACGGTAACTTCAATCCATTGACTATCGTATTTAATATCCTGAATAGTAAATTGCCTCTCTCCAGTAGAAACGAATGTTCCGTTTCGTAAATTATTCAATAATTCTTCTTCATAATAAAAAAGCAATACATTACCTACATTTGAATATCCAGAGGTCCAATTTTCATCTGTCAAATCTGCCAAGTTATATTCCTCAACATCATTATTTAATTCCACTATTGTCCCATCATTTCTAAGCTTAATATAAATAAACTTATCAACAGCGACATCATATACTATTGCACCTGTTAATTGATACATATTTCCTGGAGCATCCAGAGTTTTCAATTCGATTGCATAGCGTTTTCCTTTTTGCAATGCAATATCTCTAACCGAATCAATGTCTCCCCATTCATAAATTCCCCTGTTAAATAATAAATTTAAATATCCTCTAACTGAAGCATTTGTTGTCAATACACTATTCCAATAGTTTTGATTAATATATTCAGAAATTTTTTTGTTTGTTTCTCTATAAGTAATATCCCAAATATATTTTGAATCTTTCCTATAATAATTCAAATTTCCAAAACAGCAAATAACTGTGACTATAGCAATAATTATAAATGCTGCTTTATTTCGTTTCTCATAGCTAACCAGTATTTGAGCCACCAACTCACAGATCAGATAAGATAATATAAATACCATCTTCATTCTGTCATAAGAATATGACAATGCATGTTCTTTCATAACAACATTTTCCAAAAGTGGAAAAGCCAAAACAAATAAGATGCATTTATTCTTCAATTCAATTTTTTCATTTTTAATAATATTCCATATTATTAAAAAGAATAGCAAAATCCATAACAACAAAAATGACTTTAAATAACTACCAAATACATCCGTTAATAATGTACTCGAAGCAATATTTCTTGCAAAAAATCTATTTTTTAAAGCAAGAAAGAAATCTGATGCAGCTACTACACTCAAATAATGTACAGTAAACAATCCAAATGACGCAGCTGTGATGGCTCCAATCACAATCGCATTCTTCCAAGCTCTTTTAAGATCGAACTTCCAATCTGAACCAAGTTCAAAAAGAGCAAATCCTAAATTAGCCACATATCCCGTCCATTCGATATATGGGATAATTAGTGTAATTAAATAAAAAGCGATTTTACCTTTCTTAGAGTTTTTAGTTTTATATTGATAGTATGTTAAAAATTGTGCTATTAACATTACCTGCATTATAGATTGATGCCAATATACAATTCCCATTCCATGAAATAGTTCTGGAGAAAAGATATATGTTAATACTCCAATACAAATAATATGCCTTCTCCACTTTTCTGATTTATAAATCGTCTTCAAAAAAAAAGCCCACAAAACTGCAGATATCGCAAATAATAGTGTATTGAAATAGTACAAACTCTTTTCGTTTATCGGCAATCTAAATACTTTTATAAATAAATATGGCAATACAAATCCAGCAGGCGAAAATGAAGTATAATAAAAATTTCCTTCTTTATCCGGTATTGTTGCGCCCCATGAAATCCCCTTATTGTCCACTCCTCCTAAGCTGACTATCGGCAAAAATTTATGTTGACTAATAGGTGTCTCGTCATATGCTTGCATCGTCAATAATGTATGCCAAGTTGCATCTGAATCCAGGTAATTGATTTCACCGCCTCGAAACTTTATTATTGATACCATAATTACCATAAGGATGATTCCAACATAAAACAGTCCTGTAAATGCTTGATTTTTACTTAGACAGCGCCATCTGCCCCCCCCCGAACGCAAGTCTCATCATACTCTATACACCTCCGCAATATATTTTGTTGTTTCTTCAAGTATTTCCGCATTGTCAACTTTCCCCATTTCAATAGACACAAAGCCCATATATCCTTCAGACAACAAGATATCTTTAAGCTTACTATGAATTTCCCTACTTTCGATCGGCTTAAGCCCCGGTTCACTGATATGAACATGGTTGATTAAACCTACATTTCCAACAAGTTCATCTATATCTTCCTGATTATAAATCATTGTTCCAACATCCAGATTGAGCTTAAAACCATCCGAATTTACTTTTCGAATCAGTTCAATCGCTGCTCTGGTATCATTGATATAGTTTGTATTGTAGATAATAGGATTTGCTTCCATTCCAATCACAGTTTCTCTGGATGCAGCATAATCACCTAAGATCTTAAAGAATTCCACACCTTTCGCAGAATCAGCGCCATCCGGTAAATTACGATTTCGCGGGCAGCCGAAAACAAGATTCTTGCATCCGATAACGGATGCAAAATCTATCGCTTTTTTCGTATATGTCACAAGTGCATTAAACTCCTCTTGCGTACCAAATATTTTTTCTTGCCTTCCATACCAAATGGACTGCATTGACGGTACAACGAAACCATACTGTTCCTTTATTTTTTTTGCCCATTCTCCCGCCTCTTTTAAATGGTCATAAGGATTCTCCGGGAAAATTCTAGTCGGGGCAATTTCTAATCCGGAAAAACCATATTTTTTCATCATTTCATAAACACGACTGTCCTGTTTACTTAACCAGCCTATATTTGATATTGATAACTTCATTATTCTATCACCTGATATTCCCTTACTGATACATCATCAAGTTTTTCGTCTGTATATATTCTGATATATCCTGCAACTTCCTCAACATCTGTTATTCTTGTGACACTTCCATCTTGGAGTTGCAATTCCTTTCCTTTAATATAATAATTTTCTAAGTCCAAATTATTTATTAAAAAGCAATTTTCCAAATTACTATAACCACAATTCCAGTCATTATCTGTGTAATCAGAAAGATATAACATTTTCGGTCTTGATATGAATGAACTAGTTTCAATCGTTCTTTCCCAGAAACGAGTATCCCCATAATATTGTCCAAATTCAATCTTTTCCACTTCCTGTTTTGGCATATCCATCACAGCTACCGAATTTTTCCAAAATGATGTAGCTATCTTTATTAATTCGTATTTGAAATCACTATTTATCATATCTCCATCCAGAGGAAAATAATGAAGAAAATATGTGTATATTTCATCTGCTCCAGGCAAATTAACAAAATATAGTTTTCCATCTAAATAATAAACATAATTCTTTCCATTTTCACAAAGCAGAGTTCCCTCCTTCGTTATATTTTTCACTATATTATCCCCGACTTTAGTGTATTCACCATATGTTCCACAGAATGAAACAATTGCTAATATTGGTAACAAGCATATCATAATTTTCTTTAAAATTTTATTTCTAAAACACAAATCAGCAGAGAGCGAAAAAATAATAAGGAACAATAATAACCAAGACGGAAAGTAATACCTAAATTCAAATGATTGTGTATTTAAAATATAAGCACCATAATAAAATACAGCGATGCCAAAACTTGCCTCATATATATTTATATTTTCTTTCTTTCCCCCACACTTAAATCTCCAAATTAATATTAACACTAACGCAACTGTGAACATCAACCATGGAATTCTAAAAATAATCATAAAATTCATAAATGCTAGAAAGAAATCCACATATGCCAAGCGTTGTTTACAATCATTGTATCCAAACTGGCTCATACTATTATCTCTGTTATAGTCATACTCAGCCATCCTAAGAGGTTGATTTATACCAAGGCTATGAGAAATAAAGTTCCATTTTACTTTTAGACAATCCTTAGGCTCTGATATCCATAAATGTATATATTTGCTTAAAACCTTTTTTGTATTTTCCGATTTTGAAACATCTTCCGTATTAAAAGGATTTCCCCACCAAATATCATTAATCGAAGAATATTCTCCAGTATATGAATTATTAGCTACAGCCGTAGCTGTCGCTTCTTTCCCAAATACATCATCTAAATATGTAATGTATTGGCTCTGTTTTTCTTCATCCATCGACTGGATAGTAGATACCATTTCCCAAATTAATGATCCTGCATATGATGACATAGTATCAATATTCAATGCTTTAGGAACAGCCAATGCCATAATAGTACCAATGCATATTGAACAAATTATCATTGTAGACTTAATTACTTTTCGTTCCTTTAGAATTACTATTAAAATTAATATAGGAATTATTGTAAATGCATTAGCCCTATATCCAAGACAAACATATGATGAAAATATCAGTAATACTATAGTAATGATTTTGTCAAAGTAACTACTTAAAGAGTCCCATTTCCATACTAACAGCAATATACCCATAATTGCCGTTACACAACCAACGCTTGCCTCATAATAAACTCCAAAAGCCCATAAGACCGGATTTAATGTAATACAGAGCCGGTTCCATCTTCTATGTCCCTCATTTGTTAAACCATCACCCATTATATATGTCGAGAGGAACAATAAAAAACACTGAACAAACGTATACAAAACAACACTTCCGACAATCTGTTCAGAAAGCAAAATGAAAAATGAAGGCGTAATCGTGAGCCAAGAAGCTAAATTTGTCATAGATACATTTCCAACATTAAATGCATGAATGGCAGTTTTCAGTTCAGATGTCACACCTATTCTCGCATATGAATCTGAATACATAATTCCCGGATATGTTAATATGGTCAAAAATATAGCAATCAAGATGGATATTAACAGCATTCCTTTATTCTCTAAAATCCAACGTTTATATTTTGATTCATTTATCTCCTGTTTGAACCTTTCAGAAATATTGTAAAATTTAAGCATATACATGTATAAACTCCCAGATCTGTTTCAACACTCTTTTCTTTCTAATAATATATCCGTTACTTCCTCCATATGTTCTGTCATAGATGGTTCTATAATCATAATCCGCCGGTACACTACCCAGTTCGTTAGTAAATTTTTCTCCTGTAAGATATTCATAAACTTCTCCAGCTGATACCGGTTCCGTGGCTGGATGCCATAATTTTATTCCTTTTGAAAGTGCAATATTAATATCTCTCCAAAGATTTCCCAGATTATAGAACTGATATCTGCTTCGACTGTCTGTGAAGTTAAGTGCCGAAAATCCGAGCTGTCTAAACTTTTCTTTCAGCATTGCCTTATCTTTCTCTAGAACATTCACCTTATAAAAACCATTTTCCTGCAAAACATAAAATTTTGTTAATTCTGGATCACGCTGTGCTAATTCTTCAATTTTTTCTTTTTTTAACATGAACGGAATCACATTCATAAAATCATAGATAAAATTCTTTTTAATATTCTTTCCAAAAAGCCCCGGAAGCCTGATAATCAAAGCATCCGGATAATTTTTTCTAACCCAGAGTTCTAATTGGTATCGATTGTATCCATAAGCATGAAGATTTTCTGTGTCAATGACAGAATCCTCATCAACCGCTTTTGGTGTCTTAAATACATCTATCGTAGATATAAGTACCAATTTTTTGGGACTGATCTTCTTTATATTCTCCTCCGCCTGATAAATTAACTCCATATCTTTTTCCGGTGCATTATTCGCCAGATACTTTTCAGCTCTAAGCCCCGCATAAATCAATAAATCCGGATATGTCCCATACGCATCCTCTATATTTTTCGAATTATAAACCGAGTCAATTTCCTTACCTGCTGCATCATAAATATTGCTTCCTACAAAGCCCGTATATCCCACTAGTGCCTTCATTTCATTCTCCTATTTCGTCAATTTTTCTATTCCCTCAAAACTATAATGTTTGCGTTTGAAAACCAGTTCTACGATCAACTGTAAATATTTAATAACAATGGTCAGGATTCCGAAAAGTCCAAAGAACGCAACCGAAAGGAACAGAACCGTCGTCGTCCATCCTGCAACTGGATTTGCCGTTGCATAAATCACAACCGAATAAACACTCATAAATAATGACATAAGCATCATTAATGCTGTCATAATCTTCGAAAAACTATATCCCATCTCTGTAAATAATATCAATGTATCAATCGCAAGCCCTGAACGATATCCTTTTTCCTCTTTATCAAAAGCCTGTTTTCCCGATTCGATTGTCTGATATTTGATATTGTCTGTTTTTAATCCACTATTTGCATAAATCGCTTTCCGGTACGGTACTGTTTTATTCATTGAGCTGATTCGGTTAATAACACGTCTGCTCAGTACACAAAAACTCTCCGTTCCCATCTTATAATTTAATGTCGTATAATGGTTAAAAACTTTATAAAAGAGTTTCGAAGTAAACCTTTCCTTTCTGTCTGGGGAAGCGCTTACAATGTCAAATCCTTCCAGAGAATGGCGATAAATTTCCATAATCACCCTTGGTTCAAAATCGAGGAACGTATTATCAAACTCGAACACAAAATCACCGATTGAAAGATCCACCCCCGCATTCATTGCAAGTTCCAATCCATGAAAATAGCTCATATTCACAACTGATACACTTGTATTAGATGCCTTTTTACTTGTTTCCTTAATAATATTTAAAGAACGATCCTCCGAAGCATCATTCACACAGATAATTTCAGAATGCTCAAAATTATCCTCCATCGTTTTAATTATCATATTCAAAAAATTTTCAATTCTATTTTCTGCATTATGCACATAAATAACGGCAGATGCAAAATTCTTCTCTTTATTCATCATCACTAAGCACCTCATCTAAATCATATACTGTATTTATCTTCCCCGACAAAACCCCAACAAAAGTTGGTTTTTCGGAGTATTTTCGAATAACGGTAGGTCTTGAATCATCAATTTCTGAGCTCATCAGAATCGGTTTCATTGAAAACAATGAGCTTCTATATTCAAATCCATAATCATCCAACATATATTTACGTGCCAAATTTGCCATGTACGGAAATGCCGTTACCGGTTTGGCCAAACAGTCATTACAATTTCCCAGATGGAACGTAGAACAGTAACCGCCACTTCTCTCCTGACACTCAAATATAGGAACCGCATCATAACTTGTGGTATGCGGTGTAAAGGTTACAGACGTAAGCGAATGAAAACCTGTCTTACCAAACGGCATAATGGAGAAGAACGGACCATCCATTACTGTAAATCCTATATCCTTCAATTTATCATTCACATCGCAAAGAATGATCTCGCACAACTCGTATTTTATACTAAACTTTTCAAATCCAACCATATCAAGGATCTGATTGGTTCCCGCATATGTCGCATTTAATACAAATCCTGATTTATATCTCTCTTTAGTATCTGTATTAATAACATAAGCATCTTGAAGTTTTTCAATGCTGATAATATTCACACCATATTTTATTTCTACGTGACCAGGAAATTTTTTCAACTCTTCCAGGAGATAATCCTTTAATATCATAGCATCGTATGTATATTCCCGAGTCCGAAATACCCCATCACACATACCTTCTTTAAAATAATTTCCGGGATTCAATTCTTCGCAGGGAATATTCGCTGCTTTGCAAAAAGCCTTGAACTGCTTACCGTCCGACCAGGAATATTGGCTAGATGTTGCGTATATCTGATCAAACTGCTTATTCACACAGAAAGCATAATCCTTATTAAACCGTTCAAAATATCCTGCCGACTTCATCGCGGTTGAAATTGATCTGGGATAATGATATCCTTGATGAACTCGTGCCTGATTAATATAGGTTGCTCTCCTAAAAGGAGTCGGGTCGCACTCCAAAACGATGACGTGCTGCCCTCTTTTTGCACAAAATAATGCAGAATAAAGTCCATATAACCCTGCACCAATAATTATCTTATCGTACTTTTCCATCCTCTCCGCTCCTTATGCCCATTTTTATTGCTTCTACAGATATCATAAAACAATGGATCTCTGCTAAAATAAAAAACAGTGACATCCTTTTTGTCACTGAAAATAAATAGATTAAATTATTTTGTAAAAACTACTTGCTAATTTTTTTCTTGGATTTAAAATTACTTCCATAAGTTTACCGGATACAGGTCCTTCTCTATCATTAATGAAAAACCTTTCTGTGCCGGTTCAATATCTTCCTTATATGTAATCCCAATCCACCTATCAGATGTACCTAAAACCTTTACCGACGCAGCTCTCTTCTCCAATAACTCCGCCACAATATTCGGAAGCAGATATTCCTTTTTCTGTGGATTGTCATTCAGTTTATCTAAGAATCCAGAAAATCCCTCATCTATATACTGAAGGAAGTCCGGATATCCGGCCCACATATTCATAGATACCATCGTATCTAATGTAACCCATCTACTAACTTCTTCATTATCACACTGAATCTTCCCATTTGCGCTCTGAATTCCCGTTGTCTCGATAACTTTCTCCAGATATCCATCTTTATCTGCTACACAAATGCCTCTCGTAACAGTTCCATTCTCACTCAAAGTATTTTTTAAGGAAAATCCTGCCATCGCAAGATTTATCTTATCTTTATCTGCATTTCCTGAAACTAGGAAATCATGAAGTTTTACAAATGCTTCTTTCCCATAGTAATCATCTGCATTAATAATCACAAATGGCTCCTTCACAACATCCTTACAAGCCAGGATCGCCTGTCCTGTTCCCCATGGTTTTACACGTCCTTCCGGAACCTGATAACCTCCCGGCAAATCTTCCAGTTCCTGATATACATACTCTACCGGCATGACTTTTGATAAGCGATCTCCAATCACTTCTTTAAACTCTGCCTCGATAGCCTTTCGAATTACAAAGACAACTTTTGTAAATCCCGCTTCTTTCGCATCGTAAATCGAAAAATCCATAATAATCTCCCCATTGGGAGCCATCTTGGCTAACTGCTTGATACCGGTTCCGAAGCGGGAACCGATACCTGCCGCCATAATAATAAGGGTAGTTTCCATTTTTCCTCCGTAAATAATCCATTTCTATACTCATCAAAAATTCATATATGTATTTTCATTGCTGTTTAATATTGTCATTTAATTATTTTATCTATTAAATTTTCATACTCTTCTATTATATATTCCATATTAATTTTTAACCGAGTTATATTTTTC